>JAAYCW010000142.1 GCA_012729575.1 Actinomycetota bacterium | reverse complement strand
GGTCCGAGCGGATGCCGAGCGCAGGCGCCAAAGGATGCAAGGCTGACGGACAGGGGACTGGGGAGCCACCAGTGAGAGGCCACATCCGCCAACGGGGCAAGGTCTGGTCGTTTGTGATCGAGCTGGGCAATCAGAAGACCCAGCGGTGTACCCTCTGCAACAAGCGGCACTGGGTGGAACGCCGGCCCTATGAGAAGTGCGAGCGGTGCGGCGGAGAACTCCGCGATCGCGTCGAGCGCCGACAGCGGGAGGAGACCGGCTTTCGCACGAGGAAAGAGGCGGAGGCCGCCCTCACCACGGAGCTGGGGAAGATCCAGACCCAGACCTACATCCCTCCCAGCAAGATCACCGTCCGCGAGTACCTCTCCGATGAATGGCTCCCGGCGGTGAAAGGCACCGTGAAACCCACCACCTATCTCAACTATGAGATCCATGTGGGGCGCCACATTAATCCGGTGTTGGGAAACATCCCCTTGCAGAAGCTCTCCCCCCCAGCCATCAACGCCTTCTACAGCCGACTGCTCACCGAACCGCGCAAACCGGTGGAGCCGCTCAGGCCCCGAAAGAAGGCAGATGAGAGTGCCAAGATCAAGCCGAAGAAGCCGGCGCCGAAGCCGACGACCGATGCCGACCCTCAGAAGATTCCCGAACCTCTCTCCCGGCTCTCCGTCCGCAGGATCCACGGCACGCTGCACAAGGCCCTGGTCGATGCCGTCCGCTGGAACCGGAGAGGTGGCCGGGTTGGTTGGACAGCCAAAACGGTTTCTTAGGTGATGACCTGCTCGTCAGGCTGCCTTTTCTTGCCTTTGTAGTGTAGACCAGAAGACCTCATCAGGGGTCCGGTCTTCGAGCCCTTGGTGCCGGCGCCTCATGTTGTAGAAGTCGAAGTAGGCGGCAAGCTCTCTACGGGCCTCAGGAATGCTCTCGTATCCTTTCAGGTACACCTCCTCGTATTTGACGCTCCTCCACAGTCGTTCGATGAAGACATTGTCCATCCAGCGGCCCCGTCCATCCATGCTGACCCTGATGCCACGAGACGTAAGAAGACTGGTGAAACCCTCCGAGGTGAACTGGGCACCCTGATCGGTGTTGAAGATCTCCGGGGCCTCGTAGCGATCAAGCGCTTCTTCGAGCGCCTCGATGCAAAAAGAGGCGTCCAGCGAGTTCGACAGTCTCCAGGAAAGTACCCGCCTGCTGGCCCAGTCCATGACCGCCGCGAGATAGCAGAAGCCTCGGCCCATCGGCAGGTAGGTCACGTCCGCGCACCACACCTGACCAGCGGCCGTGATGTCCATCCCGCGCAAGAGGTACGGGTAGAGCTTGTGGCCGGGATGCGGCTTCGTGGTCCGGCGCTTGGGGCAGAGCGCCTGGATCCCCATGGTGCGCATGAGCGTGGCCACGTGCTGCCTTCCCACGTCAAAGCCGCGGTCAGAGAGCTCGCCCCGCAACCTTCTGATCCCGTAGAACGGGAGCTTCAGGTGGATCTTGTCGATGGCGGCCATCAGGGCCAGGTCCTCGTCGCTGGTTCCGACCGGCTCGTAGTAGGCACTGGAACGGGACAGCTCCAAGAGGCGGGCCTGCCTGGTGAGGGGCAAGGGATGCGTCTTGTCGATCATCGCTTTGCGCTCGTGCCGCCCATGCGACCGAGCGCACCGGACAAAAAATCGTTCTCCATGGTCAGCTCGCCGATCTTGGCATGCAGCTCGGCGACACTCGGCCCCTCCCCGTTAGCCTTCTCCTGCTCTCCGAAGATGGCGGCGGCGCCGTCTAGGAGCTGGCGTTTCCACTTGGTGATCTGGTTGGGATGAACATCAAACCGCTCGGCGATCACGATGAGAGGCTCTTCACCCTTGATGGCTTCCAGAGCCACCTTGGCTTTGAACGCCGGTGAATGGTTGCGCCTCGGTCTTCTGGGCATGGTTGGTACTCCTCCTTGGTGTTCTGCCCGGAGCAGTATCACCTACGAGGCTGTCCAATTTCACCCGGCCACTTCTCGTCGAGGTGTAGCTTACCGGTGTAACCGTGGGCACGTCGGTGCTCGTTTGCTTGCCCGCAGCCACCCAGGCGGGATAGGCGCCGTCCAGGATCCCACATTCTTGACGCCCGCGTAGATGAGGGTGT
>JAAYCW010000021.1 GCA_012729575.1 Actinomycetota bacterium | reverse complement strand
GCCGAGGCGGCGAATTCGGCGGCACTCGACTTGGCTCCCCCCGCCGGTTGGACCCGCTTCACAAAGATACTCCCGCCGCTGGCCGCCACCAGGAAGCCGTCTTCTGTCACTTCTCTGATCGTCCCCGGAGCTTCCGGCCCGCTCACGGCCCGCTTCTCGCAGTCGAAGATCTTGAGATGTTGGTTTCCACACACCGTCACCGCTCCGGGTGATGGGTTACAGCCCCGGATGATGTTGTAGACCACTCCCACCGGGTACGCCCATTCGATCTTCATGCTCTTGCAGATGGGCTCATACTCCCCCTGGTTGAGGTCTTGCGGAATCTTGGACGCTCTATCCTCCCTGACCAACCGTACCGATTCCACCAGGGCCTCGACGCCCAGGTTGAACAGCTTGCCGAAATACAGAGTGCCCAGAGTATCGTCCGGCTCGATGACGACCTCCTTCTGCAGAAGGATGGGGCCCGTGTCCAGGCCTTCATCCGGCCAGAATATGGAGAGCCCGGTCTTGCTCTCGCCGTTGATGATGGCCCAATTCATGGCGCTCGCACCCCGGTGGCGCGGTAGGAGCGACGGGTGATACTGGATCGTCCCCAGCCGGGGATGGTTAAGTATGGTGAGTGGCACGATGTCGGTGACGAAAGCCATGACATTGAGATCCGCTCCCAAGGTCTTGTAGTCCTCGTAGACTTCTGGGTCACGCATCCGGCTTGGCTGACGCACCGGAACGCCTTTGGATTCGGCCAACTCTCTGAAGGTGTTGGCCTTGCCGGAAGCGGCGTCCGGCGGCATATAGACCGCGGCCACTTCTTCCCCGGCTTCGAGTAGAGCGGCAAGAACTTTCTCCCCAAAGGCCGCTTGGCCTATAAGTGCGATTTTCATCTTCTGCTCCTGTCTTGGTCGGGAGACCGACCTCCTCGCCTGCGCTCCCAGGACGGTCGCCGATCGATGTGTACGTGCAGATTCTAACCCGGCATTGACCGATGGCGGAGAGGTCATTCCACGCGGCTACCGGTCACGCGGGCCGCACGGCCGGGAGAAACACGCTAAGGGTCGAGCAGCGTGGGCCAGTAATCCAGTCCTTCATATTCAGTAGAGACCACGGTACCGGCCCGCCCCTCCATTATCGCCACCGCGTCCACGAGCGCGCCGATCCCCGCTCGTCCGCCGGTGGCTTGGACGAAATCGCATGCCGCCTCCACCTTGGGCCGCATGGTACCCTCGGCGAACTCCAGCTTCTTCAGAGCCTCGGGTGCAGCCCGGCTGATCGCCCGGGCTTCCGCCGTTCGCCAGCCCTTCCAGACCGCTTCCGCATCGGTCAGCAAGAGGAGCATATCCGCCTTCAAAGACTTGGCCAGGAGGGCTCCCGCATGGTCCTTGTCGATCACCGCCTCCACGCCCCTCAACACCCCATCAGGGGTCAGGATGGTGGGGATCCCGCCGCCGCCGGTGCAGATCACTATCACCCCTCGCTCCACCAACCACTCCACCACCCTGATCTCGAAGATCCGCTTGGGCCGGGGTGAAGACACCAGCCTGCGGTACATGTCGTGGTCGAGCCCCACAGTCCACCCATGCTCCGCAGCCAGTTGCTCCGCCTCCTCGAGCGAATACTGAGGACCTATGGGCTTGGTGGGATGCCGGAAGGCCGGATCAGCCGGATCGACCTCCACCTGGGTGAGGATGGTGGCGAAGGGGATGTCTTCAGGCAGGACATTGCCCAGCTCCTGCTCGATCATGTACCCGATCATGCCCTCGGATTCAGCGTTCAGGATATCCAGGGTGAAAGGCTCCACTCCAGAGTAGGCCGCTGCCTCAAGAGCCAGCAATCCCACCTGGGGACCGTTCCCGTGTGTGATGATGAGTCTGTTGTCCCGAGCCAACGGCGCCAACGCCCGGGCCGCTATCTTGACGTTCTCCCGCTGGTTGCGCGCGGTGAGCGGCTCGCCTCGCTTCAAGAGGGCATTACCGCCCAGAGCCACCACGATGCGCACTGCAGACCCCCCTACGCCACCACTTCTCACTCCACACCGGCCGCTCGAAGCGCACCTAACAACTGCTCCGGCTGCTGAGTGCCGATGAGTATGCGTCGGCCGTCGGTCATGACCAGTTGCACCCCCTGGTCGCCGGAGGCGTTGTAAGCTCGGCCGGAACTCCGGCTCAGGCGGACCCCCCAACCGCCGTACTCTCTCATCGCCGAATACTGCCTGGTTTCCGCGCTCTCGATCTCGGCCACTCCTATCCTCACCGGTCGGAAGGGATATAGGCGTACCGACAGCTCTCCGGGCCTGACCTCCGTGATCATGCGGACCAGCGCGGTGAACGCCGGGAAGCCCAAGCCGAAGACGATGGTCAGGACCCAGGCCAGCCAATCCGGCAGCGGCTCCTCCCCGACGGGACGGTCCAGGGCGATCTGTTGGATGAACTGCCACCACACGATCACCGTGACGATGATCACGGGAACGTAGAAGAACCACTGCTTGAACCGCTGAGATTCACGGAAGAGAGGGGGACTGGTCAGGCCGTGGATGCCTTTCGTGTCGAGACCACCGCCGACGCCTCCCCCAGCGCCGCTCCTGCCCGCCTTCGTGCTTGCGCCGCCGATCATTGCGCCCCCAAGGCTCTTCGTGCCGGAAGCTGTCATAGTACACTAACGATCGATGTATACCGACCCCGCGACAGACCCCCAGTCCGCGGGCAGACGAACCCGCCTGGCTTGGTACTCCTACGACCTGGGTAACACTGCGGTCGAGTTTGCCATCCCCCTCTACCTGACCACCTGGATAGTCAGCGACCTGGGAGTGGCCGCCTGGGTGTTCGGCATCGCTACGGCCGTCTCCTCCTGGGCCATCGGCCTGAGCGGGCCCTACCTTGGCGTGCGTGCCGACGAGCGCCGCACGCGCCGGAACTGGTTC
The DNA here is from genome assembly GCA_012729575.1 of Actinomycetota bacterium. GTDB lineage: Bacteria > Actinomycetota > Thermoleophilia > RBG-16-64-13 > RBG-16-64-13 > RBG-16-64-13. Next base: position 37,300 of record JAAYCW010000021.1, on the reverse strand, counting down.
TCGGCCTCGGTGGGCATCGCGGCTGTTCTGCTACTCTGTTTGGGATTCCTTCCCCGTTCCGGGACCGCCGCCCTGGCGGTGATCGTCGTGACGGCCATGGCCGCGAACTACTTCTTCCAGCTTTCCAGCCTCATCTATAACGCCTCCATGCTGACCGCCTCTGCCGGACAGAACGTTGTGAGCATCTCGTCGACCGGGCTTGCCTGGAGTTTCTTGGGCGGAGCCGTCGGAGTGGCCATAATCGAACTGGTGATATCCGGGAGACTTATCCCGGGAGTTAGCGGACGCGGCTTCGCCCTGGTGCCGGCCGCGCTGTTCTTCATCGTATGCGCGCTCCCCGGCATCTACACGGACAGACTCTGGCAGAAGAAGTCGGACGCGGTCCATATGCCCGAGGGAAGCCTTCACCAGCGCATGAGGATACTCTGGAACGAATCTTCGCGTCAGTACCGCGCAGGTTGGTTCCTCGCCGGCTACTTCGCACTGAACTCGGCCATCCAGGGCCTCACCCTATACCTGCCCCTTCATGTAGAGACGGTCACGGGCCTGGGAGGAGTGAGTCTACTTCTGGCCTTCGGGATCGTCGTGCTCTTCTCGGGGGTCGGCGCCGGCATCGTCTCCCGTCTGCATCCCGATGAGACCATGGTGCGGCGGATCATCATGATAGGCCTGACCCTCCTCGGGCTCAACGCCTTCGTGTTCAGCGTGGTGTCCTCTTTGCCTCTGGTGATCGTGTGCGCGACCCTGCACGGCCTTTTCTCGGGCGCTCTCACGCCCACCGTGCGCGGGGCTTTCGCCCAGACCTTCCGATCCGACTACCAGGCACTGGCTTTTGGGCTCTTCGGTGCCGTGCAGCGCGTGTCGCAAGGGCTGGGAGCGGCTCTCTGGCCGATAGCCGGTGCTGCAGCCGCGAGCGACGCGGCTTCATGGGGTATCGTCGCCATGGGAGTACTCGCACTCGTCGGAGTGCCGCTGTTCTCCCGGTGGCAGTTCGGTAAGACGGGGATCACTGAGGCGGCGGAAGTCTGAAGGGCCGGCATCCGGAGAGAACAGCTTCATCAAAGACCGGTAATGAGGTCCGCGCCAATAGAGCCGGCCACAACCCGTGCAGCGCCAGAACTCTTGGTAGTACCTGGCCGTCCGCGCAGGCAGTTCCGATACGATCTCGGCCTTAGTCACCGGTTCGACGCAGTCGTTGCACACCGAGCAGCGGGTGAAGGGTCTTAGCAAGCCCCACAGATCGAAGCGCCCGAGCACCTCAACGAGCTGAGCGCGAGGCAGGGTCTCACGGACCACGTACCCATGTGTGACGATACTGCGCATCAGTAGACCCCGGTCGCGGGTGAGGATGATCCTGTGTTCACGGACGGCCGTCTCGGCCAGCTCCCTATCATCCCAGTCGTTGCGGTAGAGCGTGTCGAAGCCGGCCAGCCTCAGGTACCTGGCCAGTCGGCCCAGATGCACGTCGGCGGCGAAACGGACCACCCGCAGGGGTTGGGAGCGCACCGACTTCACGGCAGAGATATCAAGAGCCTCGAACACCGGATACACGCTCACCCTGTCGCCCTCAGAGAGATGGTGATCGAAGCCGACCGGTTCACCGTTGACCAGTACGAGATCGACCTCCGTGTGCGGAACACCGAGGCCCTCGATCACATCCTTGACGGAATCCCTGCCGGGACACACATGCTCAAACTCCCTACCCCGTCGCTCGACGGGGAGGAAATCGCCCAGTTCGGCGTAGAACCGGATGCTGATGCTACCCATCTACTCCTTGTGCATCTCGAGGGCGCAGGCAAGCATGACGTCGAACAGGTCCTCGAGATCGGCCTCATCCACGCACGAGATCGCCACCCGGATGTCGGTATCGCTCGTGGATATCACTCCGACGCCGTACTCCTCCAGCAGCCGCACTCTGTACGCTTCAGCATTGAGCCGGTTCAGGCGGACGCAAAGGAAGTAGCCGGAGTTGAATGGATAGAGCTCCCAGGCCTCCGCGAACTTCGGCCGGTCCAGAATCTTTCTGGTCTTTGCCGCCCTGCTCGCCAGGATGCTGTATTTCTCGGCCTTCTCCGCCTGATACGCCGGGTCGTTCATGGCCCGCAACACCAGGGCTTGCGAGATGTTGGGCGAGTTGCTGATGGTACCTCTGATGCAACCTGCGGTCTTCTTCTCGAGAGCCTCATAGGCGCCCGCGCCCCCGGACACCGCGTACGTGACGAAAGCCACCCGCAGGCCCCAGGCGTAATCCTCCTTGGAGGCCCCGTCGAGCTTGACGGCAAGGATACGAGGATCTGCACCGGCCAGACGGGTGAACAACGATTCCTTCATCACCTCATCGTCGTAGAAGAGCCCAAAATACGCATCGTCGCAGATGGCGACGACGTCGCAATCCCCTTCAGTTGCGGTCTCCAGCAAGATATCCCTTATCCCATCGGCTTCGGCAGAAGTGAGTGAGTAGCCGATCGGGTTGTTGGGGAAGTTGAACAACACCGCGATCTTCCCGGCACCTGCATGCTCCTTGATGACTCTCCGCAGCCCCCCCAGATCGAGCCCGCCGGCAGAGCCAAGGAGCGGGTAGTCCACCAGCCGGGCACCCCGCCTCACACCGCAGACCAGCTTGTAGTTACCCCAGACTTTGTCGGGCACGAGAAGAACGTCACCCGCGTCCAGGAACATGTCGGCTACAGTGCTCAGGCCGTGGGTGATCCCGTTGGTTACCACGGGCAGGCTCATGGCGACACCCTCCAGCGAAGGGTTCTTCTCCTTGATCTCCTTCAGCCAAGCCGACCGCAGATCGGCCCGGCCGGCCGCCGGAGCATACGGAAGCACCTGGTCGGCATCCACACCGGAAAGTTGCCGGGTGATGGAGGGCAGACCCATCGAGTGTTGCTCCTCGCGGGCTTCGCCGATGGTGGCATTGTAACGAGTGGCCTTCTGCTTGGCTTCCGCCGACTGCGTCAAGATGCCTTTCGGGAAGTAGAGTTGTCTGCCCAGCTCCGACAACATCCGTGAGACCGCGGGGGCCTCGCGGGCGATGATCTCGTTCAGTTCGACGGCCAAGGGATTGGTCACCGGGCTTCTGGTACTCACCACTCACCTACCCGCCTGAGCGCTGTGTACGCACACGCCACCGCGGGCGGAGGCGTGTGCGGAGGATCTTTGCCCGCCCTGTGTCCGCGAACGCAACTCTGCATCCCTCATTGCCTGAGAACCGGCCGCCATCCTATCTCCTTCCCTTGCCGCCGAAGATCACGACTGGGAAAAATAGCACGAATGGACCGCCGGGTCTCTCTGTGGCTGCGCCCCTGGAGATCACGCTGAGTTCGCACCCCGCATACTCGGCAGAACCGCTACCATATTCGGCAGAACGGCTACCCGGCCACCGCCTTGCGGACCAGTTCAAGACTGCCGGCCGATTGCAGCTTCTCGTTCTTGTGAGCGATGAACTTCGCGTATTCGGCGATGAATATCTTGCCGGGGTCGCGCAGGTCGAACTTCTCCGGGTTGTCTCGGAAGAACTCGCGGTGCACACGCGTCCACACCAAGCGACCGTCGGTATCGATGTTGACCTTGGTGACGCCCAGCGGGACGGCCTTGACGAACTCGTCCTCGTCCACGCCTTTGGCGCCTTTGAGGCCTCCGCCCGCCGCGTTTATGCGGGCGACCTCCTCCTGCGGCACCGACGAAGACCCATGCATCACGAGTGGAAACCCGGGCAGACGCTTCTGGATCTCAGCCGCCACGTCAAGATGCAGACCCTGGTGCCCACTGAACTTGTAGGCCCCATGACTCGTGCCTATGGCCACGGCCAGGCTGTCGCACCCCGACTCCCGTACGAAAACCTCAGCTTCGGCGGGGTCGGTGAGGTGGGCATTCTTCTCGTCCACCTGGACATGTTCCTCCACCCCGCCCAACTGGCCCAGTTCAGCTTCCACCGAGATGCCTCTGGCGTGCGCAGCCTCCACCACCTGCCGGGTGATCCGGATGTTCTCCTCCAGCGGCTCATGCGAAGCATCGATCATGACCGACGAATAGAAGCCACTCTCAACACAGTCGAGCGCAGCATCCAGATCACCGTGATCCAGATGCACCGCGAAGATGGCCTCGGGGAAGATCTGGTCGGCCGCTTTGATCATAGCCTCAAGCATGCGCTTGTCGGCATAAGAACGCGCGCCTTTGGAGATCTGGATGATGAAGGGCGCCTGTGAGTCGAGGTTGCCCCGGAACAGGCCCAGAGTCTGTTCCATATTGTTGATGTTGTAGGCACCTACGGCGAACTTGCCGTAGGCTACCTCGAAGAGCTGCTTGGTGGTGACGATCATCTGGCGCTCCTATGGGTCCCCGATCTCTTAGTACGCGATCTCCTGCTAGGCGTTGGCCGCGTCCCAATAGGCCTCGGCCTCTTCCTCCATCGCCTCGAGACGATCGTAGTAATCGGGGAACTCCTTGAGGTGGGCCCAGGCGATCTTGCCGGTAAGGAGGGCGTCGTCGTCGGTCACGTTGGTCTCGGGATCGTGCACGCCGTGCTCGAGTTCCACATCCATCCCCATGCGAAACTGCTCGACATCGAAGTCCTTCCAGTCGATGCCCAGCTTATCGCCCACTTCCTTAGCTTCCTCCGCTGTGAAACGGCTCGGACCGCTCATGTCTCTCCTCCTGGCGATAGGGTTGCGGCTCCAGACCGCGACCGTGTGTTTGCAGCACTACTGATGCCCACAAAGCATAGCAATCACACCTGCACCGACGCGAGACCTGTGCGGACCCGCCTGCGTGCTAGTCTAGGGGCCGTTCAAGGAGGTCGGTACGCGTGAGAGCCATGATGCCGGAGTCCGGCTACATACCGCGAGGCAGGTCGGCGAGGAACATCCTCGTCTTCGTGGGCTATATCGTGTTCCTCGTCATGATGATGGTGATCTATACGTTCGTCTTTCGCTACCTGATGGCCAAGTATGAGGGCCAACCCGATCACTCCTTCGTCAACGGGCTCTACTGGACTATAACCACGATGACCACGCTGGGGTTCGGCGACATCACGTTCGTGAGCCATGCCGGCCGCTTGTTCTCCGCCTTCGTGACGCTTACAGGCTTCATCTTCTTGCTGGTCTTCCTGCCCTTCGGCATCATAAGCGTGATCTTCGCCCCTTGGCTGGAGAATCTCCTGCGTTATCGCCCCCGCATGCATTTGAAACGGAGCCTCAGGGACCACGTGATCATCTGTGGCTGGGACACCGTCACCGAGACTCTCGCGCGAAACCTGACCGCGACCGCGGTACCCTACGTCGTCCTCAGTTCGGACGTGGAAGAGGTGCGGGCCCTGGAGGAAACCCGGGTCAACGCCGTTCTTGGCACGCCCACGGACGCAGAGGCCCTCAAACGGGTCCGTGTGGACGCCGCCCGGGTGGTCATCGCGAACATGAGCGACCCCGACAACACCAACCTGGCGCTGACCGTGGGTTCGCTCTGCTCGACTCCGGTGGCGGCGGTCGTCACTGTGCCCGAGCGCACCGCGCTGGTCAGAATCGCCGGAGCCGCTCATGTGGTGCCCCTCCGTGAGAATCTGGGCAACTACCTGGCCGTGCGGGCCACCACCCGAGGGGCCAAGGGACACGTGGTGGATTCGCTGGGCGATCTGCTCTTCGCCGAGATTCCCGCCCACGGCAGTGCGTTTGTTGGGCACAGTGTCAAGGACACGGCTATCCGCCAGAAGACCGGCGTTTCGGTAATAGGCATCTGGGAGCGAGGACGCTTCTCTTTGCCCGAGCCCGACACGGTCATCACCGATGGAATGATCATGTTGCTCGTGGGCACGGAGTCCGGTCTCGAGGCTCTGGAGGATCTCATCGGCAGCCAAGCCGCCGATGATTTCGTCATGATCCTGGGTTACGGCACTGTGGGGTCGGCGGCGGCCGGTTTCCTGAGGCGAAGAGACGTGCCCCACGTGATCATCGACCAGAGGGCAGGGCCGGATTCCGACGAGCCAAACGTCATCAAAGGGGATGCCAGCGACCAGAGTGTGCTGCGACAAGCGGGCATAGAACGCGCGGACGGGCTCATAGTGACCACCAACAACGACGGCACCAACGTCTTCTTGACCCTGGCCGGCAGGCACCTCAATCCACACATGCGCATCGTCTCCCGAGCCAACCGCGAGGAGAACGTGACCGAGCTCTATGCGGCAGGAGCCGATTTCGTGGTGTCACACTCGTCAATCGGGGCCAGCATCCTGACCAACATCATCGAGGGCCGCAAGAACATCTTCCTGTCTGAAGGCGTACGCATCTTCTGGAGACGTGTTCCCGAAGTCCTTCACGGTCAGACTCTCTTGGGGGCGCGACTGCGCTCCCTCACAGGGGCCACCGTGGTCGCCCTCCAAAGGGGTCGTGAAGACATCATGGTCGACCTGACCCCGGATACCGTGCTGGACCGGTCCACCGCCCTCATCTTGGTGGGGACTCCTGAGTCGGAGGAGTTGTTTTCTCACCGTTTTGGGAAAGATGCGAAGAAAAGTGCGAGGAGAAGCAAGTGACCGGCTGGCATCATCTCTCGGTTGAAGAAGTCCTGCGCCAAGTCGCGGGAGAGGCCCGTGGGCTGACCTCCCAGGAGGCTGAGGGGCGCTTGGCCCAGCACGGACCAAACGAACTCGTACAGACCGGGATAAAGAGCCCTTGGCGCATCCTGCTCGAGCAGTTCACTTCGATCCTCATCATCATCCTCATCATCGCCGCGATCGTCTCCGGCATCCTCGGTGACTATGTGGAGGCCATCGCCATCATGGCCATCGTCTTCCTCAACGGACTCCTGGGGTTCCGGCAGGAATACCGCGCCGAGAAGACCATGGCCGCCCTGCGTCAGCTGGCCGCCCCGCTGGTGAGAGTCAGGCGTGGAGGCCAGGTCCGCGAGGTGCCGGCGCGAGAGCTGGTGCGGGGCGACGTTGTCCTCATCGAGGCCGGCAACCTGGTGCCCGCCGACTGCCGGATCATCCAGTCCGCCAGCCTGCGCGTCCAAGAGGCGGCCCTCACCGGCGAATCCGAAGCCGTGGAGAAGTCCGTGGGGGCCCTCGCAGGGGAGGAAGTCCCCTTGGCCGACCGGCTCAATATGCTCTTCATGGGCACAGCCGCCACATACGGACGGGGAGAGGCCGTGGTGGTAGCCACAGGAATGGAGACGGAGCTCGGCAGGATAGCGGGGATGATCCAAGGGGTGGAGCAAGAGCCCACTCCCCTTCAGAAACGCCTTGCCCAACTCGGTCGCTGGCTGGCTGCAGCCGCCCTGGTCTTGGTGGTGATCATCTTCGCGCAAGGAATTCTTAGGGGCGAAGGTACCCGCATCATGTTCCTCACGGCCGTCAGTATGGCGGTCGCCGCAGTTCCCGAGGGACTGCCGGCGGTGGTGACCATCTCTCTCTCCATGGGCGCGCAGCGGATGCTGCGCAGGCACGCCCTCATCCGTAAACTGCCGGCCGTCGAGACCCTTGGCTCTGTCACGGTCATCTGCTCCGATAAGACGGGGACACTCACCGAGAACCGCATGACCGTGGTCATCCTGGACGTGGCCGGAGACCAGGTCGACCTTCATCACGAGATCAGGCGGGGGCAATCGGCACGGATGCGTGCCGATGACGCCGGACAGGCCGCGGACCTTCTCGCAGAGAGACCGGCCATCGCGTTGCTGACCGCCGGCGGAGTCTTGTGCAATGACTCCTCCCTAGCCACCGCGAGCGCCGGGACCGACGACGACCACGCCGAGGCGCAGCTTCGAGCCATCGGCGATCCCACCGAGGCCGCACTGGTCATGGCCGGAGTGCAACTGGGTCTCATGAAACCCGATCTCGAGGAGGCCTTCCCCCGGAGTGACGAGATCCCCTTCGAGTCTGAGCGCAAGCTGATGACCACCGTCCACCGCCTACCTTCCGAACCGGTAGTGGGTCTGGAGGAGCTCAGCGCCTTTCTCACCGAACAGCAGGCCGCAGCAGTCTCGTTCACCAAGGGGGCCCTGGAGGCGCTCCTACCCATCTCCACCGGTGTGTGGGACGGCCGCGACACCCTGCCCCTGGATGACGCCATCCGGGCCCGCATCGAGAAGGCCAACGCCCACCTTGCCTCACAGGGCATGCGGGTGCTGGCCGTGGGATTCAGACCCTTGGACGAGAACGCTCTGGAAGGTGCCCATTCCAACTGGGAGCAAGACCTTATCGTTGTCGGGCTTCTGGGTATGATCGACCCCGCGCGTCCGGAGGCGAGAGAAGCGGTCTTGACGGCCAAGTCGGCGGGCATTCGACCCGCAATGATCACAGGCGACCAGCCGCTTACAGCCGCCAGCATCGCCGCTCAGGTAGGTATCGTCCCCGTAGCACCCGCCGTTCCCGACGAGACCCCGGTTCTCACCGGGGTGGATCTGGGACGCCTGTCGACCGATGAACTCCGATCTGTGGTCGAGAACGTGTCCGTGTACGCCCGGGTGGCACCCGAGCAGAAGCTGACCATAGTGGAAGCGCTCCAAGAACAAGGACATATCGTGGCCATGACCGGTGACGGCGTGAACGACGCTCCCGCCCTGCGCAAGGCCAACATCGGCGTGGCCATGGGGATCACGGGGACCGACGTGGCTAAGGAAGCAGCCGACATGGTCTTGCTGGACGACAACTTCGCCACCATAGTGGCAGCGGTCAGAGAAGGTCGGGTCATCTATGACAATGTCCGCAAGTTCATCAAGTACCTCATGGCCACCAACGTGGCCGAACTGGCGGTGATGCTGGTGGCACCCTTCCTGGGCATGCCCCTGCCGTTGCTCCCTCTCCAGATACTGTGGATGAACCTGGTCACAGACGGTCTGCCCGGTCTGGCCCTGGGTTTCGAGCCCGCCGAGCGGAATGTGATGCGCCGCCCGCCCCATCCCCCGAACGAAAGCATCTTCGCCCGCGGCCTCGGCAGCCATATCCTCTGGGCCGGGCCCGTGATGGGCATCATCGCGCTCCTGACCGGATGGCTCTACTGGCACGCCGGCTCAGATTCGTGGCAGACGATGCTGTTCACGGTGCTCACCTTCTTCCAGATGTTCCATGTACTCGCCATACGGCTTGACCGGGAGTCGGTCTTCCTGACCAGTCCGCGATCCAACCCTCTGCTGTACGGAGCCGTGGCTCTGACGCTGTTGCTGCAGTTCGCCCTCATCTACGTGCCGTTCCTGCAGGGAATCTTCGGAACCCAAGCGCTGTCGGTGACCGAGATTGTCATCGCCGTCGCGGTGAGCTCCGCGATCCTGTGGATCATCGAGATCCAGAAGCTTGTGATCAGGCGGACATCCTGACGACTTCCCGCGGCCTCAGGGGGGCGGCTCTTGCGTAGCTGGGTCTAGACGCGACCCAGCCGGTCTCGACGCATCAGGCCCTGGCGCTGCAGGCCTCGGTGGGCGCGGTTCGGGGCAGACAGGCCCGCGGTGAGTAGCCTCAGCCCGGTGACAGCGCCGGGACCCGTCAGCGAACGGTCAGCGTCGCGGCGACCTCGGGAAGAGCTTCCGTCGAGCCCTCGGGACCGCTCGAGGCCGTCACCTTCGCGGTGACCTCGTACGTTCCCGGAGCCAGAGAGACCAAGTCGTTCAGTATGACGGCCCGGGACTGACCCGGCTGCAGGGTCTCTACCATGACGGCCTGCGTAAAACTCTTGCCGTCGCTCCAACGGTAGACTTCGGTCCCGTCCTTGCGGAATGTTACTTCCCCCATCTGTCCGCTGAGGAAGGTCAGATCCAACGGTCCGGCGGTCAGATTGGTCACATCGAAAACCCACCACACCGGATCACCCGCCGGCAACGCTTCGCCGCCCGGGCTGAACCGCACCCGGATCTCAGCAGAAGCGGCCTCGAAGACGGGAGGTATCGCCTTCACGCCCAGGACTCCGTCCTCGACCGTGCCTCCAAGCACCACCGGGAAATCCGACCAGGTGACCAACGCCATGCCGGATTGGCCGGCGGTAGAGCTCAGCCCCACCAGAGCCTGCATATCCAGATCCTCCACGACGAGAGTGCTCCCCCCTGCCTGTGGGGGATAAGATTCGAGCAGGGCCGAAGCCAGCTTCACTTCGTTCTCAGTCGCCACCAGCATCCCCCGCACTCTCATGGCCTGGCCCGGCTCGGCAGCGACGGCCTGCTCGACAGTGAGGATCATAGTGTCGTCCACCTCTTCTCCACCGCACCCGGCGCCGGCCACCGGTACCAGGGCAGCAAGCACCAACAGGACCATCCAGCCGGTTCGAACTGACCGGATAAGGCGGGCCATCCGGCCCGCATTCCGCTCCGGCACGACTTCTACGGCCTCACGGCCGACGACCCGCTCCTTCATGTCCTCTCCCCACTTCGCATTCCCAGACCTCGCATCCCAGCAACCACCCTGTGCTGCTTCGACGCCGGCCTATTCACTCTCGGTTTCCAGCGCCTTACCCACCGAGAACCCGCGTCCCAGCCTCTCGCCGGTGGCGTAGTACCAGTTCTCGGCCGGAGCCCAACTGAAGGGACGCACCAGTTCTGCCGACAGCTTCCCATCGGGCCCCAAGCAGCTCTCTTCTGCTTTCACGTCGAGTATCTCCCCCGCGAACAAGGTGTGCAGTCCAAGTTCCGCCGTGTGAACGATCTTGCACTCCAGTACCAAGGGGAACTCTCCGACATAAGGAGCATCCACCAACTCGGAACGCACGGGCGTCAGACCGGTCACGGCGAACTTGTCGCAATCCCGGCCGGACGCGATTCCAAAGTAGTCGGCGGCCACCATGTGGTCCTGCGAGGGGATGCTCACTGTGAAAGCCTTGCGTTCCACCAGGTTGCCGTAGGTGTAGGTGGCCTTCCGCACGGAGATGGCCACGCAAGGTGGCTTCGAACAACAGATACCCCCCCAGGCCACAGCCATGGCGTTCGGGTGTCCCTGCGCGTCGTACGTACCCACGATGAAGACGGGCGTGGGATAGGCGATTGTCTTGGCTCCGAGTGAGCTCTTCATGCTTCCTCCTACTGTCGCAGACCATCCGCGTCAGGATACCAGGGCGGCCAGGGCCCTCTCGTGGACAGGCAATGCCTCCGGACGGAGAACAAAACGGATCACGCGGACGTATTCCAGGGTCCGGGCCGCCTCTACAACGGTCCCCAGAGCTACAGTAGCGGCCTCATCCAGCGGATATCCGAAGATGCCGGTGGAGATGGCCGGGAAGGCCACGGACCCCAGCCGGTTCTCCTCCGCGAGACGCAACGCGTTGCGGTAACAGTCCGCCAGGAGCCGGTCCGAAGGCGTGTCCATGCCGTACACCGGCCCCAGACAGTGGATCACGAAGGGATTGGGTAGATCGTATCCACCGGTGATGACCGCCTGCCCCGGATTGATAGGCGCCAACGGACGGCACTCCTCGGCGAGTCCCGGGCCGGCCGCCCGGTGGATGGCCCCCGCCACTCCTCCCCCGGGCAGAAGCTGCGCGTTGGCCGCGTTGACCACCGCGTCAAAGCCGGCCTGACGTGTGATGTCCCCGATGACGCAGTCGATCTTCGTGTTGCCGACAGACCGTTCCATGCCTCCCTCCCACTCAGTACCAGGCACCATGGCCGTCTTTACGGACCTTCAGGTATACTCAGTTCAAACAAGGATAGCTCATGGGACCGATGACCGAGCCGCCATACAGGGCGGCTCTTCTTACCATAGAGAAGTCAGAGGAGGCGGCCGCATGCAAGACAGACCTATCTTCATCACAGCACAGGATCTGGAGCGGTTGCGCGGCCTACTGAACAAGCAATGGGCGACCGGGCGTGATTCCAGATACCTGGCCAAGCTCAGAGACGAGCTGGAAAAGGCCGCTGTAGTGGACCCCAAGTCGGTGCCCAACGATGTGGTCACCATGAATTCAACGGTGGAACTCACCGACCTCGACACCTCGACGATTGAGGTCTACACGCTGGTCTTCCCCGATGAAGCCGACATCGGCCAAGCCAAGGTCTCCGTGCTTGCCCCCATCGGTACAGCCATGCTCGGCTACCGGGTCGGAGACACCTTCGAATGGGAAGTCCCGGCGGGAACCCGCAGACTCCGAGTGTCGCAGATCCTCTATCAGCCCGAGGCTGCCGGCGACTGGGACCTCTAGGCCGTGACCTCCTTCACCATGTCTTCGAAGGCGCCTACGTAGCGGTCGATATCCTCGTCGGTGTGCTGGACAGAGAGCGTCCACTCCTCCTCGCGGCCCGGTGCGATGATGACGCCGCGGTTCAGGTTGTACAGCCAGGCCAGCTGGCATAGCTCGACGTCCTGATACTTGATGAACGACTCATAATCGGTGATCTTGCCGGTGGCGAAGTTGAAGCAACCCTTCGACGAGATGCCCACCGTATAGCCGGGGAACCCATGCTTGTCGGCCACCGCGTCCATCTCGGCGATCAGCCTGTCGTTCAGACGGTTGAGGTGCTGGTAGGCGTCCGGAGTCATGACCTCTTCGAGGCTCGTCCGGGCTGTAGCCATTGAGAGCGGGTTGCCGCTGTAGGTGCCCACCTGGAAGACCTTGCCGCTCGCCACCACCTCCATGACTTCCTCGGTGGCGCCGATCGCACCCGCGGGCAGGCCGCCGGCCAGTGCCTTGGCCAGTGTGACCATGTCGGGGATCACTCCGAAACGCTCGACTGCACCGCCTGCGGCCGTGCAGATGCCGGTCTTCACCTCGTCGAAGATCAGCACAATGCCGTGCTTCTTGGTTATCTCCCGAACCGCCTCCAAGTAGCCGGGTTCCGGCAAGACAACCCCCAGATTCATCATGGCCGCCTCCATGATGAGGCAGGCCGGCTTCCGACCCTCCTCGATCAGCCGCTCGATGCGGGCTTCCATCATGGGAGCGTCGTTGAACGGCACGGCCGAGGTCATCTCGACAACGGCCTCCGGGATACCCGCCCCGTAAGAGATCGACTTGTAGTTGTCCCGGGGCCCGATATCGCCAAAATCGGCTACACCAAGACTGACCATCACATAGTCGTGATGACCATGATAGGACCCGAAGATCTTGAGTACACCCTCCCGCCCGGTGTAGGCGCGGGCGATGCGGATGGCATCCATGGTGGCCTCCGAGCCGGAGTTCACGAACCGCCACTTGGGCAGACGGAAATTCTTGGCAAGGTGCTCGGCCACGATGAAGGAGTCCTCAGTGGGAAGAGCAAACTGCGTGCCCAGCTCGGAACGCCTCTTGATGGTCTCCACGATGGCCGGATGCGCGTGTCCCTGCACCATGCACCCGAACCCGTTGTGGAAGTCGCAGATCTCGTGTCCATCCACCGAATAGATCCTCGAACCCTTCCCGTGGGTGAAGTAGATAGGATAGGGATCACGCCTTTGATAGGTGGACGACACACCATTCACGAGCGATTCGGACGCCCTTCTGAACAACTCGTACGACTTGGGCGTCTCCTGCTCGAGGCGCTTCTCCTCCCGCTCGGTCAACTCGGCCACACGCCTGCGATCTATCGGGACAGATGCCGGGGTCATTGTTCCTCCACTCCGTCGCTCACTCGGATACGCGCCCATACGCCTGCATCATACCCGGGAAGCAGCTAGAATGCACCAGGGAGAGAACCTGCAGACGCATGCGAGGAGCGAACACCCATCGTGTCCGGCCGACCCATACGAGAGCCCGATATCCCGCGCCGGCGCGGCAAGCCGGAGATCTCCTGGCCCGCGGCCAAGAAGCCGGCGCCCGACCGGTCGGCCATCCGCTCCTTGCAGGAGCGGGCGAAGGAGCTGGACTGCCTCTACCGGGTCGACGAGGCCCTCAGTCAGAAGGAAGCGCCGCTGAAAGATGTCTTCGCGGCCGTCCTTGCGGCCATACCCCCGGGCTGGCAGTATCCGGCAGCCTGCCAGGCACGCATCACGTGGGAGGATAAGACCTTTGCTACGCCTGGGTATGCCGAGACGGTTTGGCGCCAAACCGCCCCTCTCAAGCGGGACGGCGTTCCGGTGGGGCAGATCGAGGTCTCATACACGGCCGAGATGGCGGAGGCGGACATCGGGCCCTTCTTGAAAGAGGAGGCCCGCCTGATCAACGCCATAGCTGAACGCATAACCAGCTTCCTCCGCGAGAAAGACATCGCAGACGGTCCGGACTCCGATCGGGGCTGAGGTACTTAGGAAAAGGCGCTGCCCGCACGGCTGCGACTACATAGGCCCTCACTAGGACCATCACTCCCCCAGCAACCGTTCAGCCGCGTCCAGAAGCCCCTGGCGCATCTCCTCATCCGAGAGCCGTTTGCCCCAAACCTGCCACTCACCGACCGATCCACCTCGATTCAGCGGCACGGGACGCAGTTCTTGCCAGCGTGTGACCCGATAGAGAGCGCCTTGGTGCTGGACCACCGCACCCACCGCCCACTCCGGCGTCTTGAACGGAGGGCGGTGGGTGCGGAACAGAGCCTTCTCGCGCGGCTTCATCCGACCCAAGTCAGATCGTCATCTCCTTGAGGCCGAAGGGGAAGTCGTACGAAGGCATCAGAGCCACGAACGGATCGGGATCGAAGGCCTCTGGACCCAAGACCCCGGCGCCCTTCCAGACCCCGGTCTCGAGCAACTCCCAGGCGATGACGGGATTGACGGCCGTTTGCCAGACCACGGCCTGCACTCCGTACTTCTTCATGCAGGTCTCGTTGTCAGCGACCTGGTAGAGATACACCTCCCGGAGCTTACCGTCCTTGGTGCCCTTGACCCAGGTACCGGCACAGGTCTTGCCGAACATCTGGTCGCCCAAGTGGGCAGGATCGGGCAGGCAGGCGGCCACCACGTCGCGAGGAGCGACCTTCACCCCTTTAACATCGATGGGGAAGCGGTTGTCCAGGCCCAGCATCTTGATGGTCTTGAGCACGCTGATGAACTCATCGCCCAGGCCGTACTTGAACGTGACCCTCTTGCACTTCACCCAACGCGGCACCAGTAGAACCTCTTCGTGCTCCACGTTGACGCATTCGACGGGACCGATGCCTTCGGGGAAGTCGAATACTTCCGGCTCCGAGAAGGGCTCGGTGGTGCACCAGCCCTTGCCTTCCTCCCAGACCACCGGCGGGTTCAAACACTCCTCGATGGTGGTCCATATGGAGAAGTTGGGTGCGAACTCGTAGCCCCTGACCTCCAGATTAGCCCCGTCGCGCACGCCGATCTCATCGATCTCGTCGAAGAGGTTCTTCTCCGCGTACTTCGCAAAGACGTCGGCCATGCCCGGCTCGACGCCCATCCCCACGAGGGCCAGCAACCCTTTCCGCTCCCACGCTTCCGCCCGTTCAAACTGGTAGTCCCCGAGTTTGACCCCGCAGACATTGTAGGGGTTGGAAGAATCGGGGCTCGACAAGGTCATGGCCATGTCCATGTAATCGCAGCCCGCGTCGTACGCAGCATCGAAGATCGACTCGTTGAAGACGGGGTCAACTGCGTTATGGACCAAGTCCACCTCGTGCTTGCGGGCCAGAGATGCCACCTGCTCCTTATCGGCAGCATCGACAGACTCCACGGACATGTTGGTGGGACGACCTACTTTCGCAAACACTTCTTCGGCGCGATCGACGTTGTAGTCCGCTAGTATCAGCTTCTGCACCCAAGGCCTGTCTTTGGCCAGGACGGCGATGGCTTCACCCACACCACCCACGCCCACGAGCAGGACTTTCATTTGGACCTCCCGATGCCGAGCGTTGTAACTACTACATGCATCACAGTGGCGGGGTCAGGATTCTAACCTGCCCCCTCAGGTCACGAGTCGAACGAAGGTCAAAGCAACCGACTCTAGTCTAGGTCCGTAGCTGACGGCGGCGCCGCACCCCTCCTCGGCTCCAGCTTGATGGCGGCGATGGTGCAGCCGATGGCTATGGCCGCGAAGACCGCCGCTATGACAAGGATGGTGGTCAGCATCGTGTCAAAGTTGCCCAAGAACCCGGAGAGGTATGTTTCCCCGTAGGTCTCGGCGTAGTATTCCTCCGCCCAATCTCCCTCGAACCATCTCAGCCACGGGAGGGCCAGGAAGCCCGCAATCGCGAATCCATAGAAGACACCGGCAATCCTTTTCAGGTCGCCGACCCCAAGGCGTGTCCTTGGATTGAGCGGGTAGTGCACCGGATCCTTCTTGGCGAGGCCGCCATATCTTCTCTTCCACCAAACATACACGATCGGTCCCGTGAGGATTCCGAGCAGACCGCCAATGAAGTAGTCGGTGCCGTTGACGAAGAACGAGGCCACTCCGATGATGATGGGGATCACGCAGAGCAACACGAGAAAAGGATAGCCTCCCCTGATCTTGAACTTGTACGCCTCGTCGGGGAGCCTCTTCCTGAGGATCATAGCCGAGATGTAGACCATGATGTACGACGAGACCAGCAGGAAGACGTCCACGATGACGACCGTCGTGAAAGCGAAGTTGCAGAGGATCAGGTTGACAAGCGCGACGGTCAAGACTGCGACGTACGGCACACCGTGCTTCTTGTCCACCTTGACCAGAATAGGCGGCGCCAGATTGTCATCGGCCAGGGCGAAAAAGCCGCGGGATCCGGACGCGATGTACGTGTTGTAGATCGAACACTGTGCCAGAACGGCGATGATGACAAAGAAGATGCCGAAGCCGACCCCCCAGAAGGTGGTGACGACGTCCGCGTACCCGACGCTATCGGCGGTCGTGCCCCAGCTGTCCCACTCTCCTATGGAACCAAGGCCTGCCATCGTGGGCAGGATGTAAACGGCCATGATCAGGGGGATGGTGAGGAGAGTAGCCTTCGGGATGACCTGGGGGTTCTTGAGTTCTCCGGCCATGGTGGACATAGACTCATAGCCGGAGTACATCCACATGCCGATGGCGAGGCCGGCTCCGATGTAGTAGACCCAGTCGGCGAAGCCGATGCCGACCACACCGAGGATCTCGCCGTCCGCCGTGAATGGTTCAAACGGGTTCCCGCTCCAGTTCATGAAGCCGGCGATAGCAACTATGGCGAACGCAGCAATGACGAGCGCGGACAAGATGGTGGTGATGATACCGACGTCTCTGACGCCCCGGATGTTGATATACGTGAAGATGAGGATCATGGCCGCTTTGACCGCGAACTGCTCATAGCCGTTCAGATCCCACTGAGACGCGAGATACCCGCCCGCGAGGATCACATAGAGGGTGTTGTCGATGTAGACGGAGATGGTCCTCCACCAGCCGGCTTGGAAGCCCCAGAACTCACCCAGGGCTTCCTGCACCCATTTGTAGTAACCACCCTCCTGAGGTCTGGCCGAACCGAGTTCCGAGGCCACCAGGCCGAACGGCAATCCCCACAAGAAGGGAAGCACCATGAGCATTACCAGCGTCAAGCCCGCGCCCGATTCGGGGATCATCTCCTCGATACCGTACGCGCCCGCGGCCACCAGGGAGAAGATCATGAAGACGACGGTCCAGACCCCGAGATCGTGCTGCTTGAGCCCGCGTTCGCCGACATCCAGCTTCACTGAGTCTTTCTCGACTTTTGCCACGTATCACCCTCCTTCACAGCCGGTCTCAACATGTCCCCTACGGATTCCGTGCGTGACGTGGATGGCCGAGCAGCACCGGTAAGCGGTGCGATGCTCTGCACGGATGCCCCAACATAGGCGAGCAAAACGTAGCACTTCGCCGCTTAGCGCGATACCCGGTTGCGGAGCTTATTGCCCATCCTCAGGGTTCTTTGCTCTCACCACGAACTGCGCACCTTCATCCGCATCACACAGCTCTCATGTGCACGTCGCCCGCACCCACACGCCCGGTCGCGCCCCTGAGACACCATGTGTGCGCGGATAGCGAGAATTTGAACACCGACTTGATCTATAGTCTGCCAATGGATGTCACATCACAGCAGCCGCCCAACCCGCTCTTCACGCCGGAATCTCGCCGCGAGCGCCGCTCCCGACACACCCGCCGCCGGGTTCGCGTCGCCCTCGGCGCCCTAGTCACCCTTGCAGTTCTTGCGGCCATCGGGTACGGCACCTTTCGGCTGCTGGACGAGGAAAAGACACGCGCCAACGAGCCCGCCGCATCGGCGTCCACAAGCGCCCCACGCACTCGTCCACCGGGTCACCAGCGAAAGTGTCGACCACGACCTGCGTAACAGACAGCGCCAGCGAGAATGGGCGAACGACTTTCGGCTCCGGTGTCGCTACCGTGACTACTACCCTCGCGAACCTCCCGCCCCAGAGGCTGGAGATCACGGCCAATCCGGAATTCGTGAAGCTCGCCATAACCCTGCAGGACGGCACGGCCATATTGGGTAAGACCCCTTTCTCCCAGCATGTACCCGGAGGGAACATCCATATCGACTTCACCAAGAGCGGCTACAACAGCACCAGCCGCGACCTCACTCTTGATCGTTCCACGGCGTTCAAGATCTGGCTCGACCCCGAAGGCCGGCTCTACCAAAGCTTGGTACGCTTCAAGTGCGGTCCCAACCCGAAGCAGGTCATCTTCACTCCCGACGGCACCGAGTTAGGGACGTCGCTGTTGGGTGGTTACGGCCTCGAGATCTACGAGCCCACTACGGGCAAGAAGCTCGGAGGGGTCAAGCTAGGCGAACACGGTGCCGTAGAGGTGGTCTTCACCCGGGACGGCGCAACCGCCTACGCAAGCCAGATGGAGACTGCGTCGGTCTACGAGATCGATCGGACCACCCGGGAGGTCAAGCGCCAATTCGATACCGGAGGCAGTTGGACGAAGGTCCTGCTGCTCTCGCCTGATGAGAAGACGCTGTGGGCCTCGAACTGGGTCAGCGGCGACGTGTCCGAGATAGACCTCGTCACCGACACGGTAACCAAGCTCGCGGACACTGACCGGAGGCCCAACTCCATGGACATCGGCCCCGATGGCAGGGTCCTCTATATGTCCAACCGGGGGAAGGACAATCCCAAGACCTATTACATACCCGGCCCAGAATGGGGCACCATCCTGGCCATTGACACCACGACCGGCACGATCCTCGACGCCATAGTGGGCGGCAACCAGTGCACGGGGCTTGACGTGTCGCCCGACGGAACTCTGCTCGCCTTCTCCGACTTCCTTGACAACAAGATCCGCGTTTACTCGATTCCACCCTACGATACGCTGGTAGCGGGCGGCGGAGGTCGCGCCGAAGACCGATTCGAGGACATGATCAAGGACTAAGAAGGCGCCACCTGGCGGGAAGGCGCCCAGAAACCGCGCCGTAGCACGGAGTCGAACAGGAGCAGACAACCCGCCGTCGACTCACTCAGGCGCCGTCGGGCTCTACATCGGGGGGATCTGATAACCCCGGGCGAGCAGTTTCGTGCGGATGGCTTCGTACGCAACTTCGCCCGGCTCCATCCCGGACTCCGCAGCCGCCATCACCGTCATGGCCGCGGCGGCCCCCATGTTCGCCCGCGTGTGCTCCATGCGGACGGCAGAGCTGTAGGCGGCAAAGTCGGTCGAGACGGCTGTGGACACCAGCAAGGCAGGATGATCTGCAGCCTGGAGGGCCCCCCAGGGCAGGTTCGCGTACCGGGTGGTCTCGATATGGGTTGGGTAGAAGGCGTCGTGTCTGTCGTACTCACAGTAGCAACCGACCGCAACCGGTTGGCGCAACGCCCCTGACTGCAGGTCGGCCGCCGTGTAGGTATCCAGGCCTACAATACGCGGTCCCTCGCGCACGTACAGTTTCTGTGGGATGGAGTCGATCCCCACTTGCGGGTACCCGTTCTCCTGCAGATAACGAGCACGGTTGATGCTCCACTGCAGGACGCGTTTGCGGATGTCTCCACGCCGTTCGGGCTCGAACACCCACTGAAAGGCCAGACCTATGTCCGGCCAGTCGCTCCAAGTCTCGTTCAACTCGCGCTTGCCGTTGGGCAGCACAGCGATCCTCATGCTCCAGCTGCTGCCGAAGGCGGCCACGTTCTTAGCCGAGAAGGTGGTGCCCGCAAAGGAGCTCCTGTCGTAGTTGGGATGGAGGAGATCGGCGATGCGGGGCGCCCGGCCCTGGGACTGGACCTTGAGCGTCAGAAGCGCCGAGAACCTCTGGGGTGCCGTCACGTAGCCGTTCTCGGCGCTGGGATAAGCCGGCCTGCTACCCTGTGCGTCGTTGTAGACGTCCTCGGTCCTACCGATGCGATAATCGGCGCCGAGCATGCGGGCCAGATCGCCCTCCACGCTGGCGTCGATGAAGTAGGTGGTGTTCAGCCGGGTCAGACCCGCTCCCTCCACCTGTATGTCTACGTAGCGCCGGTCTTCCCGGTCGCTCGCCGCGAGGAGCTTCGCCGAGTAGAAGCGGACGTTGGGCGCCGCGTCTCCGAACACATACGACCACAGGATCTTCGCAGCCACAGTAGGTTCGTACACGAAACGGCCGCTGTTGGTGAACGGCCTCACTCCGCGGGCATTGTAGTAGCCGATGACGTCCCGGCGCCATTCGCCATAGAAACCCCCGTCAACATCGCCGATGTTGCGGGCATCCTCGACACTCAATCCCTGGGCCAGAGGAGTCTCGAGAAGGTTGCCGCAGGAGATCAGGGCCACCCGGAGGTGCGGTGCACCGAGCACCAGCTCGCGCACGGCCGCCAAACCGGACGTCTGGGTGGCATACACCACCACATCGACCTCAACGGCGTCAATGTCGTCGACAGGTTCCGACTCGGTGGTGGTAGTGGTCTCCGGTGGCGGGGTCGTCTCAGTGGTTGGTGTGGTACCGGTGGGCCCGGTGCTGTCTGTGGGCACGGCGGTGTCTGTGGTCGTCACCCGGTGGACCCAACCGGCACCGACCAGGGTAGCCGCATCCTCCTCGCCCGCAGCCCCCACACCTGTACTGGCAGCGAGGACAACCGTCGCCGGGTTCCCAGCGGCCGCCCCCTCATAATGTTCGCTCTCCGCTCGGGCCGAGGAATCGGGAGATCCCAGCGCCATCCCAACGAAGTAGATAGCCGAACCAACCACCAACAACAAGACCAACACGCGCGTCCAGACGTCATCCCAGACCCGCGAGCCTATATCACTAGATCCGGCCTTCCTCACGCAGTCTCCTCGTCTCACGGAGCACATCCGCCGCATGGCCCTTTGCCTTGACCCTCTGATAGGCTAACAGAATCGTTCCATCCTTGCCGATGAGCACTGTATCCCGTTCGTGCGAGCTGGACAGATCTCCTTTCAAGGTCCCGTACGCCTCGCCGATAGCCCGATCCTCGTCGCTGGCGAACGGGAACTGCAGATCGTACTTGTCACGGAATTTCTGCAGCCGGGCCACCGGGTCCACCGAGGTCCCGACTACCGTCACGCCCAGCTCCTCGAACTCTGGAAGCAATTGGTTGAACTCAACCGCCTCGGTCGTTCAACCTGGGGTCAGCGCCCGAGGGAAGAAGTACAGCACCACCGGCTTCGACTCCAAGAGAGCAGCCAGATCGACTTCGCCCTCGCTTCCCGCCGCTTTGAAGAACGGCGCCTTATCGCCCACACTCAGCATCTCCATGCCTCCTTGATATCTGACTGGTCACTCATCCTTCGGCCGGGGCCCGATCGGACCGTGAGCGGCTTCGTACTTGCGAATGTTCTCGGTCAGAGCCGCCACGATGTGCTTCATGTGCCCGGGACTGGTCACCACCCGCGCCACCACTTGGCCGTTGCCGCCCATGACCATAGCGAAGTCCATGACGAACTCCGACGCCGTGTGCTGCACCATCATGCTGTTGGCGTACGCCCCGCCGGCGACCTGCTCGGGTACCCGTAGCTTCAGGTCGGTGCGCTTGTGACCGTTGCTGCCGCCGTCGGGAGTGCCTTTCGTAGCTTCCCCTGCCGCCATGATCACCTCCTCGCCGGAACCGGCTTGTTGCCGGCACCCTCGGACATCAGCGTTCTGAATCTCTCAAACAGATATTGGCTGTCGTGCGGCCCCGGACCTGCTTCCGGGTGGTACTGGACCGAAAAGGCCGGAAGATCAACAAGCCGTAGTCCTTCGACCGTTCCATCGTTGAGATTGAGGTGGGTGATCTGGACCATGCCCTGATCCGACTCGACGAGCAACTCATCCGCCTCCAATCCGGCGACGCCGCCTTCCCCTATCACCGAGCCACGATCGAGGGCCTCTTGGACCGCAACAGGCGGACTGACGGCAAAACCGTGGTTCTGGCTGGTAATCTCCACCCGACCCGTGAAGTAGTCCCTTACGGGATGGTTGGAGCCGCGATGGCCGAACATCAGCTTATAGGTGGAGAGCCCCGTGGCGAGAGCGAGCAACTGGTGGCCGAGACACACGCCGAAGATGGGCACCTTCCCCAAGAGGCTCCGGATGGTCTCCACCGCGTACCCCACTGCCGCCGGATCCCCCGGGCCGTTGGAAAGGAACACACCGTCGGGCTTCATGGCCAGGGTCTGTTCGGCCGTCCAGTGAGCCGGCACCACCGTGACGTCGCAGTCGATGGCCGCCAGGCTCTTGAGGATGCTGCGTTTGATTCCGTAGTCGTACGCCACCACCCGCAGGCGAGGGCCAGGGGCGTGAGGACCGGGCGCAGACCACTCATACGGCTCCCGACAGCTGACGGCGCTGGCCAGATCCAATCCGGCCATGTCGGGATGGCCTTGAGCCGCCGCCAGAAGACCGTTCACTTTGAGATCGGGACCGGCGGCCACGCACGCCGTCATGGCCCCATGCTCCCGGATGCGCCGGGTGAGAGCGCGCGTGTCGATGCCGCCCACCCCCACTGTGCCTTGGTCGGTGAGCCAGTCCACCCAACCCTCCGGACAGCCGGTGGTCCTAGAGGTGTTCTTAACCTCCCGAACGATGATAGCCCGCGAGTGTACGGTATCGGACTCGGCCAGACCGGCGCAGACGCCGTAGTTGCCGATCATCGGGTAGGTGAAGACGACCATCTGCCCGTGATAGGACGGATCGGTGACGACCTCCTGGTAGCCGGTCATGGAAGTATTGAAAACCACCTCTCCCAAGACCCGGCCCTGAGCCGCGAACCCGAAGCCCGCGAAGACCGTGCCGTCCTTGAGCACTACGTATCCGGGTACCGAATCCCGGTACATCAAACCTCTCCCCGGGCGCGCGCGAAGCGGCGCGCCCCATCCACCACCGTCAGCCGCACCCGCCCCGTGAGTGTCTCCTCCAGGAAGGCTGAGTTGCGGCTCTTCCCCCGCAAGTGGGCCGGCGTGACCTTCCAGGTCTCGTCGAGGTCCACGACGCAGAAGTCCGCCGGTGCAGCCTCGGTCAGATGAGGCTCCACCAGACCCAGGACCCGGCACGGCGCCCCAGACATGACCTCCACCAGCCGGGCCAGCGTCAGATCTCCGGTCAAGACCAACCCGGTGTAGAGAGCGGCGAAGGCCGTCTCCAGGCCCACGGTGCCGTTGAGGGCGTCCTCGATGGGGACTTCCTTCTCCTGCGGAGCGTGGGGAGCGTGATCGGTACCCAGACAGTCGATGGTGCCGTCGGCCAGAGCCGCGACCAGGGCCTCCCTGTCGGCTGCGGAGCGGAGGGGCGGATTCACTCTGAGGTTCGGATCGAAGCTGCCGAGATGTTCGTCGGTCAGCAGCAGATGATGCGGCGTAGCCTCGGCGGTTACAGGCAGTCCTTCGTCCTTAGCGCGACGCATGAGGGCTACGCTGTCGGCGGCGGAAAGGTGTTGGAAGTGCACCATAGGGACGTGCCCCGGCGCCTCAGCGCCGGCGGCGCCCCGGCCTTCCGTCAGACGTCTATCTTCGGCGGCCATGTACCGCACGATCTCCAGATCTCGGGCCAGCGGGCCAGACTCACAGGCGCGGGATATACCCCGCAAACCCAGCCGGGCACTCCACTTGCCTTCGTGCATGACTCCGTCAAGAGACAGACTCTTGTCCTCCAGATGGAGCAGAAGGGGTCGACCCGTCCCCCGGGCGTAACGCAGGGCGTGTTGTAGCAGATCGGCATCCGTCACCGGCCGGCCGTCGTCGGAGAAGGCCACCACCCCTGCGTCGGCCAATTCGCGCATCTCCGCCAGTTCTTCCCCCCTGAGGCCCTTGCTGACGGCGCCCACCTGTCCGATCCGTACCAGGGCGTCCCGTGCCGCCTGCTCGAGTACCCAGGCCGCGGCCGGCCCCGAATCGATGACGGGATCGGTGTTGGCCATAGCTACCACGGTCACGTACCCGCCCGCGGCGGCCGCCAAAGACCCGGAGACCAGATCCTCTTTGTACTCGTAGCCCGGCGTGCGTAGGTGGACATGTGGGTCCACGAATCCTGGAAAGACCCAGCAACCCGCCAGATCGTCCAGCACGTCCACCCCGGGAGGCCGCGCCACCTTGTCACCCAGGGCTGCGATCTTGCCTTCCTCCACCAAGAGGTCGCCCTCCAGATCCACACCATGCTCAGGATCAAAAAGGCGCACGCCGGTGAGGAGAAATCGTTCGGAGCGGAGCGGCCGGCAGGCCAACCGGGCCGCGGAGGGACGAGGGCTGGTGTCCATCCAAGTTCCTTTCGGTCTCACGGGACTCGTTTAAAGGTCGTCTCATGGTATCGCGGAAGCGCAGGAGGGTCCAGACTCAACCTGACTCCAGACTCCCGAACCTAGCTGCGCTCCGTGGTCGAAGACAGGCAAATGCCTGTTCACAGCCTCCCCGGGTCCGTCCACCCTGAATCACCGGCCCACCCGGACGCGTCGACCCTAGACCTGCCGCCCGCTCGGACCGTGGTCGAGCCATGTGGGGACCGATGTCCCGGCTGCGCGCAGCAACCGCCTGTGCGCGCGATACTCGGGATCGTGGCTCTCCAGTAGGATCCAGAACCGCGGCGAATGGTTCATCTCCACCGTATGGCAGAGCTCGTGCAGTAAGACATGATCGACTATCTCAGGAGCCAGAAACAGGAGCCGGGCATTGAGTGATATGGCCTTCCGAGGCGAACAGCTCGCCCATCTAGACCGTTGTAGTCGTACCGTCACCCGCCCGTACTCGAACCCGTGCCGGCCTGATATCTCCGCCAACCACAGCCCGAGGGACTCGCGCGCCTTCCGGCGCAGCCAACGGCAGAGCGCCTCTTTGCAGGCCTGGGCGTCACCGAGGTCGCCGGTGACGGTCAGACGGCCGCCCGCGCTCTCCCGAGCCACCGCTCTCCTAACGGCTCCGGCAGAACAGGCCTCATTCGACCGGTACTGTACCTCCCAGGTCTCACCCAGTGCGGAAAGGACGATGCGATCGGGCAGCCGGGGCGGCTCTTCCCGCAGCCTGCGCCGTTCCTTTTCCACCCTCTGTGCAGCCCGCGCTATCCAATCGCGCCTGTCATGAATGAGTTTCGGGATCCTCGCGGTATCGAACCCCTGGGGCACGACTATCTCCAGCCCGCCCGCGGCGCTCATCACCAGCCGAGCCCGCCGCGCGCGGACACTTATCCTTACGGCATAGGATGGCAGGCAGTCTCCGACGGAACAGAACTCGTCGCGACCCCCGGTCTTGGAACCCCGATGCGACCCCACCGGCGGACTAGGCCACCAGCTTAGCTCTCAGCACGATCTCCGGCACCGCCGCCAGAGCCTTCGAGACCGGACAGCCGGCCTTTGCCGCCTCAGCAAGCTCCTGGAACTCCGCTTCCCCCACCCCGGGCACCTCAGCCTCGCAGTCAAGCACGATCTTCTTGATCTGAGGACCCGCCCCCAGGTGCACGGCGGCCGTGGTGAATATCCGGCCAGGCGTGTAGCCCTTATCGGTCAGTAACGCAGCGAGGAACATGGAGAAGCACCCCGCGTGGGCGGCTCCGATGAGCTCCTCCGGATTGGTACCGGCTGCCTCCTCGAACCGTGACGAGAATGTGTACGGCCCCTCGTAGAGGCCGCTCGCCAGCCTCATGGTCCCGCTGCCCTCCTTGAGGGTCCCCTCCCAAGCCGCCTCAGATTTACGCACGGGCATGACTCTCTCCTTTCTTGACCCGCTCACGGTGTTGCATCAGGCCTCAGCCGCTTCGCTGGAAGCCGTGCCCGCGATCGCCGGACGCGTCTGAGTCGGGTCTTCTGCTAGTCGTCTCCGTCCTCTTCAAGATCGCGGCCGGCGGGCAGGTTCGGACCGCTGCTCTCCACGGTGACGTCCCGCGCACCGGTCGCAGCCAGAGCCTCCTCGTCCACAACACCGGGCTCGAACGGACAGGCCTCGCTGTAGACCATCTCGGCCTGCTGCTTGAGGATCTGCCAACGAGTGCAGACATGCTTCTGCGCCTTATCCCACAGGAGCTCCGCGGCGTCGGGATGAGCCTTCTTGAGCATGTTGTACCGGTTCTCGGTCGGCACGAAGTCGTCCACGGTCAGCGACATATCCCTGGAATCGATCTGAAGTGGGTTCTTGCCCTGAGCCGCCAACCGGGGGTCGAACCGATAGCAGATCCAGGAACCAGACCGCACGGCCATCTTCTGGTGCTCATACCCCTTCGCCATGTCAAAGCCCATACTGATGCAGTGGCTGTACGCGATGATCAAACTGGGCCCGTCGTAGGATTCAGCCTCCACGAAGGCTCGGACGGTCTGGGAGTCGCTGTATCCCATGGCCACCTGAGCCACGTAGATGTTGCCGTAGGTCATGGCGATAGAACCCAGGTCCTTCTTGCCGATGGTCTTGCCGCCGGCCGCGAACAGAGCCACCGATCCCATAGGAGTGGCCTTGGACATCTGGCCTCCGGTATTGGAGTACATCTGCGTGTTCAACACCAGAAGGTTGATATCGCGCTGCGACGCAAGCACGTGATCCAGGCCCCCGTAGCCTATGTCGAAGGCCCAGCCATCTCCCCCGACGCCCCACACACTCTTCTTGACCAAAAAGTCGGCCACTCCGAGCAACTGTCCGTACCGGTAGTCGGATCCGTTGGCGGCCGCGGCTGCCTGGACTTTGGCCTTCAGCTCTTCGACTCGGGCCCGTTGAGCCGAGATCTCGGCCTCGTCCTCCTGCTTGGAGGCCAGAAGCGCATCGACCAGATCGGCTCCTATCACGTCGCGCAGCGAAGTTGCCAGTTCCCGAGCGAACTCGGTCTGCTTGTCGACGGTCAGCCGGAGGCCGTAGCTGAACTCGGCTGCGTCCTCGAACAGTGAGTTGTTCCAGGTGGGACCGCGGCCGTCCTTGTTGGTCGTGTACGGGGTGGTGGGGAGATTGCCCCCATAGATGCTGGAGCACCCGGTGGCATTGCCGATCAGAAGCCGGTCGCCCACCAATTGCGTAAGCAGTTTCAGATATGGGGTTTCCCCGCATCCGGCACAGGCCCCCGGATACTCCAACAGGGGCCGCAGCAACTGGCTGCCCTTCACCGTGCTCACCCGTACCTCGGTGCGGTCTGGGTCTGGTATGCCAAGGAAGAAGCGGTAGTTGTCGCGCTCCTGCTCGCGCAGGGGAGGCTGGAAGGCCATGTTGATGGCACGTCGCCCGGGATCCGACTTATCCCTGCCCGGACAGATTTGCACGCAGGCGCTGCAGCCGGTGCAATCCTCGGGTGCGACCTGCACCGTCCACTTCTTACCCGCGTACTCCTTGCCCTTGGCATCAACCGACTTGAAGGTGGGCGGAGCGCCCTCGAGCGCCGCGGGATCGTAGACCTTGGTCCGGATGGTGGAGTGCGGGCAATGGAGCGAGCACTTGCCGCACTGGATGCACAACTCTGGTTCCCACACAGGGATCTCAAGAGCGATGTTGCGCTTCTCCCACCGGGTCGTGTCGACCGGCCAGACCCCATCATCGGGGATGCGGCTGACTGGTAGCCTGTCCCCCTCACCCGCCATGATCCACGCGGTGACGTGCCTCACGAACTCCGGTGCTTCCGCCGGGACGAGCTTGGGCTTGTGATGGGTGGTGGTTGCCGCCGCCGGAACCTCTATGCGGTGGAGATTGGCGATCGCCTGGTCCACCGCGTTATAGTTCATCTGGACGACCTTCTCGCCCCGCTTGCCGTAAGTCTTCTCGATGGCCTTCTTGATGGCGGCGACGGCCTGGTCCGGGGGGATGATACTGGACAGATAGAAGAAGCAGGTCTGCATGATGGTGTTGATGCGCCCGCCCATGCCGGTCTCTTTCGCCACCTCATAGGCGTTTATGGCGTATACCTTCAGACCAAGCTTGATGATCCAATCCTGGGTTTCGTAGGGGAGCCTGTCCCACACCTCGTCCGCCGGGAAAGGCGCATTCAACAAGAAGGTGCCGCCAGGTATCGCCGCGGCCAGAGTCTTGTATCGCTCCACGAACGCCCAAACATGACAGGCGATGAAATCCGCCCGGTTGAGCAGATATGCCGACCGGATAGGCTGAGGACCGAAGCGCAGATGACTGACAGTGAGGACCCCGGCCTTTTTGGAGTCGTACACGAAGTAGCCCTGGACGTAGTTGTCCGTATCCTCCCCGATGATCTTGATCGAGTTCTTGTTGGCCCCCACCGTGCCATCGCTGCCCAGGCCGTAGAACAAGGCCCGGTAGACTTCTTCCGGTTCAGTAGTGAAGGCTTGGTCATATTCCAAGCTGGTGTGAGTGACGTCATCGTCGATCCCGATAGTGAAGTGGTTCTTCCGGTCGGTCTTGGCCAGTTCGTCGAACACGGCCTTCACCATGGCCGGTGTGAACTCCTTGCTGGAAAGGCCATAGCGACCGCCGATGACATCAGCGTTCAGCCCCGCCTCAGTGACTGCGTTGACCACATCGAGATAGAGCGGCTCTCCGGCCGATCCGGGCTCCTTGGTGCGATCCAGCACCGCAAGATGCTTGGCGCTTTCGGGGAGCGCGGCGGCGAAGTGCTCGACGCTGAAGGGCCGGTACAGCCGGACCTTCAGCACGCCCACCTTCTCATCCCGCTCGACCAAATACTCGACCGTCTCATGGACCGTCTCCGCGCCCGACCCCATGATCACGATCACCCGTTCCGCATCGGGAGCCCCGACGTAGTCGAACAGGTGATAGCTCCGCCCGGTGAGAGCGGCGAAACGGTCCATGTACTCCTGCACGATGGCAGGCGTGGCCAGGTAGTACTTGTTGACCGTCTCGCGCCCCTGGAAGTACACGTCCGGGTTCTGGCTCGTCCCCCGTATCGTAGGCCGGTCGGGACTCATGGCCCGCTGCCGCACCGCCAGCACCAGCTCCTCCTCGATCACGGCTCGGAGCACGTCCTCATCCAGCGACTCGAACTTCTGCACCTCATGCGAGGTCCGGAAGCCGTCACAGAAATGTATGAAAGGCACGCGGGACTTGAGCGTAGCCGCAGTGCCCACCAGGGCCATGTCGTGCGCCTCCTGCACCGAGTTAGACGCCAGTAGGGCAAACCCGGTCTGACGGACCGCCATCACATCCTGGTGGTCACCGAAGATGCTCAGGGCCTGCGCAGCGATGGAGCGGGCGGTCACGTGCCAGCAGGTAGGGGTCAACTCCCCCGCGATCTTGTACATCGTGGGGATCATGAGGAGAAGGCCCTGGCTGGCGGTGAAAGTGGTGCTGAGCGATCCGGCCTGCAGCGCCCCATGGACCGCCGCGGCTGCCCCACCCTCCGACTGCATCTCCACCACCACGGGGACCGTGCCCCAGAGGTTCTTCTTCCCGGCCGCACTCCACGCGTCGGCATACTCAGCGATGGGGCTCGAGGGCGTTATCGGATAGATGGCGATCACCTCGTTCAGCTTGTATGCCACGTGGGCGATAGCTTCGGTGCCGTCCATCACTGCCATTGTTCTTGCCATGGTGTTCCTCTCCGTAACGCCCTGTCGGCGGGACCTATTCTGCCCGGCAGGGTCTACAGTCTACGCGGCGCATCGTCCGAAGACGATGATAGTGAGACATTCTTCTTCTGCGTCAAGCGGCAGGCTCCTCGGTCAGACTCCCCGCGAGACACTGATATAAGATGGCCATCCGAACGGCCAAGCCGGATTCCACCTGGTGCAGTATGAGAGACCGTTCGTCGTCGGCCAGGTCGGCAGAGAGCTCAACCCCACGGTTTATCGGCCCCGGGTGCATGACTCTCTGACCGGCCTTCAGACGATACGGCGACAGACCCCAGACCCGGCTGTACTCACGCAACGACGGCACCGGGGGCACCTTGCCTTTGGCTCTCTCCAACTGCATGCGGAGCAAGTAGATGACGTCCACCTCCTCCAGCGCTTCCAGATCGCTGTGGACGGGCACATCCCAGTACTCAATCCCGGGAGGCATGAGGGTCGGTGGACCCACCAACCGCACGTCGATGCCCATCTTCCGAAAGCCGAAGATGTCGGACCGTGCCACGCGGCTGCGCAGTATGTCTCCGACAATAGCCACTTTCAAACCGGCCGGCTCTCCATACACGCGGCGCAGGCTGTAGAGATCCAGGAGGCACTGCGTGGGGTGCTCGCCCATCCCGTCGCCGGCGTTAACCACCGACGCGTTGGTATAGCGGGTCGCCATGCGCGATGCTCCCACCCGGGGGTGACGCATCACGATGATGTCCGGCCGGTAGCTCTCCAACGTCAGGATGGTGTCTTTCAGGCTCTCGCCCTTAGCGACGCTCGACGACGACTCCTTGATGTTGATTACGTCCGCCGATAGACGCTTGCCGGCAAGCTCGAACGACGACTGAGTGCGCGTAGAGGGCTCCAAGAAGACGTTCACGACAGTGCGGCCCCGCAGAGTCGGGACCTTCTTGATGGACCGCGATGCTATTTCGAGGAAGCCGTCGCTCAGCTTGAAAAGGTTCTCAATCTCGGGAACGGTGAGATCATCGATGGAAATGAGGTGCATGTCGGTACCCTTTCGGCCTCACAGGACACGTTTAAAGGTTTGCCCGCCGGGACAGATTGTATCGCGCATCACGCAGTGACTCCAGGTCCGGACACGAGAAACCGCCCCGGCAGTCCTTTCCCTCGCCCATGTATCACTCTTCGATGATGACCTCGTCCACCCCGTCGGCCTCGACCAAGTGGACCACCACCCTCTCGACGCGGCTCGTAGGCACGTTCTTCCCCACGAAATCGGGTCTTATGGGTAGATCCCTGTGCCCGCGGTCCACCAGCACCGCCAGCCGCACGGCTTCCGGCCGCCCGTAGTCGAACAGGGCATCGATGGCGGCACGGATGGTGCGCCCCGTGTAGAGGACATCGTCTACCAAGACTATGGTCTTCTCGCTGACATCGAAGTGAAGATCCGTAGAGTGGGCTCTGGGCTGACCGTCCTCCTTGCCCAGACGTATATCGATGTCATCGCGGTAGAAGGTGATGTCGATCGCACCGGTGGGAGGAGTGACCCCGTAGAACTTGGTGAAGAGACCGGCCAAGCGGATGGCGAGTTCCACGCCTCCCCGCTGGATGCCCACCAGAGCCAGCGCGGTCAGGTCGGGAGACTGCTCGGCGATCTCGTGGGTCATCCGTGCCAGGGTACGGCTGATCTGGTCCTCGTCCAGCAGGACCTTCGAGCGCACGCCCTGGTCGGCGTTGCTTTCGTTCACGGTGCTCACCAGCCTTTCATCACCGCCGCCGTCGTCCGGGTACCGCCCAGACAGCCCTATGTCAGCCGTACCCTACCGGTGCGCAACGCCACCGTCAAGGAGTGGAGTCCGCGCTACCCCCGGGGGGATCAGGGCAAGACGGACGACCTCTTGGCTTCCAGTGCGAGTTGCAGCGATTCGAACGAATCCGCGAAGGCCCGCACCCCATCGTGCTCCAATTGCGCACCTATCTCTCCGAGGTCGATCCCTAGTCTGTCGAGTTCGGCCAGATGATAGGCCGCCTCCTCCACTCCCACGGTCACCGTCTCCGCCGGTTCGCCGTGATCGCGAAAGGCATCCATGGTCGCGAGAGGCATGGTGTTGACGGTGTCTGATCCGATCAGCTCCTGTACATAAAGAACGTCGCTGTAGGCAGGATCCTTCGTGCTGGTGCTCGCCCAAAGCGGCCGTTGGAGCGTTGCTCCCTCGGCCTTGAGCGCTTCCCAACGCGCCCCCGCGAAGGTCTCTCTGAAGATCTGGTAGGCCTGCTTGCCGGCAGCCACCGCCGCCTTTCCCCGCATGGGGCGCAGACGCGCTCCGTTTTCGCCCGCGCCCGCTTCCGCAAGCGCGGCAAGACGTCCGTCCACCATGGTGTCGATCCGGCTGATGAAGAAGCTGGCCACACTGTGGACTTCGTCGGGCCCCGGGACATCATCCCCCGCCCTTCTGCGGGCAACGAGTGCCTCCAAACCGGAGACGTAGGCCTCCATCACCTGGCGATAGCGCTCCAACGAGAAGATGAGGGTGACGTTGACCGAGCAGCCCGACCCGGTCAGATCACTGATGGCGGCCACGCCCTCGGCCGTGGCGGGCACCTTGACCAGCAGATTGGGACGGTCCACCAGATCTCTCATCCGGAGGGCCTCCACCACCGTCCCCTGGGTGTCGTAGGCAAGAGCCGGCGCCACCTCGATGCTGACCCAGCCGTCGCGGCGGGAAGTGGCCTCGAACACCGGGCGCAATTGGTCGCCTGCCGTCCGGATGTCGCTCACCATGAGAGCTTCCATGATCTCAGTGGCGCCGGCGCCTGCGGCAGTCAACTCCCTCACGTCGTCGTCGTAGGCCGAGCTCTCGGTGATGGCGCGGTAGAAGATGGTCGGATTGGAGGTGACCCCCGAGACCCCATCCTGCTCGATGAGGGTCTTCAACCGACCTGCCATCAGTAGGTCGCGGCCGATGTCATCACACCAAACGCTCTGTCCAAAGTCCTGTAGACGGGCCAACCGGCTGCGTTCCATAGCCGTTCTCCTCCCCCTTGCCCTACGGTCTACGTCCTAATAGCTGCAGGACCCGGTCGACCAGGTTCCCCGCTGTTATACCGAACTTCTCATAGAGCACGCCCGCCGGAGCCGAGGCTCCGAAGTGATCGATCCCTATGACGGCTCCCTTGTCACCCACATACCGCTCCCAGCCGAAAGACGATCCCGCCTCGATAGCCACCCGGATCTCGATATCCGATGGAAGCACCTCTTCCCTATATCCGGCATCTTGCGCCTCGAAGAGTTCCCAGCTGGGCAAGGCCACCACCCTCGCGGCCACTTGGCGCTCCGCCAGAATGCCGGCCGCCGCAAGCGCGATCTCCGTCTCCGAACCCGTCGCCAGAAGCATCACGTCCGGCTGCCCTCCGGCGGCTTCACTGAGAATGTACCCCCCTCGCAACAGACCCTCCGCAGGTCGCAGCTTACTCCGGTCCAGCACCGGCAGACCCTGCCGGGTCAGAACCAGGGCCGTAGGCCCGTCGCGCTTCTCGAGGGCCACCTTCCAGGCGAACACCGTCTCATTGGCGTCCCCCGGCCGGATTACAGTCAAACCAGGCATGGCCCGTAGCGAAGCCAGATGTTCGATGGGCTGATGGGTGGGACCATCCTCGCCCAAGGCCACACTGTCGTGGGTGAGCACATAGATCACGGGTAAACCGGACAGAGCGGCCAACCTGATCGCCGGCCTCATATAGTCCGTGAAGATGAAGAACGTCCCACCAAAGGGGAACAGCCCCCCGTGGTAAGCAAGACCATTCAGGACTCCGCCCATGGCATGCTCGCGGACACCGAAGCGCAGGTTGCGGCCGGTGGGCGCACCGGATTGGAAGTCTCCCAGCCCGACCAGATAGGTGTTGTTGGAGGGAGCCAGGTCGGCGGAGCCCCCAATCAGGGTGGGCACCACTTCCGCGACGGCGTTCAACACCTTGCCCGAGGCGGACCGGGTGGCCAGTTTCTCCCCAGCCGCGAAGACGGGCAGACTCCGCTCCCAGCCTGTCGGCAACCGCCCAGCCAAGGCGTCCTCCCACTGCCGGGCAAGGTCGGGATAGGCCAACATGTAACCGGTGAGAGACTCCTCCCAGCGAGCCCGCGCCGCCGCTCCGCGGGCGGCCGCTTCGGCGTATTGCTGTCGCACTATATCCGGAACGGCGAAACGGAGGTCGGCCGGCCACCCGAGAGCCTCTTTGGTCAGCCTCACCTCGTCTGCACCCAGTGGAGCGCCGTGACTGTCTGCCGTACCCGCCTTGTGGGGACTGCCGTAGCCGATCACCGTGCGCACCTGGATGAGCGACGGCCGACCGGTGTCGGCGCGGGCGGCGGCGATGGCCCGGTCGATCTCGGCCAGGTCGTTCCCGTCTTCGACGGTGAGCACCTGCCATCCGTAGGCCTCGAACCGCATCCCCACGTCTTCGGTGAACGCCAGGTCGGTGCAGCCCTCGATGGACACGCAGTTGTCATCGTATAGATATATGAGCCTGCCGAGCTTGAGATGGCCCGCCAAGGAAGCCGCCTCGGCAGCCACCCCCTCCATCAGATCACCGTCGGTCACTATCGCGTAGGTGTAATGGTCGACCAGGGAATAATCGGGCCTGTTGAAAGTCGCCGCCAGGAAGCTCTCGGCGATGGCCATACCCACCCCGTTGGAGAAGCCCGCTCCCAGAGGACCGGTGGTGGTCTCCACGCCCGGCGTGAGGCCGTACTCGGGATGCCCCGGCGTCCGGCTGCCCCACTGCCGGAAGGACTCGAGCTCCTCGATAGAGAGACCATAGCCGGACAGGTGCAGCAACGCGTACAACAACATCGATCCATGGCCACCACTGAGGACGAACCTGTCCCGGTCCGGCCAGGAGGGATCGCTCGGATCGAACTTCAGATACCGGTTCCACAGGACATGGGCCATGGGCGCAGCCCCCAGAGGCATACCGGGATGCCCGGAATTGGCCTGCTGTACCGCATCGATAGCCAGCGTCCGGATGGTTGCGACCGCAAGGTCGTCGAGGTCGCGCCCGACGGCCAGACTGTCCGGGAACGTGTCAGCCATACCGCATCTCTCCTTCAGGTGGTCTTCGGCGCATCAGGGTAGTATCGGCCAGCCCGCCTGCTCCGCGGCCTCACGCAGAGCCGGCCGGGGATTGACGGCCACGGGATGCCCGACCGACTGCAGCAAGGCGAGATCGGTCCCGTGGTCGGCGTACGCCCAGCATTCGGATGCATCCGCGCCCCAACGCTTCATGTAATCCTCAGCGAACCTGACCTTCTCCGCGGCGTGAGGGCTTGGACCGGTCAGGTGGCCCGTGTACGATCCGTCCACCACCTCACAGGGCGTCCCTACGTAGTCGGCGACGCCTAGACGCCGGCAGACTGCGGCGACGACCGGATCCAGTGCCGCCGAGACGACCATGACGCGGTCGTGCTCCGCCAGGTGTTCGGCCAAAGCCGCTGTGGCTGCCGGGTGGAAGCGGGGTTCCATCACCTCGTTGGTGAACCGCGCCATCAACTCCTCGACCTCGCTCTCGGTAAGGCCTCGGAACACGCCCGCACCCTTTTCTCGGGACCTCTCCGTGACCTTGATCAACCCCGCCTTATGCCCCAGGAACCAGAGGCCGGTCCCTATCACGAACGCCTTGCTGACCACGCCGATCCTCTGCAGAAAGCCGACCAGTAGAAGCGTCGTCTGACCCACGACGAGGGTGCCGTCGAGATCGAAAAACGCCACCGCCGGGGACTTGGCATCTGGTGCTGGACGAACTTCGGGAACGGCAGGTGCGGGGCTCGCGATGTCGCTAAGCTCGTTCACGGTCCCTGAAGTCTAACATCCTAGCCACCGGCGTGACCGCGCAGTCGGTCCAGGACGGGGGCCAGATCCGGCGGCAAAGGCGCCTCGACCTCCACCGATTCACCCGTGATGGGGTGCAGGAATGTCAAACGGTAGCTGTGCAAGAACTGCCTTCCCAGCCCTAGGACGTCGCGCCGGGCATAGGTGGGATCACCGGCCACCGGATGGCCGATGGCCAGGAAATGCACGCGGATCTGATGCGTCCTTCCCGTCTCCAGGCGGGCCTCCACCAGGGTATAGTCACCCAGCACCTCAAGGACGCTGAAGTGAGTCCGTGCTTCCCGAGCGGCGGCGCCTCCGACCGCCATCGACTTGCGTCTAACGGGATCTCGCCCGACCGGTGCCTCTATGGTCCCGCTTTCACAGGCGAAACGTCCGTGGACGAGAACCAGATAGCGCCGATCGACCTCCCGACGGCTCATCATCGCCACCAGGCGCCTGTGGACCTCCGCCGATTTAGCCACGACCAGCAGCCCCGTGGTGTCCTTGTCCAGGCGGTGAACCACGCCAGGGCGAAAATCCTCGCCGCCCGCCACTCCGTGTCCCAACAGGGCGTGCACCAGCGTACCCGCGGAGTGACCCCGAGAGGGATGTACGGGCATCCCGGCCGGTTTGTCCACCACGAGCAGCCATTCATCCTCATACAGGATAGGTACGGCGATCTCCTCCGGAACCAGGGCGAACGGAGCCTCTTCGACCGGCTCCACCATCACCCGATCTCCCGGACTCAGCAGATGGCTCTTCGCCCGCCGGACTCCATCGACGGTCACGGCCCCTGAACGTATCCAGCGGGCGACCTGAGACCTGCTTCCCAAGCCGGGACGGCTACCCAAGAACATGTCGAGCCGGCTCCCGGCATCCTCCTCCGAGACCACGAATTCGAGTGGACCGGGCCGGTCCCTGTCCGCTGTCGCTTCGCCGACGGGTCCCGTCGTCGGATCACGGTCCGGAGCATGTTCGCCGGTCAACGCACTCAACTCTCTGAGGTAGGTTTCTGCGCGGAGCCGCGCCCCTCGCGCCCGGCTCTCCAGACCCGGACCGCTTCCACCACCAGCCCGAGGACGATCACGGCTATGCCAACGTCTATAAACACATCAGCCGCGTTGAAATTAGGCCAATGGGGGAACTTGAGGAAATCGGTCACGTGGCCGTCGCCCATGAACCGCTGCAGGAGATTACCGAAACTGCCTCCGATCACAAGGCCTCCCGCGATCCCGCCGAGCACCGCCCTCCGCTCAACGAAGACATACACCCCCACCACCAACAGGGCCAGGATGTTCGCGATGATGATGAGGGAGGTCTTCCCACCCAGGAGCCCGAACGCCACTCCGCTGTTCGCGGTCCGCTGCAGGTAAAGGAACGGAAGAATCTTCTCCGTCTCGCCCAGCACCAGGTTCTGTTCCGCCAGGTGCTTGGTCCAAAGGTCTATCGCCAGAGCGACAGCGGCCACCACCACCACCAACGACCACTTGAGGATGACGCTGCGTCTCGAAGAGAGCATCGAATAACCGGCTTTCACGAACAACGATATGCGCCTAGAACTGCCGCTCTTCAGCGCGCTTGCAGTCCACACAGAGGGTGGCAAAGGGAGCGACTTCCAGCCGAGCGGCTCCTATGGGCTTGCCGCATTTCTCACAACGTCCGTAGCCGCCGCTCTCCAATCTGGCCAGCGCCCGATCGATCTGCGCGAGTGCGGCCCGGGCGCTCTCCTGTATGGTGAGCTCGATCTCCCGGTCAAGGGTAGCCGCGGCCGTCTCTGCCATGTGCTGATCGTAAGGGCTCTCCT
>JAAYCW010000020.1 GCA_012729575.1 Actinomycetota bacterium | reverse complement strand
TCTCTGGAGACGCTTCTCGGGGTCGCTCATGCTCCACTATAAGCCTCTGGTTGAGGTCTACATTGGTGGGAAAAATCCTTGCAAAAAAGGGGGTTGCGCCCCAAGGGGGCGTGTGTATAATGGCGGTTGTGAACCAGACTTCTAGCACTGTTCCTCAGACGCCCGAACGAAGCCAGCAGCAAAGAATGGAGGCCCTCCGCAGGGCCAACGATATCCGTTCGGAGCGGGCACGGCTCAAAGAGCGCCTGCGCACGGGTGATTTGGGTATCACCGATGTCTTATCGGACCCTCCTGTCTGCGTACACACTGCCAAGGTGCTCGACCTGCTCCTGGCGGTGCCGAAATACGGCCGAGTAAAGGCGAACAGACTGCTCGAACGCTGCAGGGTGAGTCCTGCCAAGACGGTCAACGGCCTGACTCCACGCCAGCGCAAAGAGCTTCTCGATATGCTGGGTGGCTGACCGGCTTCCACGTCTTCGGGGGGCGGTCATCGCCAGACTCATTGTCATCTCCGGTCCATCGGGCGCCGGTAAAGGCACTCTCATCAAGCGGGTCATGTCTTGCCTACCTGGACTACGTCTCTCTGTCTCGGCCACCACGCGGGGCCGTCGGGCAGGTGAGCGGCATGGCCGGGAGTACTACTTTCTCAATAGATCGGAGTTCGAACGCCGGATAGAGGAGGGACGGTTTCTTGAGTGGGCCGCCTACACCGGTAACCTGTACGGGACGCCGGGCAAAGCCGTTCGGGACCATCTGGAAGCGGGACGCGATGTCATTCTCGAGATAGAACTGGAGGGAGCCAAGAAGGTTCTCAGCCAGTGTCGCGACGCTGTTATGGTCTACATCATGCCACCCTCGCTGGAGGAGTTGGAGCGCCGTCTAAGAGGCCGCGGCACCGAAAGCGAGGAGGCCATCCTGGACCGTCTGGGCCGGGCGAAGGAAGAGATGGGGGAGGTAGAGGCCAGAGTGGCTGAGGGTCTGCCGCCGCTCCACTATGTTATAGTGAACGATAAGGTAAATAGGGCAAGTGATGAGCTTGCCCGGATAATAGAGAGAATCAGGATAAAGGATGAACAGGCCGACCATTGATGAGATCCTAGCGGGTCTCTCCAGCGCCAGCGACGAGGACATGGAAGAGCCGAACCGCTACACGGCCGTCATGGTCACTGCGAAGCGGGCTCGTCAGATCAACAGCTACTATCACAGCTTGGGCGAAGGGGGCGGGCTTGACGGGTTCATCCCGCCGCCCGTATCCACGCTCGCCAGGAACTATCTGAGCATCGCCATGGCTGAAGCGGCCAGAGGCGAGGTCGCGTATAGGATGCGCCCCACCCGCCAATAGCCCGGTAAGCGAACAGGGAGCGAGTGATGGCTGACCGGCCCGTGGTTCTCCTCGGGGTGACGGGAGGGATCGCCGCATACAAGGCCGCTGAACTCCTGCGAGGTCTGCAGAAGGCGGGCATGGAAGTCCGTGTGATCATGACGCGGTCGGCTACCCAGTTCGTGGGTCCCATCATGTTCGAAGCGCTCTCCGGAGCGCCTGTGCGCCTCGACCATGTCAGCGAACTGCGGAACGACTCCAAGATCACACACGTCGAGGACGCCCAAGAGGCCGACATCCTGGTAGTGGCTCCCGCCACCGCCAATACTTTGGCCAAGATGGCCAACGGCGTCGCCGACAACCTACTCACCTCGATGATCCTGGCCTTCGGCAAGACGGTGGTTATCGCACCGGCCATGAACACCAACATGTGGCAACATCCGGCCACGCAGCAGAATGTCGCCGTGCTGCGGGAACGCGGGGTCTTCGTGGTGGAGCCCGGCGCGGGTGAACTCGCCTGTGGGGATTACGGCTCGGGTCGCATGGCCGAACCCGACAGTATCGTGGCTGAGGTCAAACTACGGCTGCAGGTGCAGCGCAAGCGCGACCTGCGGGGTCTGCGGGTTCTCATCACGGCCGGTGGCACTCGGGAACCCATCGATGCTGTGCGATTCATAGGCAATCGCAGTTCAGGCAAGATGGGGTTTGCGTTGGCCAGGGCGGCTTTCGATCGGGGAGCCGCCGTTCAACTGATAGAAGCCAACGTGGACATGCCGGCTGTGCCTGGGGTGCTGCAGATCGAAACGCCCACCGCAGGTGCGATGCACGCCGAGGTCATGAAGCGCCTGCCTGAGACAGACATCTTGATCATGGCGGCCGCGGTGGCGGACTACCGGGTGGCCGACGGGCCGGCCGGGGGCAAGATCGGCAAAGGTCGGGACGAATGGGCGATAGGCTTGGAGGCCACCACCGATATCCTGTGCGACGTGTCCGCCCATCATCAGGGTCAGTTTCTGGTGGGCTTCGCGGCCGAGTACGGCCTGGAGGGCCTAGGCCGGGCGCGCAGCAAAATGGAGCATAAGCAACTCGACATGATCGTCTTCAACGATATCTCTCGCAGCGACATCGGATTCGATTCAGACTACAACGAAGTCCGCATCCTCACGCGTGAGTCCGAGGTGCTCGTAGACAAGGCGCCCAAGGAGACCATCGCCGAGATCATCCTGGACAATATCGCTCAGGCCGTCCGTGCCCGCCAGGGGGAGACGCCGCTACCGGCATAGAAGTGGCGCACCTGGTCGGCGCGCCACCTTTGACTCGCTATACCTGTGACTCGTTACGTTTCGTTACCCATGCTGGGCCTGTCGGCCAAGGCAGGACGCGGCTTCAGGTCGAGTCAGGCCGACTCCCTCATAGCCTGTATCTCTTCGGCGGCCTTGATCTGCTCCAAAGCCTTGGCCTCGATCTGCCGGATGCGCTCCCTGCTGACGTTGAAGCGGGAGCTGACCTCGGCCAGTGTGCGGGGATGCTCGCCCTTCAGGCCGAAGCGGAGTTCCACTACCTTACGCTCCCGTTCGTCCATGGCCTTGAGGACCCTGTCGAGGCAGTCCTTGGCGATGTTGCGTGCTACCTCGTCCGCCGGGTCGGGCGTCCTCTGGTTCTCGATGAAATCACCCAGCTCCGCATCTTCCTCATCGCCGATGGGCGTCTCCAGAGAGGTGGTGCGCTGCGCGATCTTGCGCATCTCCTGGACTTCGTGCGGTTCGATGCCCAGCTCCAAAGCGAGATCTTCGTCGTTTGGCTCTTTGCCTGTCTCCTGGAGCAACTTCCGCTCGGTGCGCACCATCTTGTTGATCTTCTCGATCATATGTACCGGGATGCGGATGTTCCGGTCCTGGTTGGCTATGGCCCGGGTGATGGCTTGGCGGATCCACCAGGTGGCATAGGTGGAGAACTTGTAGCCCTTACGGTAGTCGAACTTCTCCACGGCCCGGATGAGACCGGTGTTGCCTTCCTGGATAAGATCCAGCAGGTCCATGTCCTGCGTGTAGTAGTTCTTGGCGATGG
This sequence comes from Actinomycetota bacterium, assembly GCA_012729575.1. Lineage (GTDB taxonomy): Bacteria > Actinomycetota > Thermoleophilia > RBG-16-64-13 > RBG-16-64-13 > RBG-16-64-13. Next base: position 19,783 of record JAAYCW010000020.1, on the reverse strand, counting down.
AGATGACCAGACGCAGGTTGGACTGGATCATGCGGTCCTTAGCCCGCTTGTCGCCGGCCTCGATACGCTTGGCGAGCTCGATCTCTTCATCTTTGGTCAGGAGGGGGATCTCTCCTGCCTCCTTGAGATAGAGGCGCAACGGGTCGTGGGTCACCGTTTCGATCGACAGATCGAGGGTGGGCTCGGTGGGTTCGAGCACGCCCTGGGTGACCGGGCTCTGCTCATAGATCTCGATGGACTGGTCGAACAACTGGGAGTAGAGATCCTCGATCTCCTCCATGGTCATGTCGAACTCTTCCACCAGCGCCATGATCTCTTCACTGGTGACATAGCCGCGCTCCTGTCCGACCTGCAGGAGATCCTGCAGGTCCACGATGGCGCGGATATCGATGGTGGGGATGTCACTTTCTCTCTGCACGGCCCTCTGCTATCCTAATGGTAGATTTAAGCTATACGTTTCCATAGCGTTCTGTAACGCAAACCGCTAGAGTATACTCTGTACTGCTGTGCCTGTCAACGCTGCTTGGTATACGTATCACTTCAATAAGTATACCGAACAAACGTTCGGAACGCAACCTCCAGTTGGGCAGTTCTCTCCGAAGACGAAGTACCTTCCCCAATGGTTCCCGGAGACCGGGCTCGTCAAGCGCTCTCAGTAATCATATTGGTCTTCGGTAGGGGCAGTCCTTCCCGAGGACCCTACTTTGTGAGACATTCTTAGACGCCGGCCCCGCAGGCCGGCACACAAGGAGACAAGGAGAGACATTGAAGAAGGAAGCCTCGTCGAGCGTCGACCTGCCGGTGACGCTCGCTTTGGACGCCGAAGGTGGCGATCGCGCGCCCGACGAGATCGTTGCCGGTGCCCTCCTGGCGGCCGCGCCGGATTTGCGGGTGCTACTTGTCGGGCGCCCGCAGGTGGTAGAGCCCTTGCTGACCGGTAAGGACGTCAGCTACGTGCAGCTGGTGCCCAGCGGCTCGGTGATAGGCTGCGACGACGATCCCGTGCAGGCCGTTAGGAGTTTGGAGGATTCGTCCGTGGTGGTGGGGGCCCGGACCGTCGTCGAGGGACGGTCGCAGGGTTTCGTCTCTGCAGGAAGCACCGGAGCCATGGTGGCGGCTGCTCTCTTCTTCATCAAGCGGGCGGAAGGCGTTAGGAGACCGGCCATCATCACTGCGCTACCAGGCATGGAAGGCCCGGTGGTCATGCTGGACGCCGGTGCAAACGCCGACTGCCGGCCTGAGCATCTGGTCGGATTCGGCGCTTTGGGCGCGGCTTATGCTCGGGTGGTCCTCGGAATGCCGAGCCCGCGGGTGGGGCTGCTCAACATCGGTGAGGAGGCGGTCAAGGGCAACGAGTTGGCCAGGTCGGCGCACGCCGCTCTGAGGGCTTCCGGACTCGACTTCGTGGGCAATGTCGAAGGGCGTGATCTGCTCTCGAACGTCGCGGACGTGGTGGTAACGGACGGCTTCACTGGTAACGTGGCTCTCAAACTGCTGGAGGGTTGTTCGTCCTCGCTGCTCACCAGGATGAAGAGGGCGGCCGCGAGCAGCACGCGGGCCAAGATGGGCGGCTTGCTACTGCGGCCGGCTCTACGGAATCTGCGGGCGAGTCTGGACCCTGAGGAGTACGGGGGTACATATCTGCTGGGCGTGCGCGGGCTGGTGGTGATCTGCCATGGAAACTCAAGTCGACACGCCATCGCGAACGCGCTTCGGTTTGGGGCGGGAGCGCTGCGGAAAGGAGTCCTGGGGGCGGTGGATGAGGAGTTCTCCCGCATCTCCGGCACCGGGGACTCTGCCGGTTCTTAACCGACGTTGGTACAATGGCCGCGGCTCGTTTCGGGTCTCAAGCATCGGTCAACGATATGCTACAAGGAGTGATAGATGAGCAATGACGAGATCCTCGCTAAGGTGCGCGATATCCTGGTTGATCACTTGGGGGTGGATCCTGAGGCCGTCACGCTGGAGGCCTCGTTCCAGGATGACCTCGACGCCGACAGCCTGGACTTGGTGGAGCTCATCATGGAGCTCGAAGACCAGTTCGGCGTGAAGATCACCGACGAGGAAGCCAAGACCCTCGCTACGGTCGGTGCGGCGGTGGATTTCATCGCTGCTCACATCTAGTCGCCGTTTGCTGGAAAGGATGGAAACGCGGGGACTGCCGGCCTTCTTGCGGGCAGTCCCCGCGCGTCTCTTTCAACGGCCTCCCAGGCGGGGGAGCACCGGGGCGGGGCAGCGGCCGCCCGGCGGGCTCACCCTCCGGCAGCTCATAGAGCAGCTTCCCGTGAATCTTCGGGATCGGGCCCTCACCCACTCCTCCTGGGTGGAGGAGCGCACGCAGTCGTACGAACGTCTGGAATTCCTCGGCGACAGCGTGTTGGGGCTGGCGATCGCGTCGACCCTATGCCGCCGCTATCCCGACAGCGAAGAGGGCGAATTGGCCAAACTGAAGGCGTTCGTGGTGAGCCGAGCCAGCTGCGCCCAGGTGGCAGAGCAGATCGATCTGGCCAAGTTGATCATCGAGAAGGCTCCCGCTTCCGAGGACAAGCGTCGCGAGATAGCCGCCAGCCAGACGATCCTAGGTAACGTTTTGGAGGCCTTGATCGGTGCCGTCTTCCTCACTCATGGTTTTGAGCAGGCCCGCTTGGCCGTGGTGGACGCCTTCGATCCACAGATTCGCTACGCGGTGAGCGGGCATGTGGACCACAAGACTACTCTTCAGGAGTTGGTCGCCTCCCGCGGATCGCATCTCGAGTACCGGCTCGTGGAGGAGGCGGGTCCGCCGCATGCCAGGGTCTTCACCTCTGAGGTTCGGGTAGACGGAGTGTCTCGTGGCCGAGGGAACGGAACCACCATCAAGATGAGCGAGCAGGCGGCTGCCAGAGAGGCCCTCCGCTACTTGACCAGGAACGTGGGTGACAGCTGAGATGGTCCATCTCCGATCCGTGCGCATGCGCGGTTTTAAGACCTTTGCCAAACCCACCGAACTGACCTTCGAGCAGGGCGTGACCGTGATCATAGGTCCCAACGGTAGCGGCAAGAGCAATATCGCCGACGCGGTGCTCTGGGTGCTCGGAGAGCAGAGCCCCGGGAATCTCCGGGGGCGGATCATGCAGGATGTGATCTTCTCGGGCGCCGGAGGGCACAAATCGAGTGCGGTGGCTGAGGTCAGCGTGGTCTTCGAGGATGGGAACGGCTCTCTGCCTGTGGGCTACCAGGAACTGGAGGTGACGAGGCGCGTCTCGCGCGATGCCGGTTCGGAGTACCGTCTGAACGGGAGCGGCTGTCGACTTCTGGACGTCCAGGACTTGGTCGGTGGGTTGGGACTGGGCAGGGAGATGCACAGCGTCATCAGCCAAGGAAAGGTGGAAGCTCTTCTGAACTCCACTCCCGAGGTACGGCGGGCCATGGTGGAGGAGGCGGCGGGGCTTGCCCGCTTCCGGAAGCGCCGGGAGCGGGCGCAGTCCAAGCTGGAGCGCACCAGGCAGAACCTCCTGCGGGTGGGTGACATCGAGCGAGAGGTGAAGACGGCTTTGCGTCCGCTGAAGCAACAGGTGGCGGCGGCCGAGCGTTTTGCCTCGGTCACAGAGGAATGGGCCTTGGCGAAGGCGCGCTCCGTGCTGCGGGCGGTGATCGAGGTCAGAGGAGCCGAGGAGACGAAACACGGGGAGTTGGACCGCGTACTGGCCCGCCGGGAGGAGTTGGAACGGGCCCTGACCGGTCTGCGCAGAGAGAGGATCGAAGAGGAAGAGCAGTTCAGCGTCGCCCTCCAGGAGCGGGAAGGCCGGAGCTCGACTTATCACCGGGTCCGGGCCGGAGCGGAGTATCTGGAGGCGCGGGTGGCGTCGTTGCGGCAGCGTTTGGTCCGAGCCGAAGGGGAGCTCGACCGGGCCCGCAGGCGCCGTGATCTGGTCCAAGGTGAGGCACTCTCGCTGGGCTCGCGCGTGGAGGAGATGGCGGGCGAAACGACGGACGAGATGCGGCTGCAACGGGTGACCGGATGGGTGGAAGATCTGCGGGTGGCACTTGAGGGTAGTCTGCCCGAATACCGGGCGGCGGTGGCTGAAGAAGACGATCGTAAGGACCTCGTTTTCGAGCTGGAGGCGGCCCGCTCGCGCGCCCTGCAGGACCGGGATTTCCTCCGGCGCGAGATCGAGGAGAGAAGGCGCATGATGGCGCAGTTGGCTGCGCTCGTCGAGGAGGAGAGCGGTCGTTTCCAGCGGTTGCGGGCCGAGGCTGATGTGGTCGGGGTACGGCTGGCCGAGGCGGAAGAAGCGGTGAGCCGAGCCGAAGAAGGAGTGAAGAGGGCGTCAGCCGAACGTCAGGAGGCGCGGGACCAAGCCGAAGAGGTCTCCAGGGAGGAGGCCGCGCTCGGGGAGGAGTCGGCTGGGCTCGAATCCAGACTTGCCGTCCTCAACGACCTGCTGGCTCGCAGAGAGGGAATGCCCGTGGGTGCTCGCGAGGTGCTGCGGGCGGACAAGGGCGCTCGTCCCCTCACCGATCTGGTGAGGGTGGAACCGGGGTATGAACGAGCTGTGGCGGCAGCATTCGGTCCTTTGATCGAGGCTGTGGTCCTGCCTCCCGATTCTGATCTGTCTCGGGTCTTCAAGGCGGACGGGGCGGTGGAGGCTATCAAGGAGGCCCGCCGAGAGACAGTCGGAGAGGCCGCTGGGGACCCTGCCAAGGCGGGCGTTTCTATGGAATCAGGGTCGATACCGCCGGGGACTCGTGATCTGTGGAGTGTCGTCTCGGCTCCGAAAGAGGTTCTGGACGTTCTGAGAATGTTGGTCCCGCCGACGGTGGTAGTTGAAGGGGATCACGTAAGCGGTGTCGGATCCGGTGAGGCTGTTGCCGGCCCGCGTCTGGTGAGCCGCTCCGGGGAGCTGCTGCAGGGGGAGGTTCACGCCGCCTATCGGAAGGATGTGGGCGCGGAGACCCTCTTGCGGGGGCGCAACGAGTTGGACGCGGCGTGCAGGGAGCGGGAGAGTCTGCTGAGAAGACGGGAAGCCGTCCATGGAGCCGTCGAAGAGGCGGCGATCGCCGCGCGGGCAGCGGCCGAGACCCTCCGACGGCGGGAGGAGGAGCTGAGAGAGGCCGAGCAGCGGCTGTCGGCTCTGAAGGGGGAGGCCGACCTGCTCGAACGCCGGATGGAAGAGGCGCGGCTCCAGTCGGTCGAGTTGGAGGGCCGCAGAGAACGGGAAGAGGGTCTTGCCGCTCAGATGAGGACGGAGCTTGAGGCGGTCGAATCATCGATGGCGGAGAGAGAGGCGGCACTCGAGACGGCACGGACCGACCTGCGGGCAAACCAGGCTCGCGTGGAGGGTCTGAGGAACACAGTGAGCCGGCTGGAGGCCAAGAAGGCTCAGGCCGGTATGGTGGAAGCGAGATTGAGGGAGCGTTGCAGAGCTCATGAGTACGAGCAGGTCCGGGTCCGAAGTCAATGGGAGGCGGCACAGCGCGAAGCCGCCGCCTGCGAGCGGCGGCTTCGCGCCCTGGACGCCTATCTGCCGGAGTTGGGCCGTCTGCTCGAGGCGGGAGAGGGACTGGAGGGACATTCGAAGAGGACGGCAATAGCGCTGGAGTCTCAGTTGGAGGCTGCGCGCGCAGCCACGGAGGCGGCGGCGCGGAGCGTGCGCGATCGTGGGGGAGAAGAGGTCACCCTGCAGAACGAGCTCGAGACGCTTGGCACTCTGTCGACCGATCTTCGCGTCGACCACGCTCGCTTGGAGGACCGGAGGACCCTCCTTGAGGAGGAGCTGGCCGAACTGAGACGCCGGCATCGCTCGCCCCGAGAACTCACCGCGGATGACGTCACAGGGGAGGATGCGGGCGCTCTCGAGGCTGCTGTGGAGCGGGCGGAGCGCCGGCGCGAGAAGATCGGGCCCGTCAATCCCCTGGCAGAGGTGGAGTGTGCGGAGATGGAGGAAAGAGCCGCCTTCCTGGCGGAACAACGGAGAGACTTGGAGACGTCACTCGGGCAGTTGGAGGACGTCATCCGGGAACTGGACGAGCACATAGACCGGGCATTCACGGAGATCTTCGAGGCCACGCGTGAGCACTTCTCTGCGGTAATTGCCTCGGTCTTCCCCGGCGCCAAGGGGGCTCTGAGACTCACGGAGAGCGCGCCCTCGGGTCGTAGGAGGGGCGACAATGGAGCCGGGTCCGCTGCCGGAGCCGGGTCTACGACCGAGTCGCCGGTAGACCCCGGGAATGACGCGATAGACATCGAGGCCGAAGGACCCGAACAGGCTCCAGGCATACTGCTCGAGGTCAAGTTCCCGAACAAGTCCCCCCGCAGCCTGAGCCTCCTCTCCGGTGGAGAGAAGGCCATGACAGCCATCGCCTTCCTCTTCTCGTTATTCCTGGCCCGGCCCTGTCCCTTCTACATTCTGGACGAGGTGGAGGCGTCGCTGGACGACATCAACATCCGGCGTTTCCTGTCTCTGGTGAGGAAGTACCGGGACAAGACCCAGTTCATCATCATCACGCATCAGCGACAGACCATGGAAGTGGCGGATACTCTCTACGGCGTGACGTTGGAGAGTGACGGCACCTCGAGGGTGCTCTCGCGAAGACTGGCGACATCGAAAGGAGCATGAAGCTGTGAGCCAAGACTGGTCGGACGTGTTTGTCGGCGTGTCCGAAAAGGCTGCCTTCCAGGTGCCTTCGGAGGGTGCGCAGACGCGGGGGGGCTGGCTGGCGCAGCTCCGGGATGGTCTGGCCAAGAGCCGAAAGGCCCTTCAGCAGCAGTTCGCCTCCGTGTTGTTCGACCGGTTCGATGAGGATCTCTGGGAGCGTATCGAAGAAGCTCTCATCTACGCGGACGTCGGGGTCGAAAGCACCGTCTCCATCGTTCAGGCTCTGGAGGAAGAGGCGAACTCTGGATCCATCAGGGACTCCACAGATCTCCTGAAGAAGCTGCGCGAGGTGACCGCGGACCACTTCTGCAAGGCCGACACGCGCATCGATGTGGCTCATTCGCCCGCCGTCATCCTGATGGTAGGGGTTAATGGCACCGGCAAGACGACCACCATCGGGAAGATCGCCTGGCATCTGAAGGAGTTGGGCAAGGAGCCCATCTTGGTAGCGGGGGACACGTTCCGGGCCGCGGCCATCGAACAGCTGGTGGAATGGGGTCGCCGGGTCGAGTGCGAGGTGGTGCGTCACGAGCGGGGCGGCGATCCAGGGGCCGTGGTGTTCGACGGCCTGGCGGCGGCTGAGGCACGGGGGGCGGATGTGGCCATCATCGACACTGCCGGGCGCCTTCACACGCAGGTGAATCTCATGAAGGAGCTACAGAAGGTCCGCAGGGTCGTGGAAAAACGCATCCCGGGAGCCCCACACGAATGTCTTCTCTGCATAGATGCCACCACGGGGCAGAACGGACTCATCCAAGCCCGGATGTTCAAAGAAGCCGTGGAGCTCACCGGGGTGGTGATCACCAAGATGGACGGGACGGCAAAAGGGGGCATAGCTCTCGCCGTATCACACGAGTTGGACCTGCCCATCAAGCTTATAGGAACGGGCGAGAAGCTGGAGAGTCTTCAGCCCTTTGATGCCATGGCTTTTGCGTCCATGCTTTTCGACGACGCCTTGGGCAGGCGGTGAGCAGGGGAGTGGGTCTGGTTTGACGGGACTTCCGGCGACTAGTAAACTCGCTCCCTCGCGGCCCGTGTGGGGTCGCCGCGGAGCGGTGCCCGCAGAGTGCCGCTGGACAACAAGGTGACAGGTGTTCGATTCCTTATCCGATAAGCTGCAGATAGCCTTCGACGGCCTAAAAGGGCAGGGCAAGCTCACGGAGAAAGACGTGGAGCGGGCGGCCCGGGAGATCCGTTTGGCGCTGCTCGAGGCCGACGTGAACTTCAAGGTGGTCAAGGAGTTCGTCGAGAAGGTCAAGACCCGGGCTCTGGGTTCCGAGGTCTTGGAGAGCCTGACCCCGGCTCAGCAGTTCATCAAGATCGTGAACGAAGAGCTCACCAGTCTGATGGGGTCGGCCAGCACCAAGTTGACTTTCTCTCCACGGCCGCCCACGGTGATCATGATGGTGGGTTTGCAGGGCTCGGGCAAGACTACCGCCTGCGGGAAACTGGCCAACTTCCTCATCGCGCAAGGCAAGAGCCCCGCCATGGTGGCAGGCGACGTCTACCGTCCGGCCGCTATCGACCAGCTCAAGACCCTGGGTGCGCAGCTGGGGGTCCCTGTCTACGACGAGGGGGACAAGGCCGATCCGGTGGATATCGCTAAGCACGGCGTGGCCTGGGCCCAGGAGAAGGGGCGTGACGTCCTCATCGTCGACACGGCGGGGCGGCTGCATATCGATGAGAAGCTCATGGAAGAGCTGGTGCGCATCCGCAACACGGTGAAGCCGCACAACGTCCTCCTCGTGCTGGATGCCATGACGGGCCAAGACGCGGTCAACGTGGCCCTTCAGTTCCAGGAGCGAGTACAGTTCGACGGCGTCATCCTTACCAAGATGGACGGTGATGCCCGGGGCGGGGCCGCTCTCTCGGTTCGAGCGGTCACGGGCAAGCCTGTCAAGTTCGCGAGTGCTGGTGAGAAGCTCGACAACTTCGAGTACTTCCATCCTGACCGGGTGGCGTCGCGTATCCTAGGGATGGGTGACGTCCTCTCACTGATCGAGAAGGCCGAGCAGACCATCGATGAGAAGAAGGCGCGGGAGCTGGAGCAACGCCTCCGCAAAGCCACCTTCACGTTCGACGACTTCCTCGATCAGATTCAGCAGGTGCGGAAGATGGGGTCGATCTCCAGTCTGCTCGGCATGATCCCCGGTATCCCCTCTCACAAGCTCAAGGGCCTGCAGGTGGACGACAAGGCCTTCGACAGGATCCAGGCGGTGATCTCCTCCATGACCGCGGAGGAGCGCAGTCACCCCGATATCATCAACGGCAGCCGTCGCCGGCGCATTGCGGCCGGCTCGGGAACCGATATACACACCATCAACCAGCTGTTGACGCAATTCAAGCAGGTGCAGAAGATGATGAAGCAGCTCGGTTCGGGCCGTGTCCCAAAGAACCCGTTCCAGATGTTCGGGAACCCTAGTTAGCGTAAGGAGGTGACTAATGGCAACAGCTATTAGACTGGCACGTCGCGGCAGCGAGAAGCATCCGACCTACCGTATCGTGGTGGCCGATTCCCGGAGACCGCGCGACGGCCGGTTCATCGAGACCATCGGGTACTACAACCCACAGCACGAGCCTTCGATCATCGAAGTGGACGAGGCCAAGGCCAAGCAGTGGCTGGAATGCGGCGCCCAGCCCTCCGATACGGTGCGCAAACTCCTGAGTCTGAAAGGCATCTCCTAGGTGAAAGAGCTGCTGGAATTCCTGGCCCGCTCGCTCGTCGACCATCCTGAGCAGGTGCGGGTGGAGGAGACGGAGTCCTCGGACGGAGTCCTGTTGCGGCTCACCGTAGCAAAGGAAGATGTGGGCAAGGTGATCGGCAAGCAAGGCCGCATCGCCCGGGCTATACGGACCGTGGTCAAGGCCAGTGCCGTGAAGGACGGCAAGCAGGCCACGGTCGAGATCGTCGACTAGGCCCCTCCTCTCATGCCGCGGCCCGACTGGATCGAGGTGGGGCGGATCTCACGCCCCCACGGCGTGCGCGGAGAGGTACGGGTCATCCTTGACACCGACAATCCCGAGCGTTTCACGCCGGGATCGGTCTTCCGCGGCCGTCCGGCCCGGCCGGGCTTGGTGGGGTCGGAGGCGCAGGTGTGGCTCACGGTTCGCACGGTGCGCGGGGATGAAGGGTTTCCCATCGTCGCCTTCAATGAGTTCGACGACCGAGACAAGGCCGAAGGGTTACGCGGCTATCTGCTCGAGGTGAAGTCGAGCCAGTTACCGGAACTCGAGGACGACGAATACTACCCGTTCGATCTGATGGACCTGGAGGTGCGCGATCCGGAGGGGAACGTGACCGGCCGGGTGTCCGACCTCGTCGACTCTCCGGCTCATGCCATCCTAGTGGTCTCCTGCGCGTCCGGAGTCGAGCGGATGGTGCCGTTCGTGCTCGAGGCTGTTCCCACGGTGGCCGTTGGTGAGGGCTACCTGGTGATAGAGCCTCGTTTTCTAGAAGACTTGGGTGCCGTCGCCTCGGAGACGGACAGGGGCGGTGGAGCGTGAAGCGATTTCATATCTTCACCCTCGTCCCGGAAGCCTTCTCCTGGTTCGTTGCTCAACACCCGGTGTCGGCGGCCCTGGAGGCGGGTACGGCGTCCATCCACGTCCACAACATACGAGACTATAGCTCGCTGCCTCACCATGAGGTCGACGACACTCCTTATGGAGGCGGACCGGGCATGGTGACCCGGGTGGACGTCGTCGCGGCTGCGTTGGAGGCGGTCTTTGGAGAGCCGGCCGAGCGGGTGCGGGACTCCAGGGATGTCTACGTGCTCGCCGCGGGTGGGATGCCCTTCCGTCAGCAATTCGGCCTGCGGCTTTCGCAGAGCGGGCGTGATGTCGTGCTATTGTGCGGTCGGTTCGAGGGCTTCGATGCGCGCGTGGAGACCCTGCTCGCCACCGGGTCCATTTCCGTGGGCCCTTACGTGCTCGCCGGAGGAGAAGTGGCGGCTCTGGCTGTGTTGGAGGCGGTTATTCGCCATCTGCCCGGGTCTTTGGGCAACTCGGACAGCGTGGTGGAGGAGTCGTTCAGCGCCGGACTGGCCGGCATGGTCGAGTATCCTCACTACACGCGGCCTCGTGAGTATGGGGGCCTGGAGGTGCCGGCGGTGCTACTGAGCGGCGACCACGCCGCCATCGCCCGGTGGCGTAGGGCGAACGCGCTTCGGTCGCCCTGGGAGGGGAGAGCGAGTGACGGCGTCCCGGACGGCGGCCCGAACGGCGACTTGGACGACAACTCCGACGGCACCTCGGACCGAGATTCAGCCGGCGATCCGGCGGGAACTGCAGGCGACGGGCCGGAATAGAGAGGTAGTCCGATGCGCACCGATGGGGAGCAGGTGGGGGAGGGAGCCTTCGTCGATGCCGGACAGTCAGATGCAGACCAAGATGGAGAGACGCCGGGGCGAGGGAGCACGGCCATGGAGAGCAGGGTGAAGCAGGCGCCAGAGAAGGCGAAGAGGGCCAAGAAGGATCGCGGTGCCTTGGGAGTGGTCATCGAGATCGTGGTCATCGTGGCGGCGGCATTCGCCATCGCCATGCTGGTGCAGGCCTTCGTGGTGAAGCCCTTTACCATCCACCAGGTCTCTATGCAGCCCACCCTGCTCGACGGGGATCGCATCCTCCTCAACCGGATGTCGTACCATTTCCGTGAACCGGAGAGCGGAGATGTGGTGGTCTTCCATTCGCCCAGGGTCAAGGGAGAGGACCTGGTGAAGCGCGTGGTGGCGGTGGCGGGCGACCGGGTCGCCATCAGCGACGGCACTCTGTTCGTCAACGGGGAGCCTCGAGAAGAGCCCTATCTTCTGGAGCAGGACTTCGCCGGAGAGATGGCGGAGACGGTCATTCCGCCGGGCACGGTGTTCGTTATGGGGGATAACCGTAACAACAGCGGCGACAGCAGGCTCTTCGGGCCGGTGGATGACGATTCCATAATCGGGTGCGCCTTCTGCGTCTATTGGCCCATCGGGCGCTGGCGAGGTCTCTAGGGCGAGGTCGGGAGGGCCCGACCGGGACCGAACCGGTGCCGGTCGAGTTGTAATCAGAGCCGCAATGCTCTAAAGTCTGCTGGCTTTTCTTGGGAGCAGGCCGTAAGAATCATGCAGGAATCAGTCAGGACTGGGTATACACATGGGCGCGATTGAAGAATTCGAGCGGGCGCAACTGCGCGAGGACCTCCCGGACTTCAAGTCCGGTGACACGCTGCGCGTGCACTTCAAGGTAGTCGAAGGCAGCCGGGAGAGGATCCAGGTCTTCCAGGGTTTCTGCATAAGCAAGCAGGGCCAGGGTTCACGCGAGACCTTCACGGTCCGCAAGCAGTCTTTCGGAGTAGGCGTAGAGCGGACGTTCCCGCTTCATTCCCCCAAGATCGACAAGATCGAAGTGACCGCAGTGGGGGATGTGGCGCGTGCGAAACTCTACTACCTCCGCGACAAGCTGGGTAAGAAGGCCCGGGTCAAAGAGAAGCGAATCTAAAGCGTCGCGATGGTGAACGAGCCGGATTCAAACTCTCTTAGAGAGTCGGAGCCGGTCGGCACTGGTGGGGCAGCCGTTTCTCCCGTGACGGTCGCGAAGCGTCGAAGCGGGTTTCGTTGGGTCGTCGAAGTGGTCGTCATTGTGGCGGCTGCTTTCATTCTGGCCCTCCTCATCCAGCAATTCTTGGTCAAGCCCTATGCGATACCGTCTCCATCCATGGAGCCGACCCTAGTGGAGGGGGACAGGGTGTTGGTCAGCCGGGTCACCTACAACGTCCGTGATCCGGAGAGGGGCGACATCATCGTCTTCGAACCTCCCGGATACGAGGGATCCGATCCCTTCATCAAGCGAGTGGTGGCGGTGGGTGGCGACACGGTGGCGGTGCGCGACGGAGTGCTCTGGGTGAACGGCGTGGCCCAAGATGAGCCCTACCTGAAGGAGGGCCGAATCTGGGAGGACTTCCCGGAGACAAGCATTGCCCCCGGTTGGGTGTGGGCGATGGGCGATAACCGCAACAACAGCGGAGACAGCCGGGTGTTCGGGCCGGTGAGTGAGGAGGCCATAATAGGAGTGGCCTTCGCCATCTACTGGCCTCTGGGCGACCTCGGCGGTCTCTGACCAGGCGCCTTATGGCAGAGCGGGTGAGACGCCGCAAGACTCGCAGCTCCGACCCCTTTCGTTTTGACAAGGCGTTGCTGGAGGAGGGCTTGGCAGCCGTATGCGAAGCCTCCTCGCTCTGTGGCGCCCACCGTCGGGACGATCTGCGGCTTGCCGGGGTGGACGAGGCCGGGCGTGGATGTCTGGCCGGTCCGTTGGTGGCTGCTGCGGTGGTGCTCGACTACGCGGCTGCTCCGTTCGTGGCTTTGAGCGGCCTGACCGACTCTAAACAGCTCAGCCTGGATGCCCGGGAAGGGATGTATGGGGGCATACTTGGCTCGGCTGCCCGGGTGTGTTGGGTGGCCTGCTCTCCCCGCACTATCGACCGTGATGGGCTGCATGTCTGCAATCTGAGAGCCCTCTCGGAAGCTCTGGAGACGCTTGGAGGGGAGTATGCGCTGGCGCTTGTGGACGGTTTCGATATCCGCCGTCCTGAGCTCCGAGCTCGTTCGCTGGTCGGAGCCGACTACAAGAGCGCGGCGGTGGCGGCCGCGTCTGTGGTGGCGAAGGTGGTACGCGACCGGCTGATGAAGACACTCGCCCCCCGTTATCCCGAGTACGGCTTCGCCGAGCATGTGGGGTATGGGACGGGCCGGCACAGAAATGCTCTCAAGCAGCACGGTCCTTGCCCGCTGCATCGGCTGAGCTTCCAAGGTGTGGCCGAGCCGCAACTCGGTCTGTGGGACGAGTGATGAGGGAGGGCAGAGTTGAGGTCATGGGGGTAGTGTCGTGAGCCGGTTCGAAGACACGGCTCTCGCCTCCGGGTTCGTCCCGGACCTGCTGCTTCGGCGGATAATCCGCTCTCGGGTCACCGGTCTTCTGAGACGTCTGGACCGGTTGAGCCTCGCCGAGCAGAGCGACCGGGAGGCAGCGGTTCTCGCTGCACTCGAATCGGGGCCGGTCACCACCAACACCGACGATGCCAACCGGCAGCACTACAGCCTACCGCCGAGCTTCTTCGAGGAGGTCTTGGGACCCAGGCTGAAATACAGCTCGTGTTACTGGCCGGCCGGGTTGACCGAACTGGCCGACGCCGAAGAAGCCATGCTGGCCATGACGGCTGAGCGCGCCGGTCTGGCGGACGGCCAGCACATCCTCGACCTAGGTTGTGGTTGGGGGTCTTTCGCCCTGTGGGCGGCAGAACGGTTCCCGGCCGCCCACATCGTGGCCATGAGCAACTCGGCCGAGCAACGGCGTTTCATCGAAGCCAGACGCGACAAACTGGGACTCAGCGGCCTGGAGGTGGTCACGGCCGAGGTGGCGGGTTTCACACCATCACGCGATTTCGACCGGATAGTCTCGGTGGAGATGTTCGAGCACGTTCGCAACCACCGTGAGCTGATGCGGCGGATATCGGGTTGGCTCAAGCCTGAAGGAAAGTTGTTTGTGCATGTGTTCTGCCATCGGCGGCATCTCTATCCCTTCGAACCGGCCGGGCTGGGTGGATGGATGGCTCAACATTTCTTCTCGGGCGGATTGATGCCCTCGTGGGACTATCTGCTGCGTTATCTAGACGACCTTGAGTTGCTGGATCGTTGGCAGGTGGACGGTACACACTACGCGCGGACGCTCAGGTCTTGGTTGGACAACATCGACCGACGACGCGAAGCCGTGATGCCCATCTTGAAAGACGTCTACGGGCCGGACCAAGCTCGTCTGTGGCTGGCCTACTGGCGGATCTTCTTCATGGCGTGCGAGGAGACGTTCGCGCTCGACTCCGGTCGTGAGTACTTCGTGGCTCACTACCTGTTTTCGGCTCGAGAGCGTGCTCGGGCCGGTCAAGCCACGCGGTAGCGTCCTTCCTTCTTGTTCAAGAAGCCTTCGACCGTGAGCTCCTCAAGCACGGCGGCGATGGCGACCTCGTCGGCCACAAAACCGGGATCTGCGGAAGACACCAGGGCGCCGACATCTCCGGGGGTCAGCCACCCCGGATTCGCGCAAAGCGAGAGGCGCAGGACAAAGGCCCTCAACTGTCGGTGGGAACCGGCGAAGGGACTCTGCACAGTGTGATGCCGGCTCCTGCGGCTGGGGTTCGCGTTGTGCCTCTTGGTCCATGCTCCGTAATCCATGAGAGCGTAGTACCAGCGCCGGGGGTCGTTGTGGTCGAGGGTGAGCTCGATCAAAGGGAGGATGGCGGCATCGGCCACGGATGGGCACTCTCGGAAGAAGAAATGGATGAATGCCGATCTGATGTTGGTCTCGATGAAGACCAGCGGGACGTCGTAAGCGAAGACGCAGACGGCTGCGGCCGTGGCCGGTCCGACGCCGGGCAGTCGGACTAGTTCGGCCGGCGAGTGGGGCACGGCACCCTGGAACTCGGAGACGATGCGGCCGGCCGCTCGGTGCAGGGCGAGGGCCCGGCGGTTATATCCCAGGCCCTGCCAAACTGTGAGCACCTCTGCGATGGAGGCGCCGGCCAGAAAGACCAGACTGGGGAAGGCCGTCAGGAACTGCGAGTACTTCGGGAGAACCCGGACCACCTGGGTCTGCTGGAGCATCACCTCCGAGACCAGGATGGAGTAGGGGTCGCGGGTATGACGCCAGGGTAGGTCGCGCCCCTGGTGCCGATAGTGGTCAAGGACCGTTTCCCTGAACAGTTGCAGTTCGGCCGGCGCCGGCGATTCGACCTTAGGCTTTGATGATGCTGCGCCGGGTCTCAGGGACGGCGTCCCGTGCCTCGCCGATCTGCCGCTGGACCTGGGTGACGCGGTGCCGTGCCTCGCCGATCTGCCGCCGGGTTCCGGCGATCCGGTCACGAGTTCCGGCGGTCTGGTGTCGGGCCCCAAGGTAATACCAAAGTCCGAGTCGTTCATATCCCGCTTTCGTTAGCCTTCGCAGCGTAGGTGCTTGACCCGAGAGTAGGAAAGGAGGACGCCCTGGATCGCGGCGCAAGAACACCTCTAAACCTGACGGCCCGGGGACGCTTGGGCGAGCAGATGGCGGCTTCTTTCCTCACGGAACGAGGGTACCGCGTACTGGCGAGGAATCAACACACTCCCCTGGGCGAGTTAGATCTGGTCTGCCGGGACCACGCTGAGATGGTGATCGTCGAGGTGAAGTCTCGTTCCGGCGCACTCTATGGTTCGGCGCTCGAAGCCATCGGTCCGCTCAAGGCCAGACGTTTGAGATCCGCGGCGGTGTGGTGGCTGTCCTCGCACGGTCTCTTTCCTTGCCCTATGCGGTTTGACGCGGTGGTGGTCGATCTGGACGCACAGGGCATGCCTTGCTGCCTCCAACACGTCAGAGATCTGTTGGGGGCGTGAAGCCGGCCATGGGTGTGGCCTCCATCTGGGGATTCGCGGTCGTGGGAGTCGACGCAGTACCCGTGCGGGTAGAGGCCCACGCGCGTAACGGTCTGCCTGGAGTCACCATCGTGGGTTTGCCCGGCGCGGCGGTCAGGGAGGCTAGGGAGAGGGTGCGGTCCGGAGCAGCGTCCAGTGGGCTTGCCCTCCCGAGCCGCCGTATTACTATCAACCTGAGTCCCGGCGATGTGCCGAAGGACGGTCCTGGATTCGACCTGCCGGTCGCCTTGGCCACCTTAGCCGCCTGCGGCTATATGCCGGTGGAGTCACTGCGGGATATCGGGGCAGTGGGGGAGGTGTCTCTTGAAGGAGTGGTCCGACCGACCCGCGGGACGCTTTCGGTGGCCGAGGCAGCGGGGAGGACGGGAGTCAGGTTGCTCATCACTCCGGTCGAGAGCCTAGCGGCCGCGATCGAGGTGAGCAGGGTCGCGGTGGTCGGTGTCCGTTCCTTGGTCGAGGCCGTCCTGGTAGCGAGAGACGCCCGGTCGCTTGAACGACTCATGGAAAGAGGAAGACGTTGGCTGAAGATGCGCGCCGTCCGGCCGGACGGCGCGCCGAGCGGACTCGATCTGGCCGACGTAGCGGGCCATCACCACGCCAAACGGGCTCTCGAGATCGCCGCCGCCGGAGAGCATCACCTATTGATGATCGGGTCACCCGGGGCCGGGAAGACGATGCTGGCGCGACGGCTGGCCGGCATCCTCCCGCCTTTGAATCGAGAAGAAGCCGTGGAGGTGACCCGCGTGTGGAGTGTCGCCGGTCTAGAGGGTTCCCACACCGGATTGATCGAGCAGCGGCCCTTTCGCGCCCCGCACCACACCGCGTCGCGTGCCGCTCTGGTCGGCGGAGGTGCGGGGCTGAGGCCGGGTGAGGTAAGCCTTGCCCATCGCGGAGTGCTCTTCCTCGATGAGTTGCCGGAGTTTTCCCGGGATGCCTTGGAGGCTCTTCGCCAACCGTTGGAAGAGGGCAGGGTGGCGATCTCCAGACGCAGCGGCACGTCGATCTTCCCGGCCCACTGCACTCTTGTCGGTGCTATGAACCCTTGTCCGTGTGGTTACTTGGGTCACCCGGAGAAGGCCTGCCGGTGCGCGGCGGCCTCTGTCGACCGGTACAGGACCCGCATCAGCGGTCCGTTGCTCGACAGAATCGACATACTCATCGAGGTGCTTCCCCTGAGTCTGTCGGCTCTCGATCGAGCGGCGGAGGCGGAGGCGTCGGCCGCGGTGCGGGAGAGGGTGATAGCGGCGGTGGCCTTCCGGGCCGAGAGATCGAAGCGCACGAGATGCGTCGAGAAGGGATCTCTCGAAGAACGCAGCCTTCTGACTACTGAGGCCCGGCAGTTATTGCGGCAGGCGTTGGTCAGTGATGGCCTGAGCGGCCGGGGGTATGTGAAAGTGATCGGCCTGGCACGCAGCATCGCCGATCTTGACCAGATCCTGCCCGTGAGGGTCGAGCATCTGGCGGAGGCGCTGGCGCTGCGGCTCGACCAGCGCCGGGTCGGTCTGCTGTGACTACCCGCTCGGACAGGTCCCGCCGGGAGTATCAAGCGGCTTTGGGACTGGCCTGGATCAGCGAATCCGGGTGCCACAGCATACTGAACCTGTTGGCGCGCGAGGGCGTAGAGGCGGTCTGGACGGCTTCTCGACGCCGTTTGCTCGATTGGGGGATATCGTTGAAGGCGGCCATACGCTTCGAGGAGCAAAGGGATCGCTTCACCTCTCACCGGGCCGAAACGATCATGCAGCGAGGGGCCATCCGCTTCCTGCCGTTCGGGTCGTCTCTGTACCCGCGTGAACTGGCTCATCTTGCTTTGCCACCTGCTGGGCTCTTCGTGCGAGGCGCCGAGGAAGCTCTGCGGAGACTCGTATCGGGCCCCAGGATCACGATCGTCGGCACTCGGAAAGCGACCGGTTACGGTTTGCGGGCCGCTGAAGTGTTCGCCTCCGCGTTCTCAGTCGAGGAGATCGCTGTGGTGAGCGGAATGGCTCTGGGAATTGATGCTTTGGCCCACGAAGCCACCTTACGGAGCGGAGGCCTCACGGTCGCCGTACTCGGCTGCGGAGTGGACGTCGTGTATCCCCGGCGCCATGCATCGCTTTACGAGAAGATCGTACAGTCGGGAGTCGTCATGAGTGAGCTTCCGCCGGGTACCACACCCTCCCGCTGGACCTTTCCACATCGAAACAGGCTTCTCGCAGCCCTCGGCGACGCGGTGATGGTGGTGGAGGCTTCATGTGCGAGTGGAGCTCTTCAGACCGCCGACTGGGCGCTCGAGTTGGGCAGGTTGGTGTTGAGTGTCCCGGGCCCGATCTTGGTAGAGGGGCACGAGGGCTGCAACAGGTTGCTGTGCGAGGGTGCTCACCCTGCTCTTGACCCTCGTGGTGCCGTAGAGGATTTCTTCTGGGCAACAAGAATGCAGACAAGTGAGCGCCGGTCGAGCAGTCATGACCTAAGTGCGGGAAGAGGATGGGTTGCACAGCACGGGTCGCCCTCGGTCTCGGACGGGCGAAAGCGGAGTATTCTGGATTGCCTTACATCCGGCCCGTGCTCGGTTGATGACCTTGTTGAGCGCACAGGGCTGTCCGCAAGGGAACTCACGGCGGCGCTTGCTGAATTGGAGCTCGCGAGAGAGACTGTCCGAGCGGGACCCGGCCTTTATATCCGGGCGCCCTGAGGTAACGGGGCTGGAGTAGGAGGACGATGCAGGAAAGGGAACCAGAGGCGCAGCGTTCGTCGGCGGAGCCGCCTACGAAGGACTTGAGCCAAGCGGCTGCGGGTTTCCTTAGGGGGCTCATCGCCGCCGACTACAGTCGTTGCACTATCGAAGCCTCAGCGGTCGATCTCCGTCAGTTCTTGGAGTTCTTGCGCTCCCGGCAGATTGAGCGAATCGATACCGTCGAGCGTACGGATGTGAGCGAGTTTGCGGCCGCGTTGGCCGACCCTGACGGATATCTCGCAGGTCCATCGGCCGGCGCGCCAGAGGGCCAGTCCCAGCCGAGGCGGCCCCGTCCTTATGCACGCAGTACCATCTCCCGGAAGCTGTCTGTCGTCCGCAGTTTTCTCCGCTTCTGCGAAGAGAACGGCCTTGCCGGGATCGACCCTTCCGTGGGAGTGGGCTCGCCCAGACTGCCGCGCCGCCTACCGCAGGTCCTCAGCCAGGAGCAGATCGCTCTGCTGTTGGAACAGATCGACCGGACGAAGCCTCTGGACATGCGTGATAGGGCGCTTTTTGAATTGATATACTCTTGCGGGCTTCGCTGTCAGGAAGCTTTGGACCTGGAGCTCAGAGATATCAATTTCGATTCCTGCGAGATTCGTGCGAAAGGGAAGGGCCGCAAGGAGCGGGTGGTTCCCGTTGGCGAGCTCGCGCTGGACGCCATGGAGCGATATTTGCGGGAGGGGCGACCAAGATTAGTCAAGAAGGGAATGGAACAGGACCACGTCTTCTTGAGTCGGACGGGCCGCCCGTTGTCCGCCTCTGACGTGCGCAGGCGTCTTGCCGGATATCTTGTTGGTGCGGGTGCTCCTGCCGGTACTTCACCCCACACCCTGCGCCACTCCTTCGCGACACACCTTCTGGAAGGCGGGGCCGACCTTCGCACCATCCAGGAACTACTAGGCCACTCCTCTCTGCGGACCACTCAGGTGTACGCGCATGTCTCTGCCGCACACCTGCGCAAGACGTATCGACGCGCCCACCCGCGCGCCTGA
>JAAYCW010000141.1 GCA_012729575.1 Actinomycetota bacterium | reverse complement strand
TTCTCATAGATCGATCCTCCACTTGTTCTCAACGCTGAACATATCCTATAGAACCTAAAAAGCGTGTATCGCTGTGGCTTTAAAATGTAGCCAGACTCTCACTCCTTCCTGGAGCCCGAGCTCTTCTCGCGCATGGCTTGTGATGAGGCATACGAAATCGGGCGGCACGGTGACGGTGACATAAAGGACTGATCCTCTCTCCAAGATTTCGGAGACGGTGCCCTGAAACGCATTCCTGGCTGAGGAATGCAGGGGTTCCAGTGATAGGAGGATATCCTCGGGTCGGACCGTCAAATGGACGGGACCGCGGATATCGGTGGCGACCATGAGTGTCAGTCCGCCGATGTCCGCCGAGGCGTAGCCCTCGCTCACGTGCTCGGCGTTCGCGGTGAAGACATTGCGGCTCAGCGCGAAGTCGGCGACGAAGGCCGAGGCGGGATGTCGCAGCACATCCTGGGGTGTGCCCACTTGGGCGATCTCGCCTTGATTTAGGACCGCCACTCTGTCTCCGAGGGCCACCGCCTCCTCGAAGTCGTGGGTGACGTGGATGATGGTGACGTCGAGTTGGCGGTGGATCTCGGCAAGCTCCTGCTGCATGGTCTCTCGAGTGTGGGGGTCGAGAGCGCTGAGCGGCTCGTCCAGCAAGAGGACCGCCGGTTCGGTGACCAAGGCTCTGGCCAGGGCCACCTTCTGTTTCTCACCACCGCTGAGAGTGGTCGGTCTTCTCTGAAGCAGGTGATCGATCCGCAGCAATTCCGAGATCTCGGTGATCCGTCTCCCGATCTCCTGCTTGGCGCACTTGGCGGCTCGGAGCCCGAAGGCGATGTTGTCCTTGACGGTCAGATGGGGGAAGAGCATCTGGTCCTGATAGACGATGCTTATGCCCCGCTTCTCCGGAACGGATCTGGTGATGTCTTTGTGATTGACGGAGATGGATCCTCTCATCAGGGGATATAGGCCGGCTATGGCTTCGAGTAAGACCGTCTTGCCCGCGCCGGTGGGACCGAGCAGGATGAAGTACTCTCCGTCGATGATGTCCAGATCGACATCTTTGAGGACGAACTCACCTAGATCGACCTTCAGATCGCGCAGACTGATCAGGTGCCCTCCTCCTTGTTGGTGAGCATCCTGAGCGCTACGAATGCTATGAGTGAGATCACTATCACCAGCACGGCAATGGGCCGGGCCGCATCCAATCCGAAGTTGTTGAATCGCTCGAAAATCAGGACGGGTGCCACTGCGGGGTGTTCGCCGAAGAACGGTACGTGGTAGGCGAGGATGAGGATCGCACCGAACTCGCTGATCGCCCGGGCCCACATCATGATGGAACCGGACACCACGCTGCGCCAGGTGAGGGGCAGTGAGACCCGCCAGAAAGTCCGCCACGGAGATGCTCCCAGACTGCGTGCCACCTTCTCCAGACGCACGTCCACGGATTTGAAGCCGTCACGAGTGGAATCGATGAGGAAGGGAACGCTGACGAACATCATGGCCACGACCACTCCCGCCATGGTGTCCACGAAACGGAGACCTATCTCGTAGAAGAACTGTCCGAAGATCTGCTGTTTGCCGAACACGAAGAGCAGGGCGATACCCGCGGCTGAATGAGGGATGACGATCGGTACGTCGATCAGGGACTCGAGCAGGCGCTTACCACAGAAGTCGTGCCGGGCCAGGAGGTAGGCGAGCGGCACACCGAGGACGAGCCCGACCATAGTGGCCAGCAGGCCGCAGAACGCGGTCATCAAGATGGAGAGGTACACGTCGTCGTCCAGCAGAGTCTTCCAGATGGTGCCCGGCGAAGAGGAGAAACAGGTCTTGATGATCGGGGTGAGGATGAAGACCAGCATGGCCAGGGCCAGGATCAGAAAGACGAAGCCGAATGTGTTGAATCTTACCCAGGTGCGTGTTCTGCGCATGCCCGTATTCCATTCAATTCGAACCAGGGTGACCGCGCCAACGGCGCGTTTAGGCGGCTACCACGTCCAGCTGCGGTCCCCGGCAGAGACTGTAGATGCGGTGGCCATCTAGGCGTACGCGATACTGTCGCATATGAGGCGTAGATGTACAAGTTGTATGAGTGCTAATTGATTAAGTGAACCGGCTCAGCGCTGTTGTGTATGGGACAGTTTACGTTTCCGCCTGTTCCGGGCATGGTGTTATTAGGACTCTGTGCATATGGTGTTG
Source organism: Actinomycetota bacterium (assembly GCA_012729575.1). Lineage (GTDB taxonomy): Bacteria > Actinomycetota > Thermoleophilia > RBG-16-64-13 > RBG-16-64-13 > RBG-16-64-13. The sequence continues at coordinate 5,694 of JAAYCW010000141.1, read as the reverse complement.
CTGTGAGCCCCGTTTCTGTTTGAGGAACTACCGACAAGGAGGACTCGTGGGAACCATCGTGGTTGGTACGGATGGGTCGGAGTCTGCGGAAGTCGCGCTTGATTTCGCCGCTGAGGAAGCGGCTCTACGCGGCGCCAAACTCAGGGTGGTGCTGGCCCGGGAAGTCTCCGAGCGTACGCAGGAGCACGGCAGCCCTGTCCCCGAGGTTCTCGACAATCTGCAGCGGGTGGCAGAGCAGATCGTGAACGAAGCCGTCGCCCGGGCCAAGGAGTTGCAGCCCGGCCTCACATGCAAGGGTGAAGTGCTTTACGGGCGGCCGCAGACGGTGCTCATGGACGTGGCCAAGGACGCCATCCTGGTGGTAGTAGGACGGCGCGGGCAAAGCGGGTTGGCCTCGCTTCTACTGGGCTCGGTCAGCCGGCACATGGTGAACAACGCCCCTTGCCCGGTGGTAGTGGTCCCGCCGGCTCAGTAGGTTCCCATTTGGCATTCGACCGGCGTCGCATCCTACGGTTTCAGGTGGTCCGGAGCCTTCTAGAGGAGGTTTGGAAGTGTCCAAAAAGATCCTGCAGATCAACTCGCGCTCGAATATCCCGGCAGCCGACCTGGTGAAGGAGTTCGCGGGTGCCGCCGTCCCGATCTCGATGGTCGCCGGGCTGGAGTGGAAGATCTTCGCCATGAACGAGGAACGCTCGGAGGCTGCCGGCATCTATCTATTCACCGATGAAGAGTCTTTGCAGGCCTATGTTGACGGCCCCATCATGGCGGCAATGAGAAGCAAGCCCGCGTTCAGCGACATCACGACCAAAGTGTTCGACGTGGCCGAACAGCCGACTCTTGTGACCCGCGGCCCTATCTGATCGCCCGGAAGGTCGGCCGGGCCGAGCGACCGGCCGGCCGCGCGGCGTCGGCGGTTGGGCACTGCATACGACGTCCGCCGCTTCGCCGTCTTGCGGTGTCGCGGGTCCTCCTGCCAGGTTACCCGGCCTGCTGAGGGTGACTCCGCTAGGTGGTGACTCGCTCGGCGATCTGCGATGCATCCACCTCTGGGATGCCCTCGACCACCGGCCCAGGCTCTACGGGCGTCTTCGGTTGTTCGTCGATAGTCGGGATGTCGGGCAGTGGTGCGAAGAGCTCGCCCTTGGCCGCTTCGCGGTGCAGGTAGTGTGTCTCCCAGATTCCATCCGTGAGTGCCTCGAATCTGCGGTTGTAGGCCACCAGCCCGCGAGTGTACTCGGGGTCTATCAGCGTCTCCGCCGCGTTTGAATCGGTCGCGATGGGCTTGTACTGCAACAGGAGCTTCTCTAGTTCATCGTGATGATCACGGTTGGGACAGGGGGAGATCATGCTGCGTCCGTCGTCGATGTAGTCATACTGCCACTGGCGGACGGCTTGGAAGAACGGGTCCTGCCAGACATCGTTAAGAGTCTTCCCTTGAGAGTACGCGTCTCGGATGTTCACCGGGGAATAGGGCATGAAGACGCATGGCGTGACTGCGCCGTTCCAGTCGATGTAGAAGTAGCCCCCTTGGCCGTGCCCTCCGGCGGCCAGGCAGCCGTCAACGCAGGTGCCGTGGTTCCAGAAGTCGGGCATGAAGAGCTTCTTTTCCCGCACGAGCTCCCACGAACGTCTCCACATGAAGGCACGCTGCTCGGGTGTTGGCATCAGATCGAGACTGAACGAGCGCCCGATGGGCATGTAATGGAAGATGAAGGCGAGAAGGGCGCCCTTGGCCATGATGAAGTCGACGAACTCTTCGGAGAGGATCTCTTCAGCGTTGTGGCATGTGGCCGTGAGCGAGACGCCGAAAGGTATCCTGTCCCGACGCAGGCGATCCATGGTATCAAGGATCCCATCGAATGCGCCTGTGCCGCGGCGAGCGTCCGTATGCTCTCTGAAGCCCTCGATAGAAACGCACAGAAGAGCGTTACCGGACTTGGACAGCCGTCTGCTTGTCTCGTCGTCTATCAGGGTGCCGTTTGTGAAGACCATGAAGAAGGAGTCCTGGTGTTTCTCGAACAGCTCGACGATGCCCTTGCCTTCGGATCGGTAGGCGAAGGGCTCGCCCCCGCTGATCACGAAGAATCGCTCACCCCAAAGATCCTTGGCCTCATCCAGGATGCGGTCGACGAGGCTCCACTCGAGGTGGTTCCTCTTGTCGTCGGAGTCGGAATAACAGCCGGGACAGCGAAGATTGCACGCCTTCCCTGGAGCCAGGAGCAGGAAGCTCGGGGCCAGCTTGCCGAATGCCTCCTGGAACTGCTTCCGCTGTTCCGGGTTCCCCCGATCGATGAAGAGGTTCTTGATGAAGACCTGCAGCAATCCTCGCAGGTACTCGTCGGAGAATTGCCTGTTCCTCAGTCCGCGGTGGATGGATTCTGTGATGGCTATCCCCATGGCTGTGCGGTCATCCTGGACGCTCGGAAGATAGCTGGAGTCGGCGCGGGAGTTCTTGAGGTAGTTCAGCAGATACTTCTTGATCTCTCTGGCGACTATGTCCTGGACGAGACGGTTCTTTGAGAGTCTGGCCAACCCGTTCGCGGAGATCGTCGACAATCGGTGGGTCATGAACCGGAGTGTCTTGGATGCTGACTCGCTGTCCGGCATGATGTCCTCCCTCCTCTTCGATGAGCAAGAAAAGCTGAGGTATCCGTTTGCGATTCGTACTGCCGCCAGGATTCTGGGCTATATCCATGGCTTTCAGCACGCAACAGAACCAGTCTAACACCGGGTCCTGGGTTTTAGTTAGGACCTCGTCTCTCGGACGGTGTGTCCGATGCGGCCGTCTGCTGCGGGAACACCTGACAGGTTCCATTGTGCGACACGGCGAGCAGGGGATAGTCGAAGAGGGCCGAGAGTCTCTCCGAGGTGAGCACTTCCTCCCTGCTGCCGTCCGCCAGGATCCTCCCTGCTTTGAGCAAGACCACCCGCCGGACTTCGGAAGGGATCTCGTGGATGTGGTGCGTGACGAGAAGGACGGTGGTGCCGTTGCGCATCAACTCCGTGAGGAGTTCGCGGTAGAGGAACGAAGTCTTGAGATCGAGGCCGGAGGTGGGCTCGTCCAGGAGCAGGGCACTGGGTTCAGTAACCAAGGCTCTACCCAGCAGAAAGCGGCGCTGTTCGCCTGTGGACATACCGCCAAAAGCGCGGTGTTGGAGGGCAGTCACCCCCAGCATCTCGATGACGTCCTCCGCTTTGCCCCGCTGCGCGTCGCTGAACACCTGGTGCTGCCAGGTGTCGATGCTGGAGTAGAACCCGGAGAGGACGACGTTGATGCCGAGGGCGCCGGCGAGATAGTCGTGCTGCATGTCATGGGAGATGATGCCGAGCCGCGAGCGGAGATCCCACACATTCCAGCGCTCTCGATCGAGGACTCTAACGTGGCTTCCCTCCCCAGAGAACACTGGGTGCAGTTCACCTGCAACCAGCTTCAGCAATGTCGATTTGCCTGCTCCGTTGGGGCCAAGTATCGCGGTGTGGCAACCCTGGTCGATCTGCAGAGAGAAGTCGGTGAATACCTTGGTTTCGCCGCGAAACAAAGTTATGTCCCTAATGTCAAGGAGCATTCCCACCGGTTGTCACGCCTCCTCAAAGAGGTAGATCTCTCCGCTTGAATACCCTGATGGCAAGTACGTAGAGAATCATCCCTATCACACCGAGCGCGACGAATTGAGGTGCGTAAGTATCACCGCGCATGATGGACTCTGTATCGAAGAGAGTCATCAGAGAGAAGTACCTGAGCGGCTCCAAGGTCTCGTTGACCGTGCTCAGCAGGTTGAGGATCAGGAATGCGAAGGGCAGGCCCGCTCCCAAAGCCAAAGAGAACTTGGATAGGCTGAAGATGCACGAGGCCAGGAACGATATCCCGCTGACGGCGAACATGAGTAGGAGGAAACCTAGGTTCATCATGAGATAGTCGAAGGCGTCGAAACCCACCTGCACGTCGGCGGATATCTCGTTCGCGGCCATGGCTTGAGTCACCGCGTAGTTGAGCGTCAACAGGTCCAGTCCGGAGGCTTCAGCGGCTCTGGCCATTGCTATCGGATTGTCTCTGAGGATGCCAAGGTCGGCGGCCAAGGCCGTCTTGGTCATACCCAAGTACTCGGCGGCGGCAGCCAACCCTTCCGCCAGGGCACCCTCCGCCGCCGCTTGTTGTCCGGCCGACGCCTCCGATTGGGATATCATCTGATCGAGGTACACCGTGTAGGCTTCTGGAGTCATGCCCATGACGGCTGCCGCCGCCGCCGCGGCTGCCGAGTCCGTTTGGATGAGCGAAGGATCCCGTCTCACCTCTGCGGCATTGACAGAGAGGATCTCCGCAGCCGCCGCGTAGGCGTCACGTTGCATGGCCTGGGCCAGATACGCGGAGTACACGTCCCCATCGACCTGCCTGGCCGCCGCGCCGACCGCGAAGGCATCCGGGTCGTCGCGAATGAGGAAGAGGCTGTCCGCCACCGCCGCCTCGTCGAGATCGAGGACTGCGGCCGCCGCCTTGACGTCGTCAGTGTAGTTGGCGCCCCAGATGGCGTGATGTTTCAGCTGGACCGTCAGGGCACCCACGCCCCCTATGATCACGAACATCAACACGATGGAGACGACCAGGTAGAGGGCTTTGGTGAAGACCACCGTGGTCCGCTTGATGGGTGTCGACAGCGTATAGGCCATGGAGCCGCGATCTATCTCCGATGCCACAAGGCCGTTGGCCGTAACCACGACGTAGACCATCGCGATCATCATCCCCGAGAAGCCGAAGATGGTCTGAGTCAGTATGCCTAGGAGCGTACCCAGTATGTCAAGCTGTTCCCCCGCCTCCTCAGCCATGGGGGTGTCTTCAATCAGCTCCATGAAGCTGGACAAAGCCGAGGGATCGTGGAAGGCTGCGATGAGGCTCAGCATGGCGGTGAGCACCACTGTGCAGATGACCCACAGCACATAGTGAGACCTCACCGATTGCCAGAAGATCGGTCTACTGAACATCGGCCGGTTCCCTCTTGTAGATGTTGTTGAAGTACTGCTCGAGCGAGTACTTGATCTCGGTGAAGAACTTGATCCGGTAGCCGGTGAGCCGCCGGACCAAGAGATCTATCTCGTCGTCGTGGACGTTCACGAATACCTGGTTGGTGGAGTCGCGCCTTTCGCTTACCTGGAAGGGCTCGGATAAGAAGCGCCTGTAATCCTCGCCGGCCAGGAACTCGATCTTGTAGGTCTTGTCCTCGTGGTGGCGTATGGCCGCCGTCGAGGCGACGTCTACGATGGCGCCGTCCTTGATCATTGCTACCCGGTCGCAGGTGGTCTCCAGCTCGTCGAACATGTGGGACGACATGAAGATGGTCTTGCCGCGGCTGCGTTCCTCCTCTAGCAGGTCGACGAAGGAAGCGCGCATGAGCGGGTCGAGCCCGGTACTCGGTTCATCCATGATCAGAATGGGTGGATCATGCATGAAAGCGGCTACGATGGCGGTCTTCTGCTTCATGCCCTTGGACATCCTCTTGAGGTTCGCCGACGCGTCCAGCTGGAGCTTGTCCAAGATGTAGTCGCCGTATCTGCGATTCGTGCGACCGGTCATTGTGGCCTGTCTGTCCAGGAAGGCGAAGCCGCTGGATGCATCGGGGAAGGCGATCTCGCCGGGCACGTAGCCCACGTGTTTCTTCACCTCCGCCGCCTGGTGCCAACAGTCCAAGCCCCTTATCTTGC
>JAAYCW010000140.1 GCA_012729575.1 Actinomycetota bacterium | reverse complement strand
GTCTTTGATGTGCTCGTGCCCTCGGGGGCAGCGCAGTTCCCCGTCGAGGCGGGTGACCGACTTGCAGGCAGGGCACCACCCGGTGGCAATCGCTCGCCCCTCTTCTTGTAGGCGCTGGCGGATGCTTCTACCCTGTACCCGGAGGTGGCGCTTCTCGTGAGGAGGCATCTCTTCCGGGGCCATCTGCAGCGGCCAGGCCGTCTCGTCTGCGGTGACCTTCTCCTTCCGTGTGGTCGGGATCGTTGCCATCTCGGCCACGACGGGAGAGTTGAGGTTGGTCAGGGTCCAGGATACGGCGCGGCCCTCGAGAAGCGACGCGGCGGCCAGACGCAGGCGGTCTGCGTCCTCAGGTCGTCTGATGGCATCGTAGAGTAGGGCCGCCTCTTCGAAGGCCGTCCGGATGTTGTGGGGGGAGTCGACCGATCGCAACGCCTCCCGCACCGCCTTCTCCAGGAAGAGGACCAGGGCTTCATCGGGCAGGTGGTAAGGCAGGTGGCAGAGCAGGCCGGCATAGACGGGGTCGAAGCCGCTCTTGCGGGCCGATCGCACCGCATGGAGGAGACTGAGGCGCTGCAGCCCACCCCACTTGCGGAGCGAAAGAGGGGGAGTTTGCAGCCCTGGCGCCCGGATGATGTCGCCGCGGGAGAGGTCTTTTCGGTCCAGATCGGAGAAGGCGATCTGTCCGTTCGGATCCCGGGCGGAGAGGACCTTGCCCGGCACGCTTGTTACCCGGGCAGTCCGGGCGCGACCGTCGAGGTGAACGATCTCAACCACGTCGTTCTTGCGTAACACGCCTGAGAGGACCGCAGCGAAGCGGCAGGCTCGCCGAGAGTACAGTGCCCCGGCTTCGGACAGGGCCAGGGCATAGAGGGTGGGGTCAGTTATGGCCATCCCTCCCTTCGGCTCCCCGGCACCCGGCCCAGTGCGGGAACGCCTCGGGAGCTTCACCCGACTCGGCCGGGTCAGGAGGCTTCGATATAACACCACTATCAGTATAGCCGGTGTTCCAAGGTAGGCGCTCCTGGCGAGAGCCGACGCGTTAGAGAGGCAAGCGGTTCCGAGTGGGGAAGACGCAGGGGGCGAGAAGACGAGAACCAGACGGCTGAGACCGGCACGCTCAGGCTCTCTCAGACCGCAGGCGCTCGCGCACCACCTTCATGGCACAGTACTCTCCACACATGCTGCAGACGTCACCCCCCAGATCTCGTTCTTGGTGAACGGCTGTGATCTTGTCCGGGTCAAGGGCCCACTGCATCTGTCCCTGCCAGTCGAGCGCCTTGCGATAGGTCGACATCTTTCGGTCCCGCTGTCGGGCTCGCGGATCGCCCCGAGCTATGTCCGCCGCATGGGCGGCGATCTTGGCAGCCACCACCCCCTCAAAGACCTCGGCAGGTGTGGGCAGGCCCAAGTGTTCCGAGGGACTCACCGCGCACAGGAAGTCGGCCCCATGGTAGGCGGCCAGGGCTCCGCCGATGGCTGAGGTGATGTGGTCGTACCCGGGGGCCACATCGGTCACGATGGGACCCAGCACGTAGAAGGGGGCCTGGTTGCACAGCTCCTTTTCCAGAACGATGTTGGTCTCCACTTGATCCAGCGGCACATGTCCCGGACCCTCGATCATCACCTGCACTCCCGCCCTATGTGCTTCGGCGGCCAGCTCACCCAGGGTAATGAGCTCTTCCACCTGGGCTCGATCGGTGGCATCAGCGATACTGCCCGGCCGCAGTCCGTCACCGAGGCTCAAGGTCAGGTCGTAGCGTCGGGCCAAGGCAAGCAGGCGGTCGAACTGCTCGTAGAGGGGATTCTCTTGTTGGTTGGCAAGCATCCACTCGGCCAAGAAGGCTCCCCCTCGGCTGACGATGTCGGTCACCCGGCCCTGGCGCTGCAGGCGCTCTAAGGACCGAGTGGTAACCCCGCAGTGCACGGTAATGAAATCCACCCCATCCTCGGCCTGGCCCTCAATGACGGAGAAGATCTCCTCAGGGTCCATGGCCGGGATATCTCCTCCCCTGCCTGTTGTCTGCACGACCGCCTGGTAGATGGGAACGGTGCCCACCGGCAGATCCGATGCCTTAATGATTGCCCGCCTAACCTCGTCAAGGTCGCCCCCCGTGCTCAAATCCATAACCGTGTCCGCTCCGGCCCTCCTCGCCAGGTCTAACTTGTGCAGCTCTTCTCTCAAGTGAGTCCGCCGAGGGGACGTGCCGAAATTCGCGTTCACCTTCACCTGACAGCCGGCGCCCACAGCCGTGGCCACCGTGTGTGGCCGTCGATTATTGGCCAGGATGACAACCGTTCCCTCGGCCACCGAGCGCCGCAGGACCGCAGGTTCCATGCCCTCGCGTTCGGCCGCTTGGATCAGGGCCGCCGTCAGCACTCCGCCTTGTGCCGCCTCCATTTGTGTGGTCATGACCTCACCACCTTCAGCTTCTCGATTATCTCGCCGGGTGTGCGGGCGAAGAGCCGGATGAGCGGTTCCTTGCCCACCTCGCCCCGGTCATAGACGATGTCCGGAATCTTCGCGCTCGATGCAAGTACCTGTTCCATGAGAAAGTCCAGACTGAGACCCTCGGTATCCTTCACCTCCGTCGGCTCACCGGTTCGATCGGCCTCCAGCACCACGTAACCGGCTGATCGCGCCCTGGCAAGCAACTCCTCACAGAGGCTCAGGTTGAGACAGGCTCTCACCTGAGGGTGCCGCCGCATGACAGATAGAATGAGGCGGGCCACGTGTGAGGAGGCTCCGAAGGCGGGCTCCTCCTTGAAGATGAGTCGTCCCGCGTGGGCGCCGATCCGACCCGGGAAGGCGGCTACCTCACCAACCTCCCGAGCAGTGGGAAGGGCGAAGCCCAGGTTCATCTGCACAGCCGGGACCAGCTCAACCGGAGCCAGACCGGCGAGTTCCCGGGCGGCGTCTCGTAGGGCCTCAAGCACCTGGGAGCGCTCTGCCCGATTTGCGCTCAGCACACCCATGGAGGTGTAGTGGTAGCCCCCTTTGCCCAACTGATAACTGGCGATAAGAAGCTCCGTCATCCGCGTTTCCGCGGCCCAGAAGGCCTCGGCCACCGGATAGCCCCAGACCAGATATCCAAGAAGGAGCGCCGAAAACACACAGCCGGTGCCGTGCACCTCAGTAGGCAGCCGCTCCCTCCGGTATTCAGTGAAAGTGCGCCCGTCAAAGAGCAGGTCAACCGGGTCACCGGCCAGGTGTCCGCCGGTCACAACGACACTCCGGGCTCCCCGGGCATGGAGGGCACGCGCGCTCTCTCTCATGGCGGGAAGATCCCTCACCGATCGGCCGCTGAGCACTCCGGCCTCGCTCAGATTAGGGGTAATAACCGGCCCAAGAGGTAGGATTTCGCTGACCAGACGAGATAGAGCGGCGCTACTGGTCAGAGTGGTCCCGTTCTTTGCCCGGATGACCGGGTCGAGGACCACAGGCACCCCCCTCACATCGGTCAGGAAACGGGCCACTTGCTCCACCTGCCCTTCACCGGGAAGCACGCCCAGCTTGATACCGGCTATCTCTGACTGCTCTTCAAGTAGGGTGAGCGTGAGGGTGAACTCCTCAACCCCGCAGGGAACCACCCGCTGCACGCCCTGGGGGCCTTGGATGACAAGGGCGGTGCAGGCGTGCAGACCGTGGAAGCCGAGACCGGCAAAGACCTCGAGGTCCTTGGTGAGTCCGGCCCCGGACGAGGGATCAAGGCCGGCGATGCTGAGTAGGCTTCTCATGAGCTTTCAAGATCATCCGCGATGAGCCCGGCCACCTTCTTGCCCGATAGGAGCATGCCCCCGAAGACGGGCCCCATCCGATAGGACCCAAAGGCGGCATTGGCACTCATGCCGGTCACGTACAGACCGGGGAAGATCTCTCGGGTGTTCTCGAGAGTGCTGGTTTCAGCCGCCTCGGCCCACATGGATCTCTCCCCCTCCACGCGGCCGGAGGGGGTGGCCAGGGGCAGGTCTGTCTTGGTCTGCAGGATCCGCACCACCTCGAGAGCATGACCGGTTGCCTCTACCACACAGCGGCTCATGACCGTGAGCGGGTCGACGTGCAGGCGGGCAAGGTCCACCGCACTCCAGTTGATGACCACGCCGCTGGCCCGGTTCTCCTTGAGGACGAGGTCCTCCACGCTCACCAGATTGAAGATCGTGGCCCCGGCCCGTACCGCCTGGAAGCAGAGCCCGCTCGCCACCTCTACGGCGCCGGCGGTCCAGTAGTTGTCTTGGTAGG
>JAAYCW010000139.1 GCA_012729575.1 Actinomycetota bacterium | reverse complement strand
TAGGCGAAGGTGGGCGGCGGCTCTATCCCCGCCTGACCGACGAAAGCCCAGCCGGCTTCCAGGTCCTCCTCCGTCCGCTCCTGGAATCGCATCCACCGCGCTACCCATTCAGCAGCGCATTCCCCGCTCGGCAGGGTATCGAACGGCCCGTAAGCGTTGCCCTCGTCGTCTACAAGCACGGGGATGCCGTAGCTTGACGTCGCGTGATCTGTGGTCAGTGTGTAGGTGCTAGGATTCATTCTGTCAGTGCCTCCGTGGTAGGTGCTGGCCATGCCCGGGGTGGCCACTACTCACGCCCGGGCTCTTGTCTCTCGGATGGATCGGGAGGAGGGGCGCGCGCTTCTGCCTGTGGGACGGTAAAATGACAGCAACGTTGACAGCAACCCGCGCGGAAACGTGCGGATTGTGGCGGACGATGAAATGAGAAAAGCCCTGCAAAACAGACTCTTGCGGACTGCCGCGGACCCCGGTTTCCGGGACTCATAATCGGCCGGTCGCAGGTTCGAGTCCTGCTGGGCCCACTCTCTGGCCTCAAGGAGAGAAGCCGTGCGAGTAGCGGATCTTCTGGACACTTTGGAACGGCTGGCTCCTGCGGCTCTCGCCCAACCGGGTGACAACTGCGGTCTTCTGGTCGGAGAACGGGAAGCCGGAGTGGCGCGAGTCCTCACGGCATTGGAGCTGACCGATGCGGTCCTCGCCGAGGCCTCAGCGGGCGGCTACGACACCATAATCACTCATCACCCTTTGCTTTTCTCCCCGGTCCGTTCGCTGGTAGAGTCGCACCCCCGAGAGAGACTGCTGCGGGCCTCGGTCAGAGAGGGCATCTCCCTCATCGCCTGCCACACCAACCTGGATGCTGCAACCGGAGGTCTGGCGGACATCGCGGGGCGAGCGCTGGGATTGCAGGATATGGCGCCGCTGGAAGCGGCGCCGGCCAACCGGTACAAACTGGTGGGTTTCGTCCCTCGCGATGAGGTGCAGCGGGTGGCGGCCGCTGTGTTCGCGGCCGGCGCCGGTGCGATCGGCGGCTATCGGGACTGCGCGTTCTCGACCGAGGGAGTGGGTTGGTTCACGGCCTTGCCGGGAAGTCATCCGACAGTAGGAGAGGTCTCCATACCTGAGCGGACGCCGGAGGTGCGCTGGGAGACAGTGGTGCCCGCCAACAGCTTAGCCGGAGCCATCAGAGCTTTCCTGGGGGCACATCCGTACGAGGAACCTGCGTTCGACGTGTACCCTACGCAGGACGTGCTGGCCCGGGTAGGTCTCGGCAGGGTGGGGATGCTCTCGGCGCCCACCACTCTCCGTGAGTTGGCCGCGCGGTCGGCGGCGCTGTTCGAGGCTGGAATGGCCAAGTGGAGTGGCGACGGCGAGCGGTCGGTCCGCCGCGTGGCCGTTCTGCCCGGAAGCGGACGCGGCATGATAGAGGCAGCCGCCGGGCAGTGCGAGGTGCTGATCACGGGTGACCTGAGCTATCACGTTGCCGAGGAGGCCGCCGAGAGAGGCCTGTGTGTCATCGATGTACCTCACGGCGATGTGGAATGGTGGGCCTTCCGTCGATGGGTCGGGGAGAGACTCGCGCCGGAACTGACTGCCGAAGGGGTCGAGTTGCTGGTCTCGAGGGACTGGCGAAGTCCTTGGAGCCTGGCATCCCCAGGGCGGGTGTTAGCTGTCCCGTCCGTCAGCCCACGTGAAGGAGACATGATGAACGAGGCGCCGCGAGTCAAGCAGGCTCGTGTATGGATAGACGGCGGGTCGCGAGGTAATCCAGGCCCAAGCGCCATCGGCGTGGTGTTGGAGGATGGCGGGGGACGCGTGCTCGAGACGCTGTCCCAGGCCATCGGCGTAGGGACCAACAACGTGGCCGAATACCGGGCGCTGCTGGCCGGTCTGGAGATGGCCAAGAGACTGGAAGTCCGGGAAGTAGAGGTGATCTCCGACTCTGAATTGCTCGTCCGGCAGATGCGGGGCGAGTACAGGGTCAAGAACGAAGGTCTGAAGCCGTTACACGCTGAAGCACGGGAACTCGCCGCCGGTCTGGACAGCTTCTCCATACGGCATGTCGGGAGGGAACAGAACTCCCGAGCAGATGCCTTGGTCAACGAGGCTCTGGACGAACAGTAGAAGGCTGGTCTATAATCCAGCAGCCGCAAGGTTCCGGGCGGATGTAGCTCAGTTGGCTAGAGCGTCTGCTTGCCATGCAGAAGGTCGAGGGTTCGAATCCCTTCATCCGCTCCATCTTGTTGCCCCAAGGCGACGTGGCCGAGTGGCTAGGCACGGGTCTGCAAAACCCGCTACACCGGTTCAATTCCGGTCGTCGCCTCT
>JAAYCW010000138.1 GCA_012729575.1 Actinomycetota bacterium | reverse complement strand
GTATTTGGACAGGAGATTACATATGGTAGACAGGCTCCGGTGGATTCCAGCGAGGGACCGGGACTCCCTCCAGCGGCCACAAGCAAGTTACGAAATGGCGCAAACTCAGGGGGCTACGGTTGACAACCAACCCCCCGGTCTTATGAGTGAATCATGACACGAAGCGCGAAAATCTCTGGGCATACGCCGGGGCGCACGCAGTCCCGGTGCCCCGTTACTTCAGCCCGGTCGCGCTCCCGGACGCCGGCTGAGCGGGCCCGGGGGCCTTTGAACTCACGCCAATCTCAGTCTTTATCGGAGCCGCCGTCGACTTTCCCGTCGGCCTCTGCGTCCTCTTTGATCGCAGCCTTGAAGCCTTCTTCGCCTTCCTTGATTCCTTCTTTGAGCCCCTTGAGTTTGCGACCAAACGTTCGGCCCAACTTCGGCAGCAGCGTACCTCCGAAGAGGATGAGGACGATCACGACGATGATGACGATCTCCCAGCCGCCTAACCAACCCATTATGCGAGCACTCTCCTCGTTGTCGGCAAGAAAGGTCTACCATCCCTATTGTCGCACGGTCTTCGCAGTTCGTCAGCGCAGAGCCGAGTTGCTCATAAGGCAGTCGTCAAGCAGCAGTACGGAAACGTCACTGCTCCGGACTGCTTGGGTGCCCCGGGGCCTGGCTGTGTATTGAACACTTCGGCTGCCTCAGTCTGCTGAGTGGAGGAAATCCGCCTCATGATGTCTGCTCACCCGTCGTTGGGCCTGTGTTTGTTGACGAGGTTCTCGGGGTAGCTGCTGGGCAGGAGATACCGGGTGAAGCGCCTGGTGAGGAACCTGGTCAGCAGTCTGGTTACGAGGTTATTCGACGGAAGGAGTATCACATGTCCATCGCACGTGTCACCGAGATCAAATCCTCTTCGGCCAAGAGTTTTGATGACGCCATCAAGGCCGGCATCCAGCGCGCCAACAAGACTCTCAAGAATGTCAAGTCTGCTTGGGTAGAAAACCAAGAAGTGGTTGTCGAGGACGGGAAGGTAACGGAATATCGCGTCCAGATGAAGGTCACGTTCATTTTGGAGAGCTGATCTGTTTGGGAGGGCGAAAGCCCTCCACGAGTGGGACCCTCCTCCTGGTCTCCTGTCGTCGCGACAATAGCGAGGGGACATTCTCGTAGACCGCGTTCTGGTAGGCCGAGCGGAGTGTGCGATCGGCGTTGAAGCTTGACTGATGCCTGCGGGACGTGCTACTGGTAGGCAGTCTCGATGGACCTGACTCACCGAGTCGGACTCTAAGGGGGAGAATGAGCTCTTCGGCGGTCGATCTGTTCCGGGAGCGACGTACGCGGTTCGAGGATGCCATTCGCCTGGAGATACCCGATAGGGTCCCACTCGAAATAGGCGCTTGCGGGTGATCCCAGCCTGATCATCTGCGACGAGCTGGCATCGGCGCTGGATGTATCTATCCAGGCGCAGATGTCCCGAGGCCACTCCGGAGTGCAGCCAGCAGACCCCCGTTCTCAAAAAAGTGAGCGACGACCACGAGGTGGCCTGTCTGAGGCTGCGCTGAGAGATATCAAGAGGGAGGAAGCGTGAACGTCATCGATGCGATCATGTCAAGACGGTCTATCCGGGCGTTCAAGCCCGAGCCGCCGACCGAGGACGAGCTGATGAAGATCCTCGCGGCGGCCAATCAGTCCCCCTCTTGGGCGGACACGCAACCGTGGGAAGTGTTCGCTGCCGGTGGTGCGGCGCTTGCCCGCATCAGGGAGCGGTTCCTCGCCAATTACGAGAACGGCGTGCCCCTGGGAAACGATGTGCCGCGGCCCTGTGAATGGCCTCCCGGACCGAAACAGCGCATGCTGAACTTCATCGAGGCCCGGTGTGCGGCTTTGGGCGTGATACCCGGGGACGAGGCCGAGCGAGAGGCCAGCATGCGGCGCAACCTCGAGTTCTTCGGAGCCCCGGTGGTGGTGTATCTCTGCCTCCACAAAGACCTGACGCCTTGGTCGTATTTCGACCTGGGACTGTTCGCTCAGAGCCTGATGCTCGCGGGTATGGAGTACTCTATGGGATCGGTGGTCGCCGTCAATCTGGTCGCCTATCCGGACATAATCCGACAAGAACTAGAGATACCGGACGAGTACACGGTCATGATCGGGATCGCGCTTGGCTATGAGGATCCCGAGGACAATGCCAATCAGGTCCGCAGCATCCGCCGTCCTGTTGAAGACGCGGTAGTCATCAAGGGACTGTGAGGGCCGCTGCCTACCAAGGAGGAGAAGCGTGATGATAGATTCAGGCACTTACAGTAACCATATAGTCACAAGGTATCTGGCCGACACGACCAAGTTCGAGGGTACCAGTATGTCGCCGGTCACATATATCGATTCGGAGTTCGTCCCGGGATCGTTCTACGCGGAATCTGTTTGGTTCAACGAAGCCTCCGAAAGCTCTCCCCCTGAGCACAGCCACGATGATTTCGATGAGATGCTCATGTTCTTCGGATCTGATCCCAAGCGGCCGCACGACTTGTGCGGCGAGGTGGAACTGTGGATCGGGGGTGAGAAGTACGTCATCACCGAGAGTTGTATGGTCTTTGTTCCAAGAGGGGTCCGGCACTGCCCGATGTACTTCCGCAGAGTCGATCGCCCCATACTGCACTTGAGCGCCGGGCCATCCCCGAACTATAGGAGAGACGGTATCGAATGACAGCCCTCTGCGGGGCTGCGAAGCTGGGGATCAGCCCCGTGGGTATCTTGACTAGCTATCTACTGCGCGCAAGAAGCGGAGAAGAGAAGAGGGATGTGGGGCATCGGCATCCTACTGCTGGTGTGGATGCTCATGGCGTTCATGGTGGGTTGTGGCGAGGATGAAGCCACCACCACCGTGAGCTCGTTCCCGACCTCTCCGAGAGTGTGGTCGAGGATCCGGACGCCCTCACCATCACCATCAGACTCAACGAAGGCGTCATGTTCCACGACGGCACCGAGCTGACATCCGCGGTAGCCAAGTGGAATTACGACTTGGCGGCGCCGACCGGCAAGCTCCAGTTTGCGGACGCCATCAAGGAGTTTGAGATCGTTGACGACTATACCTACGTGTTGCATCTGAACTACTGGCACAATCAGCTGCTTCAGTCTCTGGCTTGGGTGCCTATGTTCTCGCAGGAAGCCTACGAGAAGAACGGCGGGCAGGATTGGGCTTCTACGAATCTCGTAGGGACAGGGCCGTACATTCTCGAGGAGTTCAACCGCGATCAATCTCTCAAGT
>JAAYCW010000137.1 GCA_012729575.1 Actinomycetota bacterium | reverse complement strand
GGGACCGATGAGCCCTACGATCTCGCCTTCGGCCACGTCCATAGAGAAGTCGCTCACGGCCGCCAGGCCGCCGAAGTTCTTGGTGAGGTCCTTGATCTCAAGGAGCATCGACGCTCACCTCCTCCTTAGAGCGGCGACGAGCAAAAACCCGAGCTCTCAACAGCTTCAGCAGCCCGACGATGCCCTCAGGCATAGTGAACGCAATGATCAGCAGTATGGCAGCCGTGACATATGGAAGGTCGCCCCTCAAATCGCGGAAGAAGAACTCCGGGATAACCAATAAGATCCCCACACCGATCGTAGGTCCCCAATAGCTGTTGATCCCTCCCACGAGGACGTACATGATGATCCAGAGCGTCGCGGCTAAGCCGTAGCTGCTCGGTGAGGCGACTCCTTGGTAATGACAGTAAACGGCGCCCATGAGGCCTGCGAAGAAACTGCCGAACGCGACGGCCAGGATACGATTGCGCCTCTCCCCGATGCCGACGCTCGCCGCCACCTCGTGGGATTGCGATACGGCCTTCATCCTGACGCCGATGCGGCTGAATTCGAACCTGTACAGGCAGAGCATGCTGACGATCATCAGGCCGAGGGCCAGGTAATAGTAGTGCGCACGGTTACTGAACAGCGGCTCCACTCCGCCCAATCCGGTGCTCATGCCGGTCGTCTTTCCACCTGCAGTGATGAGGTTGATGATGACGTAGCCCAGAAAGAGCGTCCCCATGGCGTAGTAGATCGTCCTTAAGCGCGCGAAGGGGAAGGCCAGCACGGCACCCAGGATAGCCGCCGCCACGGCTCCCAGCGGGATGGTCACCCACGGCGGCCAACCCAGCCATACATTGGGTATGGCCGCCGCGTAGGCGCCGATGCCCATGAACGCGCCGATCGCGATGTTGAACTGCCCCGATATAGAGACAACGCGCCACGAACTCGAGATGACGACGTACACGAACGCGAGGATCAACACGTGCATGTAGTACGTTCCGGATATACCGAGCGGCAGCAGCGCGAGTATGACGATCAGTGCACCGACGATACTCATGCCGGGCCAACGCCGGGATCTCGGTTTGGAAGCATCATTCATGACCGAAGAACCCCCGAGGCCTGATGACCAGGAGCGAGAGAACGAGGACCGACGCCAAGGCATCGACCACCGCCCCGTTGAGTACCGCGGGTAACGCCCCGTAAAGTACGCCCAAGAGAGCTCCCACGTAGAAAATGCCGTTGAAGCTGCCCAGTCCGGCCAGGATGACCAGCATCAGCACCTTGATGAGCGTGATGTCACCGATGAAGGGCGTTAGGTTATACAGCGAACCCATGAACACCCCGCCGATGGCCGCGAGCCCGAAACCGACGGCGCAGGCTATGGCAGCGATCTGGCCGAAGCGTATGCCCTGGAGGGCAGCGCCCTCACTGTTCTGGGTTACCGCCTGCATCCGGGCTCCCCAGCGAGAATGGTCGACGAACACAATGATCGCAACGAGGATCACCACGCCGATGCCGAAGGCCAGGATCCTATCGGTGTCGACTTTGTAGGGGCCGAGACCGGTCGTCCCAGGGATGAAGGGAGGGATGGAAAGCGCCCTCGTACCCAGGAACCGGTTGAAGGTGGTCACGAGGATGGTCGAGAGAGCGATACAGACCATGATCGTCCGGTTGAAGTCGGCTTTCATGGGCCTGAACAGAAACCTCTCCACAACCACACCGAATGCTGCGGCGGCCAACACGGTCAACGGGAAGGCCACGAATCCGGGGAGACCGAGTTTGACCACCAAGAGGTAACAGCCGTAAGCGGCAGACACGAAAATGGCGCCGTGGGCCAGGTTGAAGATTCCCAGCAGGTTGAGGATGAACGCAAAACCCATGCCCATGAGGATGTAGACCACCCCGAGCAGGACCACGTTTATCACTGTTTGAATCGCTAGTTCCAAGCTCTCAACCAATCAACTCGTTTGTTAGGCTGCTCAAGAACAAAGGGCCGGCCGGCCGGGACGGAGTTGCTGGATCCTGCCCGCACCAGCCGGCCCTTCTCGCACTGTCGGCCGGCCCCTTTGACCGGCTACCTTCAGAGGCTACGGGGTCACATCGGGGATGATCCAGGGCTTGTACTCCGCCTGCCCGTTATTGACGAGGGCCACCGGGACCGGACGAGCCCACGCGTGGTTCGTCAGGCCGTACAACTGGTTCCCACTGGGGAATCCCTCGCCGTAGAGCGTCGGAAGAGTGGTCAGCGTTTCCCATTTGTCTCGTATCGCGGTCGGATCCAGACTGTCGGCGGCCTCAATCGCATACCTCAGCATATAGAGAGCATTCGGTCCTAATCCAAACACGTGCCGCCCGGGGTCTCCCATCTCCAACAATCTCCTCATCGGCTCTGCTAGGTTTGGGTCCTCGAGTTGCACACTCATGACGCCGACGATGCCGGTCGCTGAATCACCGAGAGCACCGAGCACCGACGGAACGTCTATCGCGAAGGCGATGGGCCCTTCATAGCCTAATGTGCGTAGCCCTTTGACGATACCGAAGTAGGACGGGTCAATCCCGACGCATATCCACACGGCATCTGGATTCTGGGCCTTGATCTTGGCAGCCACGGGGTTGTAGTCCTCAGCGTTGGTGGCGAAAAGCACCGGATCGCCCGCGAGGGACACGCCCATCCTCTCGAGGGCGGCCAGAAGATGCGACTCGTAGGCCGCGAAGGTCGCATCTTCCGATGCCAGAGCCACGTTCTTGACATCAGGATAGTACTGTAGGAGGGCCTTCACGGAGGTCGAGTGCTGGGTGATCGGGTCCAGGCCCAAGAACGCATACGGAGTGTCCGCGTTCATCTCGGCCGGGTTGAGGCCGTTGTAATTGGCGACGTGCAGGACCTTGTTCTGCTCGAAGATGGGCGTGGTAGCCAGGTTGAAGAACGCCCCCGGGCCGACCACCAACTGGAGCTGCTCATCCAGAACGAGCTTGGTGGCGGCGGCGGTGTTACCGTCCAGAGAGCTCTTACCGTCTTCGATCACCAGCTCTACCTTGTAGCTCTTGCCTTGGACCTGGATGCCGCCGTCGTCATTGATCATCTGC
>JAAYCW010000136.1 GCA_012729575.1 Actinomycetota bacterium | reverse complement strand
TCTTCCAGGCCCTCGAACCAGAAGTCACCAAAGCCATCGGATTGCGTGGTGTGCTTCTCGCCGGAGGCTTGGTCGGTAAGGGTGCACTTCGCGCCCTTTACGATCTCTTTCTCGGCCGGGTCGTAGAGGAGACCGCCGATGAACTTCTTGGGCACGTTCAGGTAGTAGACGCGGGGCTTGGTGGCCTGGGCGTCTCCCAGTTGGGTAAGGGTGCCGGCGGCCTTGGCTTTGGCGAGCTCTTCCTGGAACTCTTCCTCGTCTCCGAACCTCATGGCCTGGGTGGGGCAGATGTCCACACAGCGGGGTACGCTCCAACCCTCATCTAAGAGATGGGCGCATCCGGTGCACTTCTGCACGATGTTTAAGTCCTCGTTGAAGAACAGGGCGTCATAGGGGCAGGAGAGCAGGCACTTGCGGCATCCGGTGCACTTCTCGGGATCCACGATGACCAGGCCGTCGTCACGTCTATAGATGGCCCCTTCGATGGGACAGGCCTCGATACAGGGGGCCTCGTCGCAGTGCTGGCAGGGTATGGGGATGTAGTGCATCTTCACTTTGGGCACCGTGCCGCGCACGTACTCGGTCTGCCTGAGCCAGAACTGCCCGGTGTCGGGCTGGGGTTTGGCGATCGGCGACCAGTCGTTTCCCACGTGCTCGTCTTTGCAGGCGATCTGGCAGCTGTAGCAGCCGTTGCAGCGACCCACGTCGATGAGAAATACCTTCTTAGCCACGGCTACTCCTCTCCTCTGATCCACGTCATGTAGCGAAGACCGGCGGCCGGGGCATAGTCACGGGTGAAGGCGGCCGGGAACTTGGTGCGCCACTCCTCCATCTCAGCGGCCGTCACTTTCTGCACGTCCACCAGGTATCCGCTTGTCGCCATACCCCAGCAGTTCTGGGAGGTGCCGTTGGCCGGGCTTATCAGGTTGTTGGCCCCCCCGCGGTCGATGGAGGCGCCCGCCTCGGTACTTATCATGTCGGCCCGGGCCCCGTGGTCCTGGTAGGTGACGCCGGGCATGATGCGCTCCCATACGATGGCGGCGCCCAGGACGGTACCGCGCTCGTTTATGAGTTTCACGATGTCGCCGTCTTTGATGCCGCGCGCCTCGGCATCTTGGGGATGGATCCACACCGGCTCATACATATATCCGTCGGGACCTTTCACCTTGCAGGTGCGGATCTCGCGGGTCCAGGTGATGTCGTCGTTCTCGGCGTGCGTTCTCCAGCGGGGGTGGTTGCTGACTAGAAGCAGGGGGTATTTCTTGGCCCGGGGGCTGGAGAGGCGCTCGTCGTGGGAGGGGCCGTTTTCGATCCACTTGGGATAGGGGGGGCGCTCTTTATCATCGGGGAAGTGATCGGCCAAGCGCTGGGAGAAGAACTCCAATTTACCGGTGGGGGTCTTAAGCGGGTATTTCTCGGGGTCTTCGTAGAAGAGGCGCATACCGGCGGGGTATTTCTCCCAGTCGTCCTCGGTGCGGATGTAGTAGTAGCCTTTCTGGGTGAGCTCTTCCCAGCTGATGGCGTCCTGGCAGCCGGAGACCTCGTATCCCCACTTGATCTTCTCATCGATGGAGAGCTTATCGGTGTATTCGTCGTAGAGGCCCAGCTTCTTGGCCACCTCGCCGGCCGCCTCATAGTCAGAGAGGCTCTCGCCCAAGGGCTCGATGGCCTTTTCCTCGATGGCGATGCCGTTCATGGGGGAAGCGCTACTTATCTGGGCGAAGTCGCGCTCTTCTAGTTTGGTGTTCACCGGCAGGATGATATCGGCGTAGATGGTGTCGTTCTCCAGCCAGGGGTGCTGCACCACGAAGGTCTCGATCTTGGGGCTTCGGTAGGCCTGGATGGACTCCATGGAGTTGTTCCAGCAGGTGCTTCGGCAGGGGTTGTCCATCCAGATCATGTGGACTTCAGATCCCCCCTCTTCTTTGGGGATGGGGTAGGTGTATTTCTTGAACTGATCGTCGATGTGGGCGTAAAGGGAGGTGTTACCCCAGCTCCAGCAACTCCCCTCCAGGATGGCCTGGTGCAGTTGCGTCTTGGGGATGAGCTGCTTGGTCACCTCAAGGAGCGGACGGCCGCTCCATACCTTGCTGCGGATGACGTCTAACTTGAGCAGGATCTCCGGGCGGGGCATGTCGAGCTGCGTTAAGCCGTCGGCCATCTTGTTATAGACGTGGGTGCCGGGTTTACCCATGCCCTGCATGCCCACCAGGCACACCTCCAGGCGGGCCGGCTCATGGGAGTACGGTCCGCGGATGTAGGAACCGCCGTAGTAGTGGATGGTGGAGGTGGGCACACTCGCCCATTCGCGGGCGAGAGCTTTTATGGTCCACTCGGAGACGCCGGTCTTCTCCGCGGCCCACTCCGGGGTCTTGGGAACGCCGTCCTCTTCACCCATCACGTAAGCGCGGAACTGCTCGAATCCCACCACGTGGGTATCCACGTAGGCTTTGTCGTAGGTGCCTTCGTCGATCCAGGTGTAGGCCACGGCCAGGTGAAGGGCGGCGTCGGTGTTGGGCAGGATCGGTATCCACTTGTCGGCGTGCACGGCGGCGTAGTAGTTGAGATCGGGGGCGATACTGATCTGTTTGATGCCGATATCGTTCCAGAAGTAGCAGACGTTGGTGGGGAACTGGCCCCCGAAACCCCAGGGGGTGGTCTCCAGGTCACATCCGATGGCGATGAGCATCTTGGTGTTCTGGGTTATGTCGTAGAGCACGTTGTCGGCGTCGGTGGAGTGGCCTTGGGCCCCTTCCCCCCACACGTGCTCGGCGCCCCAGTACCAACCCTCCCAGGAGTCGGCGTTTCTTATGGCCTGGGTGTAGCCGCCCACCTTCTCCATGAGGAGCATCTGGCAGGAGTGCGGTCCGTGCACCATCTTGGTCTCGCCGTGGCCGTCGCCGTGGCACAAGACGGCGTAGGGGCCGTAGGTGGAGCGCAC
>JAAYCW010000135.1 GCA_012729575.1 Actinomycetota bacterium | reverse complement strand
CGTTCTGCCACCTCCCGCTGCACCATCACGCAATAGCGGCGTATGGTGGGGACCCTCTGCAGGCACTCGATCATGAACGGGCCCGCCACCGAGTACGGAAGGTTGCTGGCGCAGAGCGTAGGCACCGGATCGAGGTTCTCGAGCGCGGCCCTAAGCACGTCTTGGAAATGCAGAGTGACCTTCGGGTCCGGCCCCAGCGTCGCGCAAAGAGCCGCTTCCAGACTCCTATCGATCTCAAAAGCATGCACGTGCCCTGCCGCACCCGCGAGAGATGCGGTGAGCACGCCCAGACCCGCTCCCACCTCGAGGACCACATCCTCGGGCCGGCATTCGAGCTGGCCGAGAATAACGCCCAGGATGTTGTCGTCGATCAGGAAGTTCTGACCCAGATCCCGCTTGGGGATGACGCCGAACTCGGCCAACCGGGCGAGCGAGACCTGCCGCAGAGCGCCCTCCGGCTTGCGACGGTCGCCGCTGACCTCGTGACTGTCTGAAGGCTCTTCCCTGCTCATCTCACGCTCAAGGGGTGCGTGTCCGGCAGGCGTCGCCGGTCTATCCCCCGATTCGTGGGAATGCCCGGCGTACGTTCGACTCCACCTGCGCGGCCAGGTCTTCTACCGCCTCGCCGCGAAGACCGGCGACGAACTCGTACACTTTCGCCACCAGACTGGGGCGGTTCGGGCGCCCCCTCACGGGCACAGGCGCCAACCAGGGTGCATCGGTCTCGAATAGGAGGAGTTCCGCCGGCACCGACCGAGCAGCTTCCTGCAGGTCCGTAGCGCTCTTGTAGGTCACGTTTCCGGCGAAGCTGACGAAGTAGCCGCGCTCCACCACCTCGTCCAGCAGATTCGGCAGAGAGAAGCAGTGCAGGACCACGGTCAGCCCAGAGCCATGTCTCTCCAACGCCTCCATCGTATCCTTGGCCGCTTCACGCGTGTGTATCACCACCGGCAGGCCGGACCGGCGGGCCAGCTGGAGATGCTGGGCGAACACTTCACCCTGAGTCCCGTGGGGCCAGTTGTCGTGATAGAAGTCGAAGCCGGTCTCTCCCACTCCCACCACACGTGGGTTCGACGTCATCGCCTCGAGTTCTTCAAGAGCCGCCTCGTCGAGATTACCCGCTTCGTGCGGGTGAAAGCCCACCGTCGCAAACACTTGGGGGAACCGCTCCGCCAGCTCCACTGAGTGGCGCGAGCGCTGAAGATCGATGCCCGACTGGATGATGATGTCCACCCCTGCTTCCTGAGCATCGGCGACCAGTTCGGCGGGATCCTCGTGGCAATGATCAAGATGGGTGTGGGAGTCGATCAACACCGGCTACGTCCGCGCTGCCTCATTCTTCGATACGGGGGAAGAGAGGCGCACCCCCACCCACCGATAGACCGCAGGGCATCAGACCCCAGACCGCCTCGTCCCAGGACGGAAGGCCGCTATCCACAGCCGCAGGTGCACCGAGACCCAACCTCTCCCTGATGAGAGCGGACGTCTGAGGCATGAAGGGATAAAGTAGGACCGACAGCAGACGCAGGCCTTCCGCGAGATCCCACAGGGTGGCGTCAAGAGCGGCGTTGGCCGACCCACCCTCCTCGATGCCCGCCGCCTCCGATGCAGCCTTCGCGGCCTTCACCGCCTTATCCATGGACCAAGCCTTCATGCTCGGCCGCGCGGTCATGGCGAGCGAACAACTTTCCCCGAGCCGGCGGCCGCCGGCCGAGCCGCCGGGCTGGGCAAACTCAGCGGCCGCAGCGGCCGCAGCGGTTTCCGCCTCCGCCGCCTTGGCCAGCTTCCAGGGAGCCCGCTCTTCGACATAGCGGTTGAGTCGCCGGACGAAGACCCAGATGGTCTCGAGAGCGGCGCTCAGGTCCATCTCTTCGAGCTGCGTCCTTACCGCAGCGCACACATCGGTCGCTTCGACCGCCAACGGCGAGCCGGGGTGAGCGTGATCGCACTCAGGAGGGTCGGCGTAGCCGGGGGGCGGCGCCGGCACGGCGCCGCCTCGGTACTTGCCGATCATGGAGGCGGTCCGCGACAGTAGATTGCCGAGTTCGTTGGCCAACTCGCTGTTGTAGCGGGCCTTGAAGCCCTCCTCGCTCACCATCCCGTCTTGACCGAAGCTGACCTCTCTCAGGCAGTAGAAGCGGAAGGGATCGGCCCCGTACCGCTCGATGAGCGGGAAGGGGTCCATCACGTTCCCCCGGGTCTTCGACATCTTCTCCCCACCCAGCTTCAGATAGCCATGGATGAAGAGATGATCAGGCAACTCATACCCCGCCGACATCAGCAGCGCCGGCCAGATGATGCCGTGGAACTTGAGGATGTCCTGCGCCATCAGGTGGTAGCTGGCGGGCCAGAAGCGCGGGATAAGATCTTCATCAGCAGCATAGGTGAGAGCACTCAGGTAGTTGATGAGGGCATCCACCCACACATAGATCACCTGGGATGGGTCCCAAGGGACACTGATGCCCCACTTGAGCGTTGCCCGTGAGATGGAGATGTCGTCGAGCCCCTGGTCGATGAACGACAACGCCTCGTTGTACCGATGACGGGGCCGTACGAACTCGGGGTTACCCCGATACAGGTCGGAAAGCCGTTCCTGGAACGCCGAGAGCCGGAAGAAGTAGTTCTCCTCCTCCATGCGGACCGGCGGGGTACCGTGGTCGGGGCACAGGCCGTCGACCAGGTTCTCGTCGGTGTAGTAGGCCTCGCACGCCGGGCAGTACAGACCGGAATACGAGCTCTTGTAGATATCGCCGGCGTCGTAACAGCGCTGGACAAACTCTTGCACGTACTTCTCATGCTCCGGGTCCGTGGTCCGGATGAAGAAGTCGTTGCTGGCGCCCACCTTGCGGGCCACTTCTTTGAACTTAACCACCATCTCGTCGGCGTGCTCTTTGGGAGTGAGGCCCCGAGCGACCGCGGCCTGTTCCACCTTGGTGCCGTGCTCATCGGTACCCGTGAGGAAGAACACGTCGTCGCCCAGCTGCCGATGGTAACGGGCAGCCACATCGGCAGCCGTCGTGGTGTAGGCATGACCGATGTGCGGCACGTCGTTCACGTAGTAGATGGGTGTGGTGATGTAGAAACGGCCCATAGCCGCGCTATTCTAACAGATGGCCCACAACGCCCAAGCCACCTGTTCGAGGCCTGACACGACGGATCGCCTGGACCGTCGAGCGACCTACCCAGGGACCCATCGGGGGACCGGCACTGTTGCCACCGAGCCCGTGAGGCTCTAGTCTGTCCGAAGACGGAAACCCACGAGACAGGCGGCGGGCGGATTTGATCGGATACTTGGACACCAGGTCGTTTCTTGATGATCCTGTGCCCTTTTCGGAGGCCCTACTCCAGGGCATCGCACCGGGAGGGGGACTCTTCGTGCCGGAGCGGCTACCGACGTTGACCCTCACCGAGATCGAGGCGCTGGCCGGTCTGCCCTACCGGGAGCGTGCGGCAGACGTGTTCCGGCGTTTCGAATTCGATATGCCCTACGAGCGGATCGAGGCGATCACTCGACAGGCCTACGGAGAAAACTTCGATCATCCGGAGGTCGCGCCCGTGCGGGCCGTGGGCACGAACCGCTTCGCCTTGGAGTTATGGCACGGACCCACGTTGGCCTTCAAGGACATGGCCCTCCAATGCATGCCTCTCTTCTTCTCGGAAGCTTTGGAGATGACGCGTTCCCGCGGGCACAGAGAGGCAGATTTCCTGGTGCTGGTGGCCACCTCCGGTGATACCGGGGTTGCAGCGCTCACCGGCTTCGCCAACCGGCTGCATATCAAGATCGCGGTCTGTTATCCGGCCGGCGGAGTCTCACCCATACAGCAACGACAGATGATCACTCAACCGGGTGACAACCTGAACGTCTTCGCCGTCAAGGGAGACTTCGACGCCTGCCAGTCGACGGTCAAGGCCGTATTCGCGCATGAGAGTTTCGCAGCCGAACTCCTGGCCGAGTACGGACTCGAACTGTCCTCGGCCAACTCCATCAACTGGGGCCGGCTGGTACCCCAGATCGTCTACTACATCAGTGCCTACGCCGATCTGGTCGCCCGAGGGGTGCGCGCACTCGGAGACCCGATCGACGTGTGTGTCCCCACCGGCAACTTCGGCAACATCCTCGCCGCCCACTATGCCAAGCGGATGGGCACCCCGATCGCCCGTCTGCTGTGCGCGGCCAACGCAAATAACGTGCTCGCCGACTTCTTGGAGAGCGGTGTCTATGAGATCGCAGGACGTCGGCTGGTCAAGACGGCTTCTCCATCGATGGACATCCTTATCTCATCCAACCTCGAACGCCTCTTGTACGAGACCGCACACGACGGCCTGCTCGTGCAGCAGTGGATGGACGATCTCCGGCTTCGGGGGCGCTTCCGACTTGAGACCGACATGTTCGCCCGCCTGCGCGAGGACCTCATCGGCGATTGGGTGGACAACGAGACCTGTCTCCAAACCATCGGACGTGTTCACCGGGATCTCGGGTACCTGATAGACCCGCACACCGCGGTCGCGTGGGAGACGGCGGACAGACACTCCGGCGATCTCCCCATGCTGGTGGTATCCCCGGCGCACTGGTCTAAGTTCCCTGCCGATGTGCTGCGCGGTCTTAGCGGACTCCCGGCTGATCAACCACTGGAGGGTGACGACTTCGAACTGCTGGAGAAAGTGGAACAACTCGCTCCGGGCAATCCGGCACCCCCCGTGGTCCGGGAGATGCTCTCCCGGCCGGTACGCTTCAAGGAGCAAGTGGCGGGAGACCGGGAGTCGCTGGAAGACGCGCTGCGGAACTGGTTGTCCAGGGGAGACTAGAGCGCCGGAGCGGCCATACGGCCCAGACAGGACGACCGCAGAAAGGCCGTGAACACACGGGATGGGAGCAGACCGCCCGCTCGGCAACCCATGCGATCGCAGCGGGTTGAAGTTCCGATTGACTCACCCTCACGTTCTGCCGATACTGATGGGTGGGAAAGCGTCCATCGCCTGAGCGCGAGTGGATGAGGCAACAATTTGGAATCGCACCCTCGCCCAGGCCCGGGCAAACTGCGCGCCAAGGGAGGGACACCATGAGAAAGCACCGTCTCGACCGCAAGACCCCACTCGTCCTACTGCTCTTGCTTCTGGCCTTCGCTCTGGTGCTTGGAGGAGCGTATCAGAGCAGCAACGACGAAGCTTCGGCGGCCCTACCCAGCGTCACCTTCAACCCCACGTTTCCCACGTGGACGATCCAACCGATCCTTCTTGCCTCGGACCTGTCTCCAACTGCCGACGAGACAGAAGTCGCCCTCAACAGAAACGTGACGGTCAAGTTCAGCCTCAACCTGGATGAATCGACTCTTAATGCTTCCACTTTCAAGATCAAGAAGGCGGGGGCCACGACGTATCTCGCGGCCGGTCGGAGCTACAGCAGTGCCACGGACATCGCCGTACTCAACCCACTTGACAATCTGCTGGCCGATACCGTCTACGAGGTCACCTTGACAGACGGCATCGAGAGTACCGACGGTCTGCCTTTGTTCAACGATCAGACTTGGTCATTCAAAACCATCACCCCTCCCGAGATCCTGACAAGAACACCGGTACCGGCTGCCGCCGACGTTCCGGTGGACGAGACCGTCTCCGTCACTTTTGACAAGACGATGGACTGGTCCACCGTCGGTTCCGGCTCCTTCTACCTCCAGGAGGCCGGCGGCGATGTGGTACCGGTCACCATGCTCAAGAGTGTTGACAAGCGTACGGCCATGATCAACCCTCTGGTCAATCTGGAGGAAGGTGCGATGTACGTGGTCACGCTCACGACAGCGGTGACAGCTGAGAACGGGTTGCACCTGAAATCCACGGTTGTCTGGAGCTTCTGCACCGCGGCTGACGCACCCCAGGTGGCCACCAGGATCCCGGCCCAGGGGGCTACCGATGTCCCCGTTGACCAAGTGGTGGCGGCCGTCTTCGACATGAACATGGATCCCTCGACCCTGACTGCGGCCACTTTCTACCTGCACGAGACCGGCGGCACTCCGCTACCGGCCCTTGTTGCCTACGATGCGACCACCCGTACGGCCACACTTGACCCAGTGGCCGATCTCGAGGAGGAGACGACCTACTTGGTGACCCTCTCCACCGCTGTTGAGAGCTCGGGAGGCCGCAGCCTAACCGGCGCTCCCGTGGTCTGGAGCTTCAGCACCGCGGCCGGCGGAGGCGGCGGAAGTGAGAGCCCGTTCACCGACGTCACTCCTGGAGTGACACCGCATGCCGAAGCCATCATCGAACTCGCCGACCGGGGAGTCGTCATCGGCAAAGGGGGCGGTCTCTTCGGTCCCAATGACCTGATCAGCCGTCAACAATTTGCCAAGATGATCGTCCTCACGCTGGACCTTCTCGTAACCGGCGCGGAGGTCTGCCCGTTTACCGATGTCTCTCCCCAAATAGGGGCCGATCCTCTCTATCCGTCCAAGTACGTGGCGGTATGCGCGGACGCTGAGATCACGAAGGGCAAAACGGCCACGTCCTTCGACCCCTGGACGACGATCTCGCACCAACAGTTGATCACGATGATCACTCGATCATCTGGGCTCTCCAACCCACCCGCTGCGTTCACCCCCAACTTCACGCCCGGGCAATTCTACCCTGAAGAACACTACCTGAACGCCCGCGAGGCGCAGTACGGAGGACTGCTTGACGGCCTCTCAGATGTGGGACCGACCTATGACTTCTTCGCCGGATCTACCCGAGGTGAATGCAGCCAGCTCCTTTTCAACCTGATCGGACTATTGGGGCTGTAGCTCGGGTTGGCATGGCGCACCCGCATTCACAGAGCGTTTGGCGACAACTGAGACACATCGGGCGAAAGGAGGCCCTAGGGCCTCCTTTCGCCCCGCTTCGAATCTGCCTCGATTCCAGGTTTGGTCTCGCTACCGGCCTCGGATTCTGCCGCAGCCTTGACCTCAAGGCCTAACTCGTAGGCTCGACGGCCCGGCAAGCCGGTCAGAGCGGCCACCACACCGGCAGCCTTCTTGGTACCCACTCCCAGTCGAACCAGTTCGCCCAGGGCCGCTCGAACGCGCTGTTCGAGTTCTGTCGTCGCACCGGACGAAACAGACAAAGCTGTGCACGAAAGCGCCTCGTCCGGCGAGGCCGATATCCCGGCTTTCGGCGAGGCCGCATCAACGGCCCGTTTGGCTGCCAGAACCAGCACTATTTCCCCCCGCACAGGGTCCCCCAACCGGTCCAGCACCTCAGAGGCGGTCCCCCGCAGTACCTCCTCGTGCAGCTTGGTCAGTTCCCGACACATAGCCAGCTCTCTATCGGGCCAACGCTCACCGATCGCCGCCAGCGAGGCCCGGAGCCTCCGCGGCGACTCAAAGGCCACCAGGGTGGCTCCAGTCTCATCGAAGGTCGCCAACTGCTCGATCAACTTGCGCCTTCCGCGGGCAAGGAAACCAACGAAGGCGAAACGGTCTGTCGGTAGACCCGAAAGCACCAAGGCGGTGGAGATGGCCGACGCGCCGGGCAGCACGGTCACGGGAATGCCCGCGGCGGCGCAGGCCCGGACCAGAGTGAAGCCCGGGTCGGAAAGACCAGGCATCCCCGCGTCGCTGACCAGCGCCACCTCTTTGCCCTCTCGCAGGAGCACGAGCAACGACTCGATGCGCCGTTCCTCATTGTGCTCGTGAAAGCTGAGCAACCGGCCGGTGATACCGTGACGCTCCAGCAGAATCCGCGTGCGGCGCGTGTCCTCGCAGGCGATCAGTTCGACATGCGCCAGCACCTCGAGAACACGCAGAGTGACGTCCTGCAGGTTGCCTATGGGAGTGGGACAGATGTAGAGCATCACATATGGACCATAGCAGCACAGCCCGTCTAGGCCCGGACACTCCCCTCCGCGCCCCAGTCCGGACGCCCCCAAACTGAGAGAGCGGCCCCTACCAGGCCCGCGCTGTTGCCCAACCGGGCAGGGACAACCAGGACCTTCTCTCTTGCCGGAGGCATGGCACTCACGCGCACCTGGTCCCGCGCCGGTGCAAGCAGTGCTTCGCCCAAAGCGCTCACTCCTCCCCCCACTACGATGATCTCCGGATCGAAGATGTTGCTCACGCTCACCAAACCGGCACCGAGCCAAACACCCAGCTCCCGCACAGCCTCTGTGGCCCCCGGATGCCCCTCATGGGCCAACTTCGCAACCGCTTCGCCCGTCAGAAGACCCCGCGTGAACAGATCCCCGAGAACACCCCCGGGATCGCGCTCGGAGTTTCCGATCCACGCCGCCGCGTAACGGATCAGAGCAGGCCCGGAAGCGTACATCTCGAGGCAACCGTGACCTCCGCAGGCACAGACAAGACCCCCCTTCTGTACCACCATGTGGCCCAGCTCCCCCGCTCCACCCCGGGCTCCGTGGTAGACGCGCCCGTCGAGGAGGATCCCTCCACCGACGCCCGTTCCCAGAGTCAGCATCACCACATGTCGAAAGCCCATCGCGGCACCGGCCACAGTCTCGGCCAGGACCGCGGCGTTGGCGTCGTTCTCCAACACCACCCGTAGTCTCAGCGCCTTCTCCATCATGGCGGCGACCGGGGTGTCCACCAGAGGCAGGTTGGGCGATCCGACCACCACTCCCCGCTGGGCATCGACGGTGCCGGCACACGCCAAGCCCACGGCCTTCGGGGAGAACCCGGCGAACTCGTCGAGAGCCCGACGCAAAGTGAGTTCCAGACCCGCCAAAAAGGTGGCCGTGTCCTCAGTCCGGCTGGCTTCGACCAGAGGAGGCGCCAGCTGGGTACCGGCCTGGTCCACCGGCCCGGCCGCCACCTTCGTCCCCCCGACATCCACGCCCAACACCACGCTCATCCGGATCCTCTCCTTCGAAACCGTCCGGATCCTAGAGACTACGGGTTCTGCTCCAGCGCGGCTTTCGCCACTTCCAGATCTCCCGGCCGCACCATGATATCCTGCTGTCCCGCGCCGTCCACAGTGAGGCCATACACCGTCGACAAGGCATCGTGGCGCAAGAATGAATCGATGCCGGCGCTGCGCAGCTTGGCCGCGATGATCTCCGCTTCGACCGGGTCGTAGACCGTCACCAGCAGGACCGGCGGGGGTCCGGGGGGCCCGGACTCACAGTCCGAGTTCATCAGCAACCTCCTTCATCGCCTGCAGACCGATGGCGAGGAATTCCTCCAGTTCCAGGCCCAGTTCCGAGCAGGTCATGATGTCTTCCCGTCTGGCCCCCTTCGCGAACGAGGGCTCCTTGAAGCGTTTCTTCAGACTCTTCAGCTCTACCGGTGCCAAACGCTTCTCCGGCCGGATGAGCGCCGCCGCCGTGACCAGCCCGGTAAGACAGTCACAAGCGAAGAGGGCCCGATCCATCTGTGACTCCACACTCGATCCGTTGGCCGCGTTGTGGGCGAGGATGGCATGGAGGACCTCCTCGTCATCCAGCCCCGCTTCCCGGAGCCATTGCACCGTAAGGACACCGTGCGCGTGCATGTTGTCGGCGGTCTCCTCCACATCCAGGTCGTGCAGCAGACCGGCCAACCGCCAGCGCTCCTCATCGCCGCCCAAGCGCTTGGCCAGAGCTCCCATGATGGCTTCGGCGGCCCGCATGTGACAGACCAGGTTCTCGTTCTCAACCTTATTCCGTACGAGCTGTAACGCCTGCCCCCGGTTCAATCGTCGTCCACCTCCCACAGCGCCGCAACCATGGCGGCCACCCTTCGCACGTCACGCGCACTCCAACTACTGCGGCCAACTGCAGCCAGTTCCTCCCATTCCTCTTCGGAGGCCCATCGCCAGCCGATGGCCCCTTCCGGCTCCAAACGCACCGCATCTGGGTCGCTCAGCAGCCTACAGGCCATGCTCACCGCAAGCAACCGCTCGCCCTTGTGGACCGTCAGCAGAGCATAGCAGGGCCCCACTACCCGGACCTCAAGACCGGTCTCCTCCCTGACCTCCCGCGCCACGGCCGAGACCAGGTCCTCCCCTTCTTCCGCACGGCCCCCCGGCGGATCCCAGCAATCACCGAGGTCTACCCGGTGCAGGAGAAGCCACGCCGGCCGGCCACCGCGATGGTCTGCCCGTGCGATCAGTCCTACCACGGCCACCCGTGCGTAGGGCGCCCGCGGGTCCGCAGCCGGTCCGGATGGCAGAGGCTCCACATCCCGCCCCGATGGCAGTGGCTCCGACACCGGTCCTCCTCTCACTCGGTCCGAACTTCTTCCCATCATCGATCCACAGATCTCCGGCCGAGCGTAGGCAGGATGCGGGCGATGGTCTCCCCAGCCGCTTTCACCGCCGCCGCAGTCACATCCAGATGAGTGACGAAGCGCACTCGGTCCGGCGCAGCCACGCCGCAGAGGACCCCGTGTTCCGCCAGGCTATCCACCACGTGAGCCGCCTGTGCTCCCAGCCCTGCGACGGAAGCGATGAGGATATTAGTCTGAACCGGATGGATCAGCTCCACACCCGGTACCTGCTGAATGTATTCGGCCAGCAGGGCTGCGTTCTCGTGGTCCTGCGCCATACGTTCGAGGTTGTGCTCCAGCGCATAGAGAGCACCGGCCGCGATTATCCCCGCCTGCCGCATAGCTCCTCCGTAGCGCTTGCGGTGATAGCGCGCCTCTTCCACGAACTCCCTTGAGCCGGCCAGCGCGGATCCCACCGGAGCGCCGAGTCCTTTTGAGAAACAGACCGTCACCGAATCAGCCGTGGCCGCATAGGCAGGCAAGGGGACTCCTGTGGCCCTGTGCGCGTTCCAGAGACGGGCGCCATCGAGATGGACGCCGATCCCACGGGCACGGGCGACCGTCGAGACGGCCTGCAAAGCATCGAGAGGCCATATCGTCCCCCCGCAGCGGTTGTGAGTGTTCTCCGTCTCCACCGCTCCGGTGCGCGCGAAGTGCTCGGAGGCCGGACGGACGGCTCGTTCGATATCTTCGGGAGCGAAGACTCCCAAAGCACCGGGCAAGGGACGGAGCTGCAGCCCGGATAGGGCTGCCGCGGAGCCACCCTCATAATGAAGCACGTGAGCGTCCTCGTGGACTATCACCTCGTCACCCGTGCGGGTCAGCGTGCGCAGGCACAACTGATTGCTCATCGTGCCCGAGGGGACGAAGAGAGCAGCCTCCTTGCCGAGCAGATCCGCCACCAACTCCTGGAGACGGTTGACGGTGGGATCCTCGCGATAGACGTCATCCCCGACCGGCGCGGCAGCCATGGCCCGGCGCATCTCGTCGCTCGGCTTGGTCACCGTGTCGCTTCGCAGATCTATGGGCTGAGTCGGGAGTGACATGGTTCCTCCTTACCCCCGCGTCTCTCTGTCGTACACCTCGCGTTTAACTGGTCCGCCGGCGAGCCCCCGGCTCAGCGAGGCGTCGAATCGGGCAAACCGCCGTCCACGGGGATGGTCGCTCCCGTAGTGGGTGTCTCCCTGGTGGCGAAAAAAAGAACCGCATTCGCGACATGATCGGCCGTGACCCTGACCTTGAGCAGATTGCGATTCTGATAGTAGGCCTCGAGCCCGGCCTCGTCCAATCCCCGAGCCTTCATCCTCCCCGGACCGACTTCCGCCCACAGGCCCGACCGGCACTCTCCACAGGCGAACACCGCATCGGGTGCGACCATGTTTACTCGTACATCATCCCCGGCCAGTTCGAGACTGGCGATACGGGCCAACTGATGAGCCGCAGCTTTGGTCGAGCTGTAGGCTCCGAAATCGGCCCCCGGTGAGAAGACGTTCTTGGTCGACACCAAGACGATGTCGCCCCCGGTGGCCTGACGCTTGAAAAGCCTGCCGGCTTCGGCCAGGACCAGCAGGGTGCCCTCCACGTTCACCCGCTCCAGCTTCCGGTATCCGTCGAGGGAAAGATCCACCAGCGGAGCCACCATGGCCACGCCGGCGTTGGGCACGACCAGATCGACCCCGCCCCAGGCTCCGACGACGGAGTCGAAGGCGTTCTTCACCAACTCGGGATCGGTCACGTCGAGTGGGAACCCGGCGATGCGACTCGGAAACTCCGCCCCCAATTCGCCAACCAAGGTGTCCAGTGGATCTCCGGCCAGATCGGTGGCCGCAACCAGACTTCCGGCCTCCAACAAACCTCTGCAGATGCCCGTCCCGATGGCGCCCGCAGCGCCGGTCACAAGAGCTACGTGCCCCCGCAGAGACCTACCTGTGGCACTGCCGCCACTAACCTCGGCTGCAACTGCCCTGTCTGTGCTCGCCCTTCCCCCACTCACGCTCCCCGCGCCCGCCGCCCCACTTGAGGCAGACACCGATGGAGCCTTCAAGACCGGGGCCCGGTGCAACTTGGCGTGCTGGAGGGTCCTATATTCCATGCTGAACAGCTCTTCTTCCGGCAGCCCGAGATACTCCGCGCCGGACTCCCGTATGCGGATCTTGACCCCGAGCGTGTGTGCCGTGATGTCCCGAGCAATGAGAGCATCCTGAAGATCGGGCCCGGCGCATACCACACCCAGGCCAGGGATCATCACCACACGTGGTTCGGGAGCGAATGCCTCGACCCCGGCGGGCATCGCCTCTGCGTTCCGGGCCAAGTAGGCCTGGTAATCCTCACGATAGCCGTCTACAGCCTGCTCAAGCCGTTCACGGAGCCCAGCCGGGTCGTCGTAGGGCAGATCTTCGACCCAGAGGGGGAGGGCCTTAGTCCGGATAAGGTGGTCGCTCGTGAGAGATGCGTTACAGAACGCCTCCCGGGCACCGGGGCCGGAGAGCGCCGCCGACACCTCCGACCCGATGATCGTCTTCAACACCACGCGGCGGTAGGGGTGATCGCAATCTCCGGTGCGAGCAGCCAACAGCCCCCGCAGTACCGGTAGGACCTGAGCCAGACGCTCACCGATCTGTCCCTGGTGGTCGGGTTTTCCGGCCACCGCGAAAGACGAACCAGGCGGCTTGACTCCTGGCGCACCTCGGGAAGCGACCGCGCGGCGCGCCGCCGTGGGCGGCGCGCCGCCCCGGCTCCGGCCGGACTCCACGTATTCCTCTGCCCGGGAGACCAGAGCAATCATCGCCTCATACGACTCGCGGGCCGTCTCTCCCCAGGTGACTATCCCGTGGTGCGCCCACACCATACCCACGCTGTCGGGCCGTTCTTCGAAGGCCTCTGCAGCCGCTACCGCCAGTTTGAACCCCGGCGTCACGTAGGGCAGGACGACCACGTCGTCGCCGAACACCTGCGGCACCAGCGCATCCGCATCCGTCCGGTTGGTGAGCGCCAGCACAGCGTCGGCATGAGTGTGATCAACGTAGGCGTAAGGCAGGAAAGCATGTACCAGGGCTTCGATGGAAGGGTCCGGACTGCCGGCCCGCAATAGATGGGTGCGCAGTTGCTCCACCATGGCCTCGTCGTCCAGAGAGACCAGCCCCCTCAAGCGGCGCAGATAGTCGAGTTCCAAACCGCACAGGCCGGCCGGCTCGATAATGGCCATATCCGCACCCGAGGCCTTCACAAAGAGCGCCGGGATTTCCTCGCCGAAGACATCTGTCCAGGACGTCTTGACGGAACAGTTGCCGCCTCCATGCAAAACAAGGTCCGGTTCGCTCCCGAGGAGTCGCGCCGTGTACGTGCGCAGGGCCAGTGGTTCGCCCCACTCCGTCCCATATGTGGCTACGAGCCCGGCTGCCTCCTCATCCGACCACCTCGACCTCATGGAGCACCTCTTCTCACCCGGCCTCCTCGCACGGCCTTCTCACCCGGTCTGTTCAGGCGGCCTCTTCACGCGGAACGCCGCACGGTGTTCAACATGAACCCCGCGTTTGCCTCGGCCGCCTTGCCGTCGAACACGGAGCTGCCCGCGGCCACCAGATCGACCCCGGCGGCCACTACCTGGGCCACGTTCTCCCTCGTGATCCCGCCGTCGACGCACAAGAGGATGTCTCTCCCCGATCCGGAGATCATCTCCCTTACGCGCGCCACCCGCTCAAGGGTGCGCGGAGCGAACCTCTGCCCGCTCCACCCCGGATCGACAGCCAGGAGTGATATCACCTCCACTTCGTCAAGCAGAGGCGGCGTCAACGATTCCAGCGGAGTCGCCGGGTTGAGAGCGATCCCTCGGACGATGCCCCGGCCGGGACCGGCGCGGTGTTCCATCGTCCCCAGTCTCTGAAGAACCCGGTGTATATGCACCGCCGCCTCTACGTGGACCGTCACCATATCCGCTCCGGCGTCCACATAAGCCGGCAGCTTGTCCAAAGGCTCATGCACCATGAGATGCACGTCCTTCAGTAACGACGTTTTCAGGCCCTTCACATAGGAGGGACCCACCGTCATCCAGGGACAGAAACGCCCGTCCATCACATCGACATGCACGATGCCGACCCCGACCCGCTCCAACATCTGCAATTCCAAGCCCAAGTTCATCAGATCGGCCGACAGGACCCCCACGCTGATGCTGGGACAGAGAGAACGCAGGTGCTCGAACGTGGTACCACCCATGCTCGGACTACTTCTTTTCGCTGCGCAGGGTCAGAAACAGCTCATGCGCTTCGGCCGGCTTCATTCCCTCATGCACGACCTTGTTCACAGCCTGGATCATTGCCTCAGGCGCGTCGGACTGGAAGATGTTGCGGCCCATATCGACCCCAGCCGCCCCTTCGCTCACCGCCTTGTAGGCCATGGCCAGCGCATCCAATTCGGGGAGCTTCTTTCCGCCCGCCATGACGATGGGAACCGGGCAGGACGCGGTCACCGTCTCGAAGTCCTCCTCCACGTAGTAGGTCTTGACGAAGTGCGCTCCCAGTTCGGCCGCTATCCGGCAGGCGAGCCGGAAGTAACGGGCGTCCCGGGTCATGTTCTTGCCAACCGCCGTGACCCCCAGCACGGGCACTCCGCAGCGATTGCCCGCGTCGACAAGCCGGGTGAGATTGTGGATGGATTGCGTCTCGTACTCGCCTCCAATGAATACTTGGACGGCCACCGCGGACGCGTTCAGCCGGAGGGCGTCTTCCATATCGAGAGCGAGTTGTTCGTTCGACAGCTCTTTGAGGATACTCGGGCCACCGCTGGCGCGGAGCACTATGCCCTTGCCCAAGGAGGACGGCATGGTCGTGCGCAGAATGCCACGAGTGAGCATCACTGCATCGGCATAGGGGACCAAGGGGAGGATATTCACATCCACGCGCTCGAGGCCTGACGTCGGTCCCTGGAAGTAGCCGTGATCGATGGCGAGCATCACAGTGTGGCCCGATACCGGGTTGAAGATACGCGCGAGACGGTTCTGCATACCCCAATCGAGAGAGGTGGACCCTTTGACAAAGAACGCTTCGTGCCGATACGGAACATCAAGGCAGAAGTCTTTGGTTTCTTTGAGACTATCGGTGTCGGCCATTGGCTTCTCTCCGCTGTGCTTGCTTACGGGGACGCTCAGATTCTATCAGAGGGTTAGGAACGGACTCCACGATACTGAGATAATGGGTGGCCGGTGGTGAAACGCTTGTATGAATGGAATCGCCCGATCCAGGGAAGGGCAGACGGGGATGAGTCCCACTGAGTTTGTAAGATGTAGTCAATGCCGCGCTCTCAACGAGCCGCAGGCGATCTTCTGCAGCCGCTGTGGAGCTTCTCTCTACGGCCGCATTCGCTGGGGACGCAGACGACGGGTCACACCAGCCGGTGTCGCCATGAGTATCGCCCTCCTGCTGGTACTCGCGGGCATGGTGTTCACCCTCTATTCGATAGTCCAGCATGCGTTGGATACGGAAGAGCCGGTGGATCCCTGGGCAGGTCAATCCGGCACCACGGCCACGGTTGTTTCGACCGGCACCGACAACCCAGACGGAGGCGAAGGGTCCGCCACCACCGTGACCACTATTCCGGGGACTCTAATACGACCCTCGTCCATCACCTCTTCGTCGACTCTCAAGCCGACATCAATCAACAACTACCGGCCCACCAACCTGTTGGATGGAGACCCGGCCACACCATGGAGTGAAGGCGTGGAGGGTCCAGGCGTGGGTGAATGGGTGAAACTCGAGTTCTCCGAGCAGGTCTCACTTTCCCGTATCGAGATCGCGAACGGGTCTCAGAAGGACGAGGAGCGTTTCCTAGGGAACCCGCGGGTGAAATCCCTGGAAGTGGAGTACTCCACAGGCACAACCCAGTTGATAAGGCTACTCGATACCCAGGAATATCAGACCATCATCCCCACCCGCCAGCTGGTGGAATGGATCAAGATGACGATCGTTTCCGTCTACCCAGGTAAGGAGTGGGACGACACTTCCCTCTCCGAGATACACGTTTACGCCCGAGCCGACTGAGACCGGCCGACTAGCAGCGACGCTAAGGAAACGCAGCTCCCCGGCGCACGGCGCCATTGCCGTACTTCTCGCGGATGACGTCCAGCTTGAGATCCAGTTCCCGCAGCAGCGGTAATCCTTGATCGAACAGATCGTCCTGCCAGGCTCGAGGCACCAGATTGCTGAGCCCTACTCCCACCAGTCGCAGATGATAGCGCCGGTTTCGTCCATGTCGGAACAGACCGAGGACCTCCTCAAAGAACACCTCATCCACATCCTGGGGCTTCGGCAAAGTGTGAGAGCAGGTATGTGTGACAAAGTCCGAGTAGCGGATCTTGACCGTCACCGTGCGCGCTTCCAGCCTTCTGTGACGGAGACGGCGGCAAACATCTTCGGTGAGTAGAACCAGCGTCGATTCAAGCAGGCCCACATCGGATACGTCCTCTTCGAAGGTGTGCTCCCGGGATATGGATTTGACTTCCTCACAAGGAGTGACCCGCTGCAGATCCTCCCCCCTTGCCCGATGGGCGAGCACTTCCCCCCACTCCCCGAAGGAAAGCCGGAGAAGGTCGGCCGGTACCCGAGCCAAGTCGCCCACGGTGACCACCCCCCGATCCCGTAGCTGCCCAAGAAGGACGGGGCCTACTCCGGGTAACCGCTCCACCGGCAAAGGAGCGAGGAACTCCGCCTCCCGACCGGGTGAGATCACGGTGAAACCGCCCGGTTTGCGGTAGTCGGAGGCCACTTTGGCCACCAGCTTGTTTGTGGCCACCCCCACCGAGATACTCAGGTCGAGTTCATCCATCACCCGTCGCTGGATGAGCCGCGCCGTCCGGACCGGCGGACCGAACAAAGCGTCGGTGCCGGTGAGATCAACGTAGGCTTCGTCGAGGCTCATCTTCTCCACCAAGGGAGAGTACTGATCGAGGATCGCCATGAGACGTCGGGAGTACTCGTAGTAGAGCTGATGGTGCCCGGTGAGATACACCCCCTGGGGGCAGAGACGCCTGGCGGTGCGAAGCGGCATGGCTGAATGGACGCCGTACCGCCGGGCCACGTAGTTGGCGGTGGACACCACCCCCCGCTCGCCACCCCCCACGATGACCGGCTTGCCCCGCAGCGACGGGTCCCGGTTCTCCTCGACTGCGGCAAAGAAGGCGTCGAAGTCCAGGTGGGCTATGACCCGGTGAGCCGCCCGAGGATTGATGCCGGCGCCGGCACCGGGCACGAGGCCCGCCCGAGAACCACTGTCGGCCAAAGGCTTGGTGGATGTTGGCCGCTCTCCCATATAAGAGCATGATAGACGAACATATGTTTGCTTACAAGTAGGTAGCGGGTGTCGAGATCGGGTGACGGCGCGTACGCGCCGTCACCCGATCTCGCTGGCCAGCGCCTCGTACCCGGGCCGTCCCATGAGAGCATACGTCGCCTGCTTGCTCAGCTCCACCCCGGGCTGGTCGAAGGCGTCGACATCGTAGAGTCCACCGGCGATGGCCGTGGCCATCTCCAACAGGTAGAGGAGCGCCCCGACCGAGTACGCCTCCACCCGCGGAAGAGTGATGGTCAGTGAGGGCCGGCCCCGCTTGGCGAGAGCCCAGGCGGTCCCCTTCTGCTCGGCCCAGAGTAGTCCGCCCAGAGTATGGCCACCCAGATAAGCCAGCGCCTCCGCCTCCGGACCCGGAGTGGGGATCGTCACCGTCTTGTCGAACTCTCCCACACCAAGAAAGGTGATCACCTTATCGTCAGGCCCTTCGGCGTAGAGCTGCAGCTGGGAATGCTGATCGGTCACACCGAGCGACTTGACCGGAAGAGGACCCACGTTCACGGTCCGGCCCTGCCGGTCGACCTCCTTGCCCAAGCTCTCCGCCCACAACTGGCGGTACCAATCGGCCACGTCGCGCAGGCGGGCCGAATAGGGCATCATCACGCTCACGCAGCGGCCCAGAGCGGTGTCCTCAAGGAATTGCACCCCCGCGAACTTGCAGGCCGGGTTCTCCCAGCCCTTGGTTTCGGCGATCCAATCAGCCATATCCTGAGCCCCGGCCAAGAGACCACGCACATCCATGCCTGTCAGCGCCGCCGGAAGCAACCCCACCGCACTCAAGACCGAGAATCTTCCCCCAACGTCAGGAGGCAGATCGAACATGGGCGCGCCCATCGCGGCGCCGATCTTGCGGAGCGCTCCCCCCACCGGGTCGGTGGTGAACACGAAGTGCTCGTTCAGGGCTGCCTGTCCCACCAAAGTCCGCAGTTGTTCGCGGAGCACCAGATAGCCGGCCATCGACTCACCGGTGGTCCCCGATTTGGAGATAACGTTCACCAGCGTTCGGCTGAGATCGAGGCGGCCGAGTAGAGCGACGGTCTCGTCCGGGTCGACATTGTCGAGCACGTAGAGACGAGGCCGTCCCTTGCGCTCCCCCGGGCTCAACTCGTTGTAGTAGAAGGGCAGGAGCGCGGTGGCCAGAGCAGTGGTGCCGAGCGCCGAGCCCCCGATTCCGATGATCAGCAGGCACTCATACTTGTCGGCGCACTCAGCCGCGAAGTCCAGGTAGGGGCCCGGGTCCTGAGCGGGAAGGTCCATCCAGCCGAGCATCCCGGTCCCGGCTGCGTCCAGTACCGCCCGGCGGGCCTTCTCAAGCTGGGGAGCGAACTGTTCCAACATGTTCGGAGTAAGCGCCGTGCCCTCATCCAGACCGCTCATGCACTTGGTGATGTCGATCGAAAGCCTTTCCATAGAACGATCCTCCCAGTCGCCTACCGCACGAAGCCCCTACGGCTCCTGATGCGCGTAGCTTTGTCCCAGCAACTCTGGATCTCTTCGTCGTAGCGGGACCGCAGGCCCGCCCAGTCGAAGCCGCCCACCCAGGTCCGCTGCCAATCCTCCGACCAGGCTCGAGGCCGCGCCAACGCCCGTGTCAGCGCAGCTACCAAGCCTCCTTCCCGGTAGAGCACATCTTCATGCGCTTCCTTTGGGATCAACTCCGGATAGCTCAGCCGATCGGGTAGCACCGGGCGGCAACCGCAGTAGATGGCTTCCACAACAGCGATGCCAAAGAACTCGTGCACCGCCGTGGATACCACCACATCCGCCGCCCATAACAGTGAAGCATAGTCGGCATCGCCCTGCACCTTCCCCCACTGCACGAGGTGGCCGGCCAGACGCGCTTTCGCCTCGACGAACTCAGCAGTGGGCGTGCCCTGATTGGGCCCGGCCATAGCCAGGCGGAAGGACACCCCCATATCCTTGAGTGCATACAAAGCTGCGAAGAGCGTGCCGGGGGCTTTGTCGTACTCCCAACGCTGGTTCCATAGGAGAAGAGGGCCGTCTGCCGGACACCCCCACCGTCCCGCGGCGGCATCGCCCGTAGCCTCCGACCGGTGACGGTCGAAACGACGTAGATCACAACCCACCGGGATAACGCGGGCCTTTGCCTCAATCTCCGGCAGGAGCTCCAGCGGGACCTCGTCGGGCACGGCTTGGAGCAATGCTGCCGCAGCCGAGAGGAACTCCCTCCTGTGATAGTCGCTGTTGAAGAGGACCGTGTCGGCCACAGCCGCCGTCGTCACATTCTTGAATCCATACCCGAGGTCGCGCTCCGCGCCGGCAGGCAGAGGATAGCTGAGTTGGTTCTCGTGAAAGTAGACCATCGTCGGCAGAACCCGCATATCCGGCTCGACCGCCGCCAGAAAGACAGGCAGGTCGAGCATGTCCGAGGCAAAAAAGGCGTGGGGAAGAACACGCGTCGCGGCCGCAGC
This sequence comes from Actinomycetota bacterium, assembly GCA_012729575.1. Taxonomy (GTDB): domain Bacteria; phylum Actinomycetota; class Thermoleophilia; order RBG-16-64-13; family RBG-16-64-13; genus RBG-16-64-13. Next base: position 21,208 of record JAAYCW010000135.1, on the reverse strand, counting down.
CGCGGCGCGGTCCGCCAGCGTGAGGGCCCCGCCGTGCATCCGCCACTTCCAGTGGCGCCCCGGCAGAGTGAACAGACTGAATGCATGACGGGAATGCTGGGTCAGCCCATCCAGGAAGATCTTGTGCGACCCGCCGAAGTAGGGCTCCAGAGCCCAGACTTCCAACCCGGGCCGTCTGCTGCTATCGTCCCCTAGTCCGCTACCCTGCTCCGTCAATACTCCCCGACCTCTTGAGTCCTCTAATATTCTCCCGCAGCCCCTCGAGGCCGCGCAGGCGCTCCCCAACGGGCCGGCATCACCTTGTCTCTGCCCGTGTCGATTCTATATGCTGGCTTGGACCGATGACAGAGGGGCTCACGACCAGCACGGAACTCGAGATGAGCGTCGGAGTCGAGACGAGCGGGAGAACCGCAGCAAGAGCGGGAACCGCGACCGGCGCGGAAGCCACGGCCAGTGCGGAACGGAAGCGAGCAGACGGCTATGAACAAGAAGACCGGTAAAACACCCGGCTCACCTCGCACCCGAGGACGCAAGGGCATCCGCCGGTCAGGCCCGACGTCCCAACAGGCGGCGCCTTCACCAGAGGCACCTTCCGGGCTGAAGCAGCTGCCGATCGTCGGCGCCCAGATCTCTACAGCGGGCGGTTTCGCCCCGGTCCCAGAGCGCGCCGCGGCGTTGGGGGCCGAGGTGATGCAGATTTTCAGTTCGAATCCCCGGACCTGGCGCACCCGCCACCCCGAACCGGACGAGATGGCGGCTCTGAAGACCGGGCTGCGCAGGTACCGACTCCCCCTCTTTTTCCACACCATCTACCTGATCAATCTCGCTTCACCAGATGGAGAACTCCGCGCGCGGTCCGCTGCAGCGCTGGCGCATGCTCTGGTCACTGGAGCTCTGGCCGGAGCCGCCGGCGTCGTCACCCACGTCGGCTCCCACCGAGGCGAAGGATTCGAAGCCTCGATCGGACTGGTAGCCGAGGCCATCCGTTCGGCGGAAACCACCGCCCGAGAGACGCTGGCCGCCGAGCAGACGGGACAAAGCGAACCTGCGCTGCCCCCGCTCCTCCTTGAAACAGCCGTGGGAGCCGGGGCGATCGTGGGCAGAAACATAGGCGAACTGCGAGCCCTCTTGGAGGCGCTCGCTCTGCGCCCCCCGGCACGGGCCGTAAGTCGGGACCGATCCACCCGACCTGCCCCACCCTCGGCCTCCTCCCTCACGCCAGGGTGGCCGCTCGACCTCGGCCTGTGTCTGGACACCGCCCATCTCTTCGCCGCCGGTTATCCGATCCATGAAGAGACAGGACTGCAGGTCCTGCTTGACGAATTGGATCGGGCCGGTCTTCTGAGCAGAGTAGGCCTCATCCACCTCAACGATTCCGCGTCCGAGCTCGCTTCCAACCGGGACCGTCATGCCAACCCTGGGGACGGGCTCATCGGATATGAGGGCCTGGCGCGCATCGTCCGACACCCGGCACTGACACGCATCCCCTTCGTGCTGGAAGTCCCCGGGGCTGAAGGGCACGGGCCGGACGCCGACAATGTCGCCCTGGTCAAACTGATGCGGGCCGGACTCCCAAGGCCGGCGGAGGCTCCAAGCCGACCAGAATCGCCTGGGCACGGCGGATGACGTCGAGCAGGGCCAACGTCACCACGCCCGGCTTTCCGTCTCCCACCACCTGGGAGCCTATCCGAACCACGGGCATGATGTCCTTGGTGGTCGAAGCGGTGAAGACCTCGCACCTTCCGGCCGGCGCCGACATGACTTCATCCAACGTGAAGGCCCGCTCCTCCACCGGGTAGCCTTCCTGAAGGGCCATTTCGATCACGTGCTTCCGCGTGATCCCGCCCAGGATACGATTATCGAGCGGATGGGTGCGCAGCCCGCCATCCAAAACGGCGAACACGTTTGACGACCCCCCCTCGCGGACCACGCCGTCCTCCGCCATGAAGAGGGCCTCGTGCGCCCCGGCCTGTCTGGCCTCCTCCTTCGCCAGCACCGCCGCCAGCAGATTAGTGGACTTGATGTCGCAGCGCGCCCAACGCAGATCCCTCACAGGGTGGAGCGTGGTCCCCATCAGGATCTCGGACACTGCGGGAGCCGGCTTGCTGCGGGCGTACGCCAATACGGTGGGGTGCGGCGGGTTGGGGAAGACGAACTCCCGGGGAGCGAAACCGCGGGTCACCTGCACGTAGACGAAGCCGTGATCCACTTGCGACCGAACCACCAGGTCGGGAAGGACAAAGTCGAGATGATGGCCCGAAGCCGCCTCGCTCAGACTGACGGCGGCCAGGTTCCGTTCCAGACGCTCCAGATGATCCTCAAGCCATACCAGGCGTCCGTTCATCACCTTGATGACCTCGTATATGCCGTCCCCCAATTGGAATCCGCGGTCCTCTACGGGGACCCGCCCCTGGGAGAGAGGGAGGAAGTCACCATTTAGGTACAGCACCTCGTTATCCATCTGCTAACCTCACCTCGATGATCACCTATCGCCAAGCTACCTCGTCGGACACCCCGCAGGTGCTCGCTCTTCTCAGGGAGATCATGGAGCACCATAGTGTCGCCGCCCCCAGTCCCGAGCGTCTGCTCGGCACCGTGTCGGCCATCCTGGAGGACCCTGACCATCTGCTCCTGGTCGCCGACGACGAGGGTCGACTGGTAGGCATGTGCGCCGCCCTATTCTCGCAGAGTACCTGGTCCGCGTCGCCTGTTTGTGAACTGCAAGACGTCGTCGTCACAAGTGGCCGCCGGCGTAGCGACGTAGGCCGGGGACTCCTGGGCTTCGCCGAGGAGTTGGCACGGTCGCGAGGCTGCACCCGCTTATTCCTGCTGGCCGAGTACTGGAACCTCAAAGCCCACGCCTTCTACCGCAGTCTGGGCTTGGCCGAGAAGACCTGTCTCTATTTCGAACGCAACCTGAGCGGCGATCTACCGTAAGAACGGCGGGACGTCGAGTTCGTCGTCTTCGGGTCTGATGACCACGCGCTCGGTCCGTTCCACCCGCGGTGCCTCAGGAGCTCCGCTCTCAGCCGGCTCCCAAGGGGCTTCCCAGGGCGCTTTGCGCGGGACCTCGGTCTGGGCGGGAGCGGGAGCCCCCGTCGCCGTCGGGCGATCGTGGCGCGTCGCGTCCTCCAATTCCGCCGTAAGCACCTCTTCGCTGGTGGCGTCGAAGCCGGTGGCGACCACGGTGACCCAGAGCTTGTCGCCGAGAGACTCGTCGATCACCGCGCCGAAGATGATGTTGGCCTCGGGCTCAGCGGCCGCGTTGACGGTCTCCGCCACCTCGGTGATCTCGTGGAGAGACAGTTCCTTGCCCCCACTGATGTTGAGCAGGATGCCGCGGGCTCCGTCGATCGAAGTCTCCAGCAGCGACGAGTTCAGGGCCATCTCCGCGGCCTTCCTCGACCGCCCCTCGCCGTGCGCCCGGCCGATGCCCATGTGGGCCGTTCCCGCGCCGCTCATGATGGTCCGGACGTCGGCCAGGTCGAGGTTGATCAGACCCGGGACGGTGACCAGATCACAGATGCCCTGCACGCCCTGCCGGAGCACGTCATCCGCCAGTCGCAGAGCCTCCACCATGGTGGTCTTCCTGTCGGCCACCTCAAGGAGCTTGTCGTTGGGGACCACGATGACCGTGTCGGCCCGCTGCTTCAGCGTCCGTGCACCCTCCAGCGCCTGGAGGCCCCGCTTTTTGCCCTCGAATGCGAACGGCCGTGACACCACCCCTATGGTGAGCGCTCCCAGGGACCGGGCTATCTCGGCCACCACCGGTGCGGCACCGGTCCCGGTGCCGCCCCCTTCGCCCGCCGTGATGAAGACCATGTCGCTCCCCCGGAGCATGTCCTTGATCTCATCGTAGGCGGTCAAAGCAGCATCTCGGCCGATCTTCGTGTCGGAGCCCCCACCCAGGCCTTTGGTCAGGTCCGCGCCGATCCGCACCCGGTGATCGGCCTCGCACGTGGCGAGAGCCTGGGCGTCGGTGTCGATGGCGATGAACTCCACCCCCTCCAGACCCGCTTCCAGCATGCGGTTGATGGCGTTGACCCCTGCTCCGCCCACGCCAATGACTCTGATGACCGCGGGGAAGCTGCGCGAAGCCGGTATGAGGGTGCGCCGGCCGGCGTCGGTGACAGTGGGACCAGCAGAAGAGACATCGGGCGTCTCGCCCTCGGCTCCTGTGCCACTGGACGGAGACTCCGTTTCGTTCAGCGTGGATTGGGGTTTCTCTGGAGTATCACCCTCGCTCATGCTCGGACCGGAGGGCTCCGTCTCGGCCGGCTTCGCCGGCTCAGTCGCCCTGAAGAGAGAGCTGAGACCGCTGTCCTTCATGCTAGATCTTTTTTCCATTGAGCACCTCTCTTGCAAGCTGGCGATATGCCTTGGCGGCCCGGCTTTCCGGAGCGTACTTCAGCACCGACTCTCCCCTGACCGGAGCCTCGGCGAACCTGATGGTCTTGTTGATTGTCGTCTCGAAGACCAAATCGCCGAAACTGCTCCTCAGTACCTCTACGGCCTCACGCCCGTGTATCGTACGTGAATCGTACATAGTGGGAACGATACCCGCAATGTGCACTTTGGGGTTGAGGTTCTCCCGGACCAGTTCGAGAGTCCTTTCCAGCTGGGCAAGACCGCGCAGCGATAAGTATTCGCATTGTACCGGCACGATGACCGCGTCGGAAGCTGTGAGCGCGTTGACCGTCAGAAGCCCGAGCGACGGAGGCGTATCCACGAGAATGTGATCGTACTGGTCGTCCACCTGCATCAGAGCCTTGCTCAGCGCGCGCTCCCGACCGATGAGCGAGCTGAGAGCGATCTCCACAGCAGCCAGATCGATGTTCGCCACTGCAACGTCGAGCTCCTGATGGTATATGGCCCGCTGGATGTTCACCCCACTGACCAGCACGTCGTACATGCTGGGACGCGCGGTGTCAGGGTTGAGTCCCAGACTCATGGTTAGATTGCCCTGTGGATCCAGGTCTACGACCAAGACGCGGTGACCCAGCTCTTGCAAGGCCACCCCGAGATTGAGGGTGGTCGTGGTCTTCGCCACTCCGCCCTTCTGGTTCGTGAAGGCCACGACTTTGGCCAAGTTCTCTCCTCTGCTTCGACAGGTCGCCGGTCCGGCCGACCCTAAATATGACTTTTCGCACAGAGTGCAGAGAATCCTCCGACGGAAGGGCGAGCAGCTCCCATCGGATACTACCGGCTAACGGTCTCGAGGCCCGACCGAAGCAAGCCCTCGGTGGCAGCGACCGGGGGTGACTGTGATTCGGAGAAGTCCTTCAGTTCGCGCAGATACTCCCGATTCTCCCGGACGTACTCCCAAACATGGCTGAGCAGATACCCTTGCACCTGGTGTTTGTGGTACATGGGCGCCTTCGGCCTGACGGTGAACATGCGGCGTACGGTGTAGAAGCGCCGGTGCGCTTCCAGTACCGACTCCTGCAGCTCGTATGGAGTCATGCGCTTCGGCCAGTGCACCACATGAAACCCATCGTAAAGGCTCCAGTTCTTGGTGAAGATACGGCCTTCCGCCTCCAGCTGAGCCGTCTGCGGGGTACCCGGCAGAGGAGTCAGAACCAGGAACTGCACGCTGTTCAAACCATGATCGACTGCGAACTCGACGGTCTGGTACAGCGACTCTTGGGTGTCGGAGTCGGCTCCGAAGGCGAACATGCCGTGGGTCTTGATACCCCTGTTGGCCAACGCTTCCATGCCGCCCGCCATGTCGTCGATGCTGGATTCCTTGTGATACTCCTTGAGGGTCTCCGGATTGACGGATTCGAGGCCCAGATAGACTATCCGGCACCCCGCGTTCCACAGCAGATCGAGAAGTTCGTGGTCGGTCTTGCCGTCTTTGTAGACCGAATCGGCCCTGATCTGAGCATAGAAGGGCACATCGATACCCTCGCGGATCATCTCAGTGAGCAACTCCCGGCCCCTACGCTTGCTGATGAAGAAGTTGTCGTCGTAGAAGAAGAGTTTGTGGGGTTGTAGACGTTTGATCTGCTTGACCGTCTCGATCGGGTCGACGGCGCGCACCTTACGCCCGAACATCTGAACCACCGAACAGAACTCGCAGCCGAACGGGCAACCTCGAGAAGCCAGGATCGGCGTGGGGCTTACCTTGTCGCCGCCGACCACCAAATCCAGGTCCGGCCAGGGAAGCTCCGTCAAACCGCTAAGAAGGGGGCGAGCCGGGTTGTGCACGACCCGGCCGTCGGCCGCCCGGTACGTCAACCCCAAGATGTTCTCGAGCGAGCCCCGGCCCTGCAGGTATTCCATGAGTTCGACCAGGGTCTCTTCCCCTTCGTTGCGGACCACATAGTCGCAGAAGTCCATGGCCTCGTCGGCCAAGAAGGTAACGTGAGGCCCTCCCATGATGACCGGTATCCCGGCGTCTTTGACCCTCTGGGCATATCGGTAGGCCCGAATGGCGGTAGAGGTGGTGGCCGATACTCCCACGAGATCGGAAGCAAGTACGTCGTTCCAGTCGACCTCGCTCAGGCTCTCCACATAGATGCGGACCTGATGACCGCGAGCCTTCATCATGGCGCCCAGGAGGGGGAGACCGAGCCGCAGCTGCTTCACAAAACTATATACATGAAAACCCGGCGCCGCGGGCTCAATGAAGGTGATGCGCACGCTGACCTCGCAGTCGCTCGACAGGTGGCACGCGACCCACTACCGCGCGCCTGTTATGGTAACACAAGCCTTCGAACACTCTGTCTGACGCGATATGATGACATAGTAGTGAGCCACACGATCCACAACGATAACGACCGGCTGCAGCTTCTGGGCGCTTTGGGCGCCTCGGCTGTTGACGACCTCTTCTCTGCCATCCCTGAGACCTTGCTCCTGAGGAGGCTTGACCTCGACCCTGGTCTTCCCGAGTCGGAGACCCGAGAGAAGGTCGAGGATCTGGCCGCGGCCAACCGGCCTTCCGGTCCCCTGTCCTTCCTTGGGGCCGGTTGTTACCGCCATTACGTCCCAGCGGCGGTGAGCGCATTGACATCTCGGGGCGAATTCTTGACCGCTTACACGCCTTACCAGCCCGAGGCCAGCCAGGGAACCTTGCAGAGCATCTTCGAGTTCCAGACATGCGTGAGCGAGCTTACCGGCCTCGAAGTGGCGAACGCCTCGCTCTATGACGGCCCCTCCGCCCTGGCCGAGGCGGCCTTCATGGCACTCCGGCTCACAGGGCGCGACGAGCTCCTCGTATCTGCAGGTGTGCACCCGGAGGCCCTTCAGGTGGTGGAAACATATGCCGAGGGGCCTGAACTCACAGTGCTCAGGCAGGCCCTGGATCCCGTATCGGGCACCACCTCCACGAAGACATTGCAGCTTTCGACGGCGACGGGTGCCGTCCTCGTCAGCCAACCCAACTGCCTGGGGGTGGTGGAAGATCTCACACCCCTGGCTGAGGCGGCTCATGCCGTGGGCGCGTTGCTGGTGGTCTCGACAGACCTGGCCACCCTGGGGATCCTGGAATCACCGGGCATGCTCGGTGCCGATATAGCCGTCGGCGACGCTCAGGTGTTCGGCAACGCGCCGTCGTTTGGTGGACCTTCCGTAGGGTTCCTCGCCTGTCGTATGGAGCACCTCCGCCAAGTACCCGGCCGACTGGTCGGCCGGACGCTCGATGCAGACGGACGTCCCTGCTACACGCTTACCCTGCAGGCCCGCGAACAGCACATCCGCAGGGCAAAAGCCACGTCCAACATATGCTCCAATCAGGCCCTGGGCGCACTAGCCGCCACCATTCATCTGGCCCTGCTGGGCCCCGTGGGGCTGCGTGAACTCGGGGAGATCTGCCTTCAGCGCGCTCACCATCTGCACGGCCTGTTGTGTGAGATACCAGGGGTCCGCCCGCTCGTAACCGGTCCCTTCTTCCTAGAGTTCGCCCTGGCTCTCCCTTGTGCGGCCGAGGCTTTTGCCCAAGCCATGCGCACCCAGGGCATCGATCCCGGGGTTCCCCTGCTACGCATGGAGAGAGGGGCGCGGCCCGTGTTCGACCCCGATCTCAGTGCCGGGCGCGATGAACCGCCCCCACCCCCGACCGTTCCCGCCGAGAACGTGCTCTTGGTCGCTGTCACGGAGTCCAACCCTCCGGATGCTCTGGCAAGATACGCGGCCGCGGCCCGCGAGGTCCTTGCCGGGACGGAACCACGGCCACAAGGAACCCGATGATGACCGTCAGCGGCGGTGAGTCCCTCATCTTCGAGAAGGGTATCCCGGGGCACCGCGGATCCCACCTGCCCACGGCGGGCGTTCCCGCCGCGGACCCGGCCGTCCTCTTGCCCGGGGTGCCCCTGCGCGAAGAGCCTCCCTCTCTGCCGGAGGTGGCCGAGCCTCAGGTGGTGCGGCACTACACCAGGCTTTCGCGGCTCAACTACTGCGTTGACACTGGGTTCTATCCGCTGGGGTCGTGCACCATGAAGTACAACCCCAAGCTCAACGAAGAGATGTCTGCCCTACCCGGATTCGCCGCTCTCCATCCCTACCAGACGGAGGACCAAGTCCAAGGCGTACTCCGTTTGATGTACGAGCTGGAACAGGCTCTCCTTACCATCACCGGAATGGAGCGGGCGAGTCTTCAGCCCTCCGCCGGCGCTCAGGGGGAGTTGGCCGGCATCCTCATGATCAAGGCCTACCACCGGGACAACGACGGTACCGGCCGAGATACCGTGATCGTCCCCGACTCCGCCCACGGCACCAACCTGGCCTCGGCCGCTATGGCCGGCTACCGGGTGGTAGAGATACCCAGCTCGCCCCGCGGTCTTATCGACCTCTCCACCTTGCGACGCCATCTCTCTGAGCGCACCGCGGCCATCATGCTCACCAACCCCAACACCTTGGGCTTGTTCGAAGAAGACATCCTGGAGATCTCCAGGCTGATACATGAAGCCGGCGCTCTCTGCTACTACGACGGGGCGAACCTGAACGCCATCCTGGGCAAAGCCCGGCCGGGCGACATGGGGATGGACGTCGTGCATCTCAACCTGCACAAGACCTTCTCCACGCCCCACGGCGGCGGAGGACCGGGTGCCGGGCCGGTCGCCGTCGGACCAACGTTGGAGCCATATCTGCCTATGCCGCTCGTCCGGCCGGTCCAGGGCGAAGGTGTATTCACACTGGACTACGACCGTCCCTTTAGTATCGGCCGGGTAAAGGGCTTCTTCGGCAACGTGGGCGTGATGATACGCGCGTTCACATACATTCTCAGCGTGGGGTCCGATGGGCTCACCCGGGCAGGAGAAGACGCGGTCCTTGCCGCCAACTACCTCCGGGCCCGTCTGTGCGACCTCTACTCCGTACCCCACGATGGACCTTGCATGCACGAGTTCGTCATCTCAGCCACGCAACAGGCCGAACGGGGCGGCACCGCCCGCGATATCGCCAAGCGGCTCCTGGACTTCGGCATCCATCCTCCCACGGTCTACTTCCCCCTCACCGTGCGGGAAGCCCTCATGGTGGAGCCCACCGAGACCGAAGACCTGCATACCCTCGACCGGTTCGTCGACGTGATGAGGCAGATCGATGGGGAGATCACCAACGACCCGGAGACGGTGCGCGAAGCTCCGCACCACACCCCGGTCCGGAGGCCGGATGAGACCTTGGCCGCGCGGCACCCCGTTCTCCGCTGGCAGAAACCTCGCTCCGACGAGTTTAGCGAGCCGGTTTCCGGGTAGTAGTATCCACGTCGGCCAAAGCTAGACCCGTTCGGTGCCAATGGAGATTACGATTACGGCCCTTAAGGGAGTCCCTCTCCTCGAGATTCGGGGAGAGATCGATCATAACAATTGTGGAGCCCTGGAGACCGCTCTGGGCGAAGTCCTTGATCACGGCACAACGGTCGTCCTGCTCGATCTGAGTCGGGTCACATATATCGATAGCGGAGGGATCTGTGTTCTCCTCGCCGGGCTGCGCCGCATACGCGACCACGGATGGCTTGGGGTTATGGGTCCCAACCACAACGTCCGCCGGATTCTCGAGATCGTAGGCCTGGTCGCCGACCCCGGCTTCCAGGTGTTTGCCGACCGCTCTGAAGCGGAGGCCGCGCTCCCCGAGACCGCATCGGTTGAAACCATCCCACCGGCGAATGTGACGCCCGAAGGAGACAGGACTTGACCGCTGCCCTACCCCCGGGCATCGACCGGCACATCACGGTCAGAGCGGATACTGCCCAATTGGCGGCCGTGCGGAGGTTCGTGGAAGAGGTGGCGGTAGAGGTCGCTCTCGATGTGGAGAAGATGTTCGATCTGAAGCTGGCTGTATCCGAGGCCTGCGCCAACGCCGTGGAGCACGCCGGAGGTGAGGCGATGTCTCTGGAAGTCTGCGCCCGAGTCCACGCTCAGCGTCTGACCTTCACCATCACAGATACCGGACTCTTTCATCCCCCGCCACCGCGCTGGGACCGCATCACCAACCGCGGGCTCGGTCTGCCGCTCATGGTGGCCCTCATGGACGAGGTCGTCTTCGCCCGCGCACCCGGGGGCGGGACCATGGTGAGTCTTTCGGTCGCCCTCAACCGGGATATCGCCGCTTCGGCGTGACCTAGATGGTCGCGTTTGCGCTCGCGCGAACGCGCAACAGCTTGTCCCCCGGTTCGCGCACCCTTCCGATGACGGCGGCCGCCGAGACGTGCCGCAGGTCCAGAGCCTTCAACACCTCAGCCAGGCGCGCCTCCGGCACCGACAGCACCAGGCCGCCCGAGGTCTGAGCATCGGCGCACAGCAGGCGCTGCCAGGGCTCCAACGTCTCGTCGAACGTGGTCCACGGCTCCACGTGTTCCAGATTGCGTCTGGTGCCACCCGGCGCCACTCCTCCGCGAACCAGATCGGCCGCGTCGGGGAGCAGCGGGAGTCTCTCAAACCAGAGATCTGCTCCCACCGTGCTGGCCCGGCACAGTTCGGTGAGGTGGCCGAGGAGGCCGAAGCCGGTGATGTCGGTGAGGCCCTCCACTCCGTGTTCTCGGGCCACTTCGGAAGCATCCCGGTTGAGCTGGACCATGGCTGCGGTTGCGGCGGCTATAGCAGTGCTGGAGGCCGTGCCCTGCTTGATGGCGGTGGCTATGATGCCCGTTCCCAGAGGCTTGGTGAGCACTAGGAAGTCGCCGGGCCTGGCGGTCGCATTGGTCAATTCTTCGCCGGGGCGCACCAGACCCGTCACCGCCAGGCCGTACTTCGGCTCTGGGTCGTCGATGGTGTGTCCTCCGACGATGGTCGCTCCGGCCAAACGGGCCGTCTCAGCACCGCCCTGTAAGATGCGGCCAAGGTAGTCGAGAGGTAGCACTTCTTTGGGGAAACAGACGATGTTGAGAGCCGTCAACGGGCGCCCGCCCATAGCGTATATGTCGGAGAAGGCGTTGGCGGCCGCAATGCGTCCGAAGTCGAAAGGGTCATCGACGACAGGCGTGAAGAAATCCACCGTCTGCACCAGGGCGAGCTCGTCACTCAAGCGGTAGACGGCCGCATCATCGAGCGTGTCTGATCCCACCAACAGAGCTGGATCTTCGACCCGCGGCAGCATACTCATAACCTGCCCCAAGTCCTTGGGGCCCAGCTTGCACGCTCAGCCGGAGCCGTGCGACAAGGTGGTCAGTCTAGGTATGTCTGTCATCAGCCGTCACCTCCCTTCCCCGCTTCCTCCCGCCGACAATAGATCCGCTGCACCACCCGCTGCATCAAACCAGACGGCGGCGCTCAGAGCCCTAGTAGGGAGGCTGAGGAGGGAACGACCCCGGCGACTCCAACGGAACGACCACCCACAAGATGAGATAGGCAAGAATCCCCGCCCCGCCCATAAGGGTCACGACCACCCACAGCACCCGGATGATGGTCGGGTCGATGTCGAAGTAGGCGGCAAGCCCGCCACACACTCCTCCGATCATCCTGTCGGTCCGAGACCGATACAAACGCTTAGCCATGTCGTCCTCTTTCCCCCGCTTCCCTGCAACTCCACGCGCGACCGCCCACCGTGCAGATCGGCGATCGACACAGATCAGCGGTCGGTACGATCCGCTATCTGCTCCCGGTAGAGATCGGTATTGAACATCACGCATTCTTTGTTGACACAGAACCACACCCGGTAGGTGCTGCACTCACCGGTAGCCAGACTGATGCCGGTCCCAGTGCGTTCCACCTCCTCCACCCGATCGGCCAGAGGCTTGCCACAGTTGATGCAGGTCTTAATGTCTTCGCTCACGTCTCCTCCTTTTCCTGAGCCCTCTCCCCAGCCAGACGGCGGCCGACAGCCTCCGCCTGGTCGAGCGCTCCGGGCTGCTCCTCTATCTCGCCCTTCGCGTCCACGCCTGGAATGAGCATCTCCCCGACCGATTTCACCTCCAGGACATGCCACAAGCTGCTCACAACCTCCCTGGCACCATCGAACGCGCGCGGGTGCTTGGTCCCCGAACAGCTTAGATAGGCTCCAAAACGGGTCGGCCGACCTGGTTCTACGAGCGACCGCTTGAGCACGTACTTGAGGGCCCAGAAGCACTGACAGCGATCCACCATCATCTTGGGCACCGCGGGCATCCCCATGAAGTACGTGGGAGCGGCGAGCACGATCGAGTCCGCCGACCGTAGGTGCGGGAACAGGTCCTGCATACCGTCCCTGACCACGCAGGTACCGTCTTTCCAGCAACCGTCGCAGGCCCGGCAGCCGTGTAGATCCAAATCGGACAGCCTGAACTTGACCACCTCGGCGCCTTCGTCGCGCGCGGCTTCGAGGCACCAGTCGAGGAGGGTCTCGGTGTTGCCGCCCCGGCGATGACTTCCCGCCAGACCCAATACCGTCAGCAAGGATTCAACCCTCCTCGGCCTTAGTAGCTACCCCCTGCAGCCTTCAGAAACCCTTTGAAAGCTGCCCGCTCCCCACCCTTCATAAACCTGCGGGACGTCTACCCAGGACCAATTGGCCCCCGCTGGTATCCAGGTCGAGGACCTCGACACCGGTGAAGCCGGCACGGGTCAGCCACGCCCGGTGCTGCTCTTCGGTCCACACTCCTCCGTCGTCCGTCGAGCGCAGCATGTTCACCGCGAACAGAGCTGCAGCCGGGCTGCGGCCCCACACGTAGTCTTGGATGGCTATGGTGCCGCCGCGTGAGGTGGCTCGGTAAGCCTCGAGCGCGACCCGGGCGTTGGTCTCCGGACTGTAGATGTGAAGAACATTGCCGAAGTACACCAGGTCGAACGGCCCCGCCGGGAGCGCCTCGGTGAGGTCGCCCCCGAGAAAAGTGATATCACCGGCCTCTTCGCCGAGATACTCGCGGGCGAAAGGCAGCACCTCCTCCTTGTCGAAGAGGGAGGTCTTCACTCCACGACGAGAGAACTCGCGGGCCAGGTGACCCACGGAGCCGCCTACGTCTACCATGGTATGGATGCGACCCCCCGCATAGCCGAAGCAGCGCTCCACCACCTCTTGGAGAACGGCCGGGTCGCGCTCCCCCATGGCCATGGCCCGACTGCGCACATCTTTGCGCGCCATACCGCCAGACGCCGGCCTGCCGGTGCGGATCACCTCCGGCAACTCCAGCCAGCCCCGCAACTTGTTGACCTCATGGACCAGACCGGCCCGCTCCAAATCCGGCCCCTCGTTCAGCAGGTGGGCCCGCCCCACCGGTGACAGCCGGTAGAAGATGTTACCGTCGGCTCCCTCGGTCTCCTCGACGACGCCCTCGGAAGCCAGAGCTGCAAGGACGATGCGACTGGCCCGGAGGTCGGTGCCGGCGATGCGCGCCACCTCCTCAAGGGGCAGCGCTTCCTCGCCACCTAGGGCATCGATCAACCCGGAGCGGAGTGCCCCCACCAGAAGAAGCAGTCGTTCCACCGAACGTCTATCGACCAGCGAATCTCTCATTGCCCGCCGTTCACCCCGCCGTGACCGGGTTTCAAGATAACCCCCTGCTGGCGCTTGCCATTGATCTTGACCACCAGCGGCTCCGAAAAATGGAGGTGGCGCACGAAACCATCCTGCGGTTCCCCCATCTGCTCCTCGAGCCAGGTCCAGTCGACGAAACCTTCTCCCGCCTCCGGATTCACCGTGAAGAAGCCCACCCGGAAGGAGGTCAGGTTCTGGAAGAAGTGACTACCCTGCGAGGGGGTAACATGCAGGTCTTCGAAGCCCGCTTCGACTATGACCCGGGCCCCCGAGATCTGGTCCCAAGTGACGGGGATCCCCAACCAAGGGTCGGCCGACCCCAACCTACCCAGACCAATGAGGGCATAAGGGACACCGCTACTCAGCAGTTCGGCGTTCAGACGGGTTATCTCCGCAGCCACTTCGCGGGTCTTGGCCCGGACGAATCGACGCCGGTCGACCGTCACCAGGTCGTGTATATGAGTGAACTTTCCGTTGCCCAGGACACTCTCCGACCGGCAGAGGACGCTGCCGGGATCGATGTTCTCCGTATCGACCTCTTCACTTTCCCTGGTCATGGCCATGGGTCGGAGCTGGAGGAATCCGAACTCCTTGGGCTTTCCCTTGGCGCTCGTCAGATCGACTGCGAACTCGATCTCCACTTCACCATTCATCCCCTTCTTCCCGAACTCCAGCAGATGGACCATGATCTCCGGCAGAGGGAAGGTGTGGTGCTTGAGTATGGGGGCGAAACTTACCAGCCGGATACCCGGGCGGGAGGTACCGTCATAAACGACGTCGTTGTCGGCCGAGTACGTGGAACCAACGTAGCTGAGAGTGCCGTCTTCCTCGGCCGTCTCCAACGGATGGTGCCGCTCGGTGATCTCCCCATCCTCTTCGTCCATCTCGATGGAGACAAACTCGCGCTGGGAGTTCTCGAGCATGTCCCGGGGCGTAGAGAACTGGACAAGGTTCTGAGGACAGGCGGGACAGAAGGAGAGCGAGGTCTCTCCATCCACCACTGTACGGCCCAAACCTAGAGCCACGGCCACCACACCCTGCTCAGGAGTCTGTGGCGGATGGGGATAGAAGTTGTACGAACGCGCCGCACCGGCCAGATGGGGATAGAAGCGAGGACCGTGCCGGGATCCCACCACCTTCTGGATGAGAACGGCCATCTTCTCCTCTTCCAGCAGGTAGGGGGTCACTTTGAAGTAGTTCTTGGCATAGGTCAGAAACGTTGAGGCGTAGACCCGTTTCACCGCCTCTACGAGCCTCTCCAGCCGCACCTGCAGCTCCTCGTGATTGTTGGGGAGCATGTAGGTGTTGTACACACCGGCAAGCGGCTGGTACTGCGAGTCTTCGAGTAGGCTGGACGACCTCACGGCTAGGGGACTGCACATGAACTCGAGGAAGGCGGCAAGGTCGGCTTCGTATTCTCTCGGGAAGCCGGCGGCGACGAACTCCCGCTCGATCTCCTCGTCGTCGTTGCAGCTCATGGCGAAATCGCGCAGATTGTTGTCGTCCAGGAACTTATCGAACACATCGGTACCGAGGACCACCGCAGGCGGCACGGTGATATTGACCCCCTCGAACTTGTCCGCAAGGTCTGTATCGGCCAAGAGGCGTCTGACGAAGGCGAGCGCCCGAGCCTTTCCGCCCAGAGAACCTCCGCCGATGCGGGCGAAGCTGGCCGTGGGATCGAACGTAGACGGATCGAAGTCGCCGATGGTCTCGCGAGCCTGCTCCCGCCGGTAAGCGTCAATCTGAGAGATGAGGTAGTTGCGGCGCTGCTCCACGCCCGGGTAGTCGGTGCTGCTGCGGACCCGCAGATGACGGGCAAGGTCGAATTCGGTCCGCACCCGCAGCCAGCGGGAGAAGTCGTTGCGGTCCGCATGGTACGCGATGCTCTCCGCCGGCACGACCCGCAGTCTCTCCAGAAGGCCGCGCAGATCGCGTACGCGATCCACCACCGTCCCATCGGGCATCTGAAAGACGAAGTCGCCGAAGGCCAACCTGCCGACCATGAACTGCCGCAGGTCCTTCAGCAGCGTTGGAGATCCCTTGAGCATGAACGACGCGCCCGCCTCCAGGGCCGGGCGCTCGTTCTCCACCCGGCTGGACTGAAGGAGTATGGGGATGTCCGGCCATTTCTGCCGGACTTTCTGAGCGAACTCCACCCCCGCCTCCGGGTCGAGGACACCTTCTCGGGGGAACTGCATATCGGCAATCACGCCGAGGGTTTGGTCCGAGTATTTGGAGAAGTACTCCCAAGCCTCCTCGAAGTTCGCGCACAATAGGATCTTGGGGCGCGCCCGCATCCGTAGGATCTTGTGCGCCATGTTCATACCCTTGGTCAGCAGCCTCTGAGAGTATCTGATGACCTCGTCGTACATGATCGGGAGGAAGGCCGAGTAGAAGCGGATGTTGTCTTCGATCAAGAAGATGCACTGCACACCGGCCACCCCGGTGTCGTACTCCACGTTCTGGCGGTCCTCAACGTACTTCACTATGGCCAGGAGTATCTTGGGATCACCCTGCCAGAGGAAGATGCGTTCCAAGGCCGCCGTGTCTTGCCGGGCCATATACTCGGACAGCTCGCCACCGTCGTAGGCCAGGAGCACCACAGGGATATCCAGCCCCTCCTCCCGCACCCTCTCGGCCAGCTCCACGGCATCCATATCGCCCACGTTCACAGCCGTGATGATGAGGTTGAAACGGCTGTGCGACTTGGCCAGAGCGATCGCCTCCTCACCCGTGGACACGTGGGTCAGGCCGGTCGTGTGATGGAGGTTGAGCTCCAAAAACTCGCTCAGTATCAACTCGCTGAGCTGGCCGTCTTCCTGCAGGATGAAGGTGTCGTACAGGCTGGATACCAGGATAATGTCTTCCACCCGGCGCGACATGAGGTGTTGGAATACCTGCCCACCCCGCTCGCCGGGGAGGGTGGGCGTCCACCCATCCCTCTCCCGCCTAGCGGTGAGGCCTCCACACTCAGTGTCGGGCCGATCCGAGGTCACACCACACCCTGATCCATCATGGCGTTCGCAACTTTCAGGAATCCGGCGATGTTGGCCCCGGCTATGAGATCGTTCTCCAGGCCATAACGCTCCGCCGCAACGGTTATGGTGGTGAAGATCTCCTTCATGATGCCCTGGAGTCTTGCGTCCACCTCTTCCCGCGTCCAGGCGATGCGCATGCTGTTCTGCGACATCTCCAGCCCTGAGACGGCCACGCCGCCTGCGTTGGCGGCCTTCGCCGGGATGATGACCGCTCCGCCGTCGGCCAAGTTCTCGATGGCCCCAGGGGTAGTGGGCATGTTGGCTCCCTCAGCCACCAGATGGACCCCTTCTCTTAACATATGGGCGGCATCGCGGTCGTTTATCTCATTCTGCGTGGCAGAGGGGAAGGCGCAATCGGCGGGATGAGACCAGAGCGGGTTGTAGCCCAGGGTCGGATCTGCCTCTTGATACACCGCTTCTGGATACTTGGAGACGTATTCGGAGATCCGTCCGCGCATGACGTTCTTCAACCTCATGACGAAGGCGAGCTTCTCCCGGGTTATCCCGGACTCATCGTAGATGTAGCCCGAACTGTCGGACAGGGTGACGGGTTTGGCGCCCAGGTCCAGCAGCTTCTCCACAGTATACTGGGCCACGTTCCCGCTACCCGAGACCAAACAGGTCTTGCCCTCCAACGATTCGCCTTTGGTGGCGAGGTACTCTGTCGCGATATACACCACCCCGTACCCGGTGGCTTCAGGCCGGATGAGAGAGCCACCCCACGCCGTACCCTTGCCGGTGAGGGCCCCGGTGAATTCGTTGCGGAGACGCTTGTACTGGCCCCAGAGGTAGCCGATCTCCCGCCCACCGACGCCGATGTCGCCCGCAGGGACATCCGTATCGGGACCGATATGCCGGTACAGCTCGGTCATGAAGCTCTGGCAGAAGCGCATGACTTCGTTGTCGCTCTTGCCCTTGGGGTTGAAATCGGATCCACCCTTGGCGCCGCCCATGGGGAGGGTGGTGAGGGCGTTCTTGAAGACCTGCTCGAAAGCCAGGAACTTGATGATGCTCAGGTTGACGGACGGATGCAGCCGCAGGCCTCCCTTGTAGGGACCAATGGCCGAGTTCATCTGCACTCGGAAACCCCGGTTGACCTGGATCTCACCACGGTCGTCCACCCAAGGCACGCGGAACATGATTACTCTCTCCGGCTCCACCAGTCGCTCCAGGATGCGGGCCTGGCGATACTCGGAGTGAGCGTCGAGAACAGGGGCGACCGACTCGAGGACCTCCTCCACCGCCTGGTGGAACTCCGGCTGTCCAGGGTCTTTAGTTGGGACCAGTTCCTTACTGGCCCATCGGCAGTACTCGTTCACGTAACCTCCCTCCCGGCTACCCAGAAGGCGCCGGCCTCACCGATTGTCGGAGGGAGTTTACTAGACGACACCCTGGTCCATCATGGCGTTGGCAACTTTGAGAAAGCCGGCGATGTTCGCTCCCGTGGCGTAGTCGCCCGGCGACCCGAAGCGTTCGGCCGCTTCCAGACAGGCCTGGTGGATACCGGTCATGATCTGATGCAGGCGCCCATCCACCTCATCACTCGACCAGCTGAGCCGCATGCTGTTCTGCGACATCTCCAGTCCCGACGTGGCCACGCCCCCGGCATTCGCCGCCTTACCCGGAGCGTACATGACTCCAGCCTCTTCGAAGACGTGGATGGCCTCCGAAGTGCAGGGCATGTTGGCGGCTTCACAGACCACCTGGCAGCCGTTGGCTACCAGAGCCGCAGCATCCTCGGCCTCTATCTCGTTCTGCATGGCCGTCGGCACGGCGATGTCGCACTTGATGAAACGCCACGGCTTAGTCTCCGGCCTCCATTCGCAGTCGAACTTGTCCGCGTACTCCTTGGCCGATTTGCGGTACACGGTCCATAGATCGGCCATATAGGCGAGCTTCTCGCCCGAGATGCCGTCAGGATCGAAGGCGCAACCGTATTCGTCGCCTATACTGACCACCTTGGCTCCGAACTCGACGGCCTTCTGCACGAAGTAGGTCCCCACGTTGCCGTAACCGGAGATGGCTATAGTCTTCCCGGCCAACGAATCCCCCTTCGTCGCCAGCATCTCGGTGATGAAATAGGCCACGCCGTAGCCGGTGGCCTCCGGTCTGACGAGCGATCCGCCCCAGCCCAGCCCTTTGCCGGTGAGCACCCCGGTGAACTCGTTTTTCAGACGCTTGTATTGACCGAAGAGGTAGCCGATCTCCCGTCCACCGACGCCGATGTCGCCCGCAGGGACATCCGTATCGGGCCCGATATGCCGGTACAGCTCGGTCATGAAGCTCTGGCAGAAGCGCATGACCTCGCTGTCACTCTTACCCTTGGGGTTGAAATCGGACCCGCCTTTGGCGCCCCCCATGGGGAGGGTGGTGAGGGCGTTCTTGAAGGTCTGCTCGAAGCCAAGGAACTTCATGGTGCTCAGATTCACCGAGGGGTGGAAGCGCAATCCGCCCTTGTAGGGGCCGATGGCGGAATTCATCTGCACCCGGAAGCCACGGTTCACCTGGATATCGCCGTTGTCGTCGACCCAGGGCACGCGGAACATGATCACCCGTTCGGGTTCTACCAGACGCTCAAGGATGCGGGCCTGGCGATACTCAGAATGGGCATCCAGAACCGGAGCGACCGACTCGAACACCTCCGTCACAGCCTGATGGAATTCTGGTTCCAGAGGATCCCTGGCCTTGACGGCTTCGATCACCTCGCGTGCGTATTCGTGCACGACTCACCTCCGCTCGTAGACACCGATGATTCAGACTTACCGCTGTTTTCCCGCGAACCAGAAAGATTCGAGAAAGACCGAGGAAACCATAATAGGAGCTGAGCGCCTGCGACTCAACAACGCATCATGGCAGTCGTATCGAACCGGGGGGTCCGATAGACGCCCCACTGTGCGCTCAACCGAGACTCGAACTTAGTCGGAATCCACCGCTCCCCGGTCCTCAGATCAAGCCTTAGAAAGGCGACAAGTGCCCTCTTTCCTGGGAGAATGTGAGTTGCTTAAGACCACAAACACCCGGAGAGAAAGGCACTCATCAGATGCAATCTTCCCACAGCCTGGACCGTCTGTCAGTAGCCTTCTCTGACTCCCGTGCCGTCGCCGATGCCGGCCTTGTTCTGCCGGCCACGCTCGCGCAGAAGCTGGGCCTTCGGGAACTCTATGACCGTGTCGTCGATCTCGGGGAGGCCCCCGGCCGTGGTCACGCGGGTGTGAAGGCCCTCACCCTCATCTACTCTGCTCTTTCCGGAGGAGACTGCATCGATGACGCGGGGATCCTGCGTGCGGGCCGCACAAAGGCCGTGCTGGGCCAAGAGGTGCGGGCACCTTCCACCCTCGGGACCTTCCTGCGTTCGTTTCGGTGGGGACACGCCCTGCAACTCGACGTGGTGAGCCGGGAAGCCCTGTCGCGGGCCTGGCGCTTGGGGGCCGGACCGGGTGATGGACCCCTCACCATCGATCTTGATTCCACCATCTGCGAGACCTACGGTCTTGCGAAAGCCGGCGGCAGCCGCTTCACCTACACCCACGTACGTGGATATCACCCCCTCTTGGCCGTACTGCCGGCCACCGGGGAGGTCTTGCACGCCCAACTCCGCGGCGGCCCAGCTCATACCGCCCAAGGAGTCGAGCGCTTCATCTCCCAGACGCATGCCCGGGTACGCGCGGCGGGGCACACGGGCGAGCTCACTCTGCGGGCGGATGCCGGCTTCTACTCGGAGAAGGTGGTGAGAGCCTGCTGCAGGAAGAAGGTGCGCTTCTCCATCGGCCTGCCCCTTCATAAGAGTCTCGCCGCGAGGATTGCCGCGCTTGCGGAGACGGCCTGGCAGCCGATCGGCTACCCTTTGCCCGGCGCGGCGGTGACCGAGCTCCCCTACACCGCCTTCGGCAAACAAGGCGTGGCCGTGCGTCTCATCGTGCGCCGGGTGCCGCCCAGTCCCGGGAGCCAACTCGCTCTGTTTGCCACCTACGCCTATCACGGCTTCGTGACTGATCGCGAGGGTGACACCCTGGAACTCGAAGCCGATCATCGCCGCCATGCCGAGATCGAGAACGTCATCCGGGACCTCAAGCATGGGGTGGGCCTCAACCATCTGCCCTCAGGAAAGTTCGGGGCCAACGCCGCCTGGCTGGCTCTGCAGGTCATGGCCCACAATCTGGGGCGCTGGGTCGGACAGTTGGCCGAGACTCCCCGGATGACCACCAAGACGCTGCGCACGCGCTTTCTCTCACTCCCCGGGCGTATCACCCGCTCGGCCCGGCGCTCGTCTCTCTCCCTGCCGG
>JAAYCW010000134.1 GCA_012729575.1 Actinomycetota bacterium | reverse complement strand
CACGAAGGTATGGAAAGCGAAATAGCAGCTGCCCACCGTCGCGATCCAGTAGGCCGCATCCCCGCTGTTAGGCTTGAGCGTCAGAAGCGCCCAGGCGAGCGCTATGGAGGCAAGTCCAACGACGAAGAGGACTGTGCGAACGGCGATCCATACGCCCGCACTGGGCCTATCCACGTACAGGCCGGACAACGGCATCCACAGAGCCGAGGGGAAGAGCATCAACACGACGATGGGGATGAACCACACGAATCCGAGCTCCCCACCGATGTGCACTTCGGTGGGGACAACCTCAAATAGAAGGTAGTAGAAGACCGCGAGATACCCGATCGCGGAGAGGATCATGGAGACGGTGTAGACAGGCCGGAGGCTTGTGGGCACCCCGCCCCACAGAGCGTTTGCGCCGCCCGGAGCTCCCCGCAGCCAGAGCACGTAGCTCCCTATGACGGCGGCGCCCCCGACGACATTCATAAGTAGCAGAATCACCTGCGAGGCATCCACTTCACCCTCCCTGCTTCGGTTGCCGGCCGGGATGCCGGCTGTTCACCCGCGACCCCCATATCAGCAAGAGCGCCCGCCGGACCCGCATCCTGCCGGCGGCGCCGAACACAACGACGTCGAGAGACAGTCTTCCCAGGACCCTACCTTCTTGTACTCTAACATCAGACTAACCGAGAAGGTGTTGAATACAACGAACCAAGGGACAATGATCCCGTAGACAAAGCTGGGAGGGTCTTCGAGACCCAAGGATGTGTCGCAGGGATGTTCATGAAGGCAACCGCCGCAGAGAATCAGCCTCTTGAGGTCGTTCCCTATGTCGATCTCCGGAGATATCTGGGGACCTGGTATGAGATCGCCACCATACCGCAGCGTTTTCAGAAGGGGTGCGTGGGAGTGACCGCAGAATACTCCTCGCGCAAGAACGGCGATATTGAGGTGGTCAACACCTGCATCCAGGGCACCCTTGATGGGGAGGTGCGCAGAGTCCGTGGCAAGGCCCGCGTCATCGACAAGGTAACCAACGCCAAGCTCAAGGTCAGCTTCTTCTGGCCCTTCTGGGGGAGTTATTGGATCATCGAGCTCGACCCCGACTACCAGTGGGCCGTCGTGGGCCATCCGAAGCGGGACTACCTATGGATTCTAAACCGTTCGCCTCAGATGGACGACGCGCTCTACAACAGGCTTCTTGAGTTGATCGCCGACAAGGGCTACGACCTGGCGGGAATCACGAGGACCCTCCAGCCGGCGGACGGGCTGCCTGTGCGTGCGCGAGGCGACTCGGACTGAAGGTCCTCGGCGGGCGGATGGCAGCTTGCGCGTGAGCTGCTACTCGTTGCCACCGCAAGCCTACGCCGCGCTTATTGATGCGTTATGAACAGTTTGAGCAGTTATGCTGGACGAAGAGATCCTCGCTTCGTGACGATCCGTCGTGGAGGATCACTTGACGACGCGAATCATCGTCTTCTTGCCGCCTGGGCTGCAGATTGCGCAGAGCATGTCTCACATCATTTTCGTGAACCATATCCAAACGACCCCAGACCTGCAGCCGCGATTGAACAAGCCCGCGCCTGGTCCACGAGCCAAGTCACGATGACACAGGCGCGTGAGGCGGCGTATGCGGCTCATGAAGCTGCAAGAGCTTCAACCGGTGCTGCCAGCCTATCCGCCAGAGCAGCCGGGCACGCAGCCGCTACCGCTCACATGGCGGATCACGCATTAAGAGCCGCTGCCTATGCGGTCAGGGCGGTCCGAGCTGCCTCATCTGCAGAGGAACAAGATACCGCCGCGCGACACGAATCTGAGTGGCAGATAGCAGGACTTCCTACCGAAGTGAGGGAGCTTGTTCTGTCCACGTACCGGTCCCGATGGTCCCCCACACATCCAGGGCATCAAGGGTGAGGCGCTCGCCCGGGGCGCTGCTCGAGCTGCGGACGATCTGGACCATGTGGTCACCTTCGGGAAGGATACCCGTCGACCACGCGTTCACCTGGTAGGTTGATGCCGGAGCGCGCAAGTCGATCGTCTCCGTCCTTACTCCGTCGAGGTAGACGTCGGCCATCCCGGGGGTGAGACCCTTCACAGCTATCCAGTCCAGGCGGGTACCGCAGAAGTAGACGGCGGTCGAGGCCCCAGGCGTGGACGACCGCGCGTAGCTGCCCCCGGAAGCATCTGCCTGGGCGACGCTCGACCAGTTGCCGGTAAGATGGAATCGCGGGTCGGACTCTTCCCGGCGCCGGCACTGGCCGAAATCGACCGCCGTCACTGTGAGTCTGTCGCAATGTACACCGCCGATCCAGAGGCTCGTCACGTCCTGACGCATCTGCGCGACCGGGTGCCGGCCCTGGGGTTGCGGCCAGGCGTTCGATTGGCAGAAGTAGGTTGCGAGTCCCTGCCGGTGGACCCAGTCGATGGTGACGTAGTTACCGTAAACCCCCACTTGAGACACGGGCACCACCGATACGACTCCGCGGAAGTAGGCGTCTATCTCCCTACCGTCCGAGGCGGGGAAGTCGACTGTGTAGTACACGGGGGTTGCGGTCGGAACACCGAGCCTCTCCAGGGCGCGCAGAGCCTCCTGAGCGTCCGCCACTCCTTGATCGAAGCCGTTGCGCGCCGAGAAGTGGTTGTCGGAGTCCTCGAACCAGAAGAAGTAATCGACTCCGGCGGCGGTTGCCGCTTCGAGCTCAGCCTTAGTGACCTGCCGCCACGCGGCTCCCTTCCACGGCAGATAACGCCCGATGAAGTCGCGGCCGGAGGCTTTGAGCTTACGGAAGAAGGTCGGCCAGTCCACATCGGTCATCGAGTAATCCACGCCATAGCGCCTGTCGGCCGTCAGCACCTCCGCCACCTCTCCCCTCGTCGCGGGAGCGAAGAAGTCGAAGCCCGGGCCCGTGCCCTGCAGGCCGTCCAGCAGTCCGGCGTAGGCCGCTTTCCTGGCCCAGGGGTAGTGAGTGGGATCGAAGTTGCCGAAGGACGGAGTGTAGCCGGAGGGAGGCGCAGCCAGATCGGCGGCCCGGGCCACCATGGTGATGAGCTGGGCCCGCGTCACCTTGCCATCAGGGTCGAAGCGTGATGCTGTCTTGCCCGTGGTGATGCCGGCCCCAGCGCATACGGCAACGTATTTATCCGGATAGAAGGGATCGGCGGAGCTCAACCCCTGGGCGACGTCGCTGAACGGGCAGACCTCGTCCCCGGTGACCGGCAGTCCCAGGGTCCTCACGATCACCTTGGCAATCTGCTGCCGCGTGATTTGGCCATTCGGATGGAAAGTCCCATCCGCGAACCCGCTGATGATGTCTCGTCCCTTGAGGTCGTTGATGGCCGGCGCGTACGGATGGGCATCGGGGACATCCGGGAAGAGAGGAGCTCCTAGGGCGGACGGGGTGGAAAGCAGGAGGAAGAGCAAGACTGGAACGCAGAGTATGACGACCCGACACCCTATCCTCGCAGATGGACACATCGGTGGCCTCCGACACATCAGCACACTACCCGTCTGCTCTCGTCTCGCCCTCTCCGTTCCACCCTCTGGATTGCGCGGGCCCGCTCACGGCGGGGCCCATTCTCATCAAGGGCTGCCTGATATACAACCGACAGCCGCCACCATCAAGAGAATGAGTAGCAACGCCAGCAAGAACGGCAGAACGCGCCTCATGTTCCCCTACTTCCCCGGCCCCTTACGAGACCGGCGGTCTAGTTCTTGGCCTCGTGCGCCTGATCACCGCGCATTATGGACGATCGCCGGACGAATGAGAAGCCTTGTCAGGCCGGTGGAGTCACGCCGTGAGAACAGGTATCTGGGCGCAACGTGCTATGCTGCTTACAGTTAGTTGCTAGGCGGCTGAGGGATCCATACCCCTGGGGACCGGCTTGGTCATCACCTTCGCCTAGCTTTGTGTCAACTCTGAGCAGAGTCTCCCGGTCGATGCGACCCTGGTCGATTCCACCTCTCAATATGTCGGTCTGGAGACAAAATGCTTCTCTATCTGGTCAACCCGTCCAACCCTCTCGTCAGCATGTCCTTGAACCGGGGAACGTATCTGAGCCGCTTCCGTTTGTGGAAGCCCCTCGGACTCCAAGTCCTCGCCGGGCTCACCCCGGCCGATTGGGAGATCTCGATCCTCGACGAGAACCTCGGACCGATCGACTACGAGACGCTTCCGCGTCCTGACGTTGTCGGCATCACCGCGTTCACGTCGCAGGCGCCCCGAGCCTACAAGATCGCGGAACGGTTCCGAGTTCACGGTATTCCGGTTGTGATGGGCGGCATCCACGCGACCATGTGCCTCTCCGAGGCCGATCGGTATGTCGATTCGGTGGTGACAGGAGAGGCCGAGACCGTGTGGGCAGAAGTCCTGGATGATGTAAGGTCCGGTAGTCTCAAGCCTCGCTACGACGGTGGCCAGGCGGGCATGGACCAGATCGTCTCCGCCCGTCACGATCTCCTGCCCCGGGGCTATGCGTTCGGCTCCATCCAAACCACTCGAGGGTGCTCGCTCAATTGCACGTTCTGCAGTGTCACCCGGTTCAACGGATCCCGATACAGACAGCGCCCCATCCCCGAGGTGGTCGACGAATTCCGGTCCATTCCCGAGACCAGAGTGCTCATCGTGGACGACAACCTCATCGGCCGTCGGCCGCAGCACATCGAACGGGCCAAAGAGCTCTTCCGAGCGATGGCCGCCGCAAACACCGGCAAGTCCTGGGTCGGGCAGACCACAATCAACATCGCCGACGATGAGGAGTTGCTGGCCTTGGCCCAGGAGGCGGGCTGCGTGGGACTCTTCATCGGGTTCGAGTCGGTGACGCCCGAGGGACTTCCGGAGCTGGGCAGGAAGTCGGCCATGCTCTCGGGGCGCAATATCCGCGCCGCGGTGGAACGAATCCATGAGCACGGGATGTTGGTGGTCGGCTCGTTCATCATAGGTCTCGACTCCGACCGTCCGGGGGTAGGCCCGCTGATTGCCGGCGAAGCCGAGAGGTACGGAGTGGACAACATCAACGTGCTGTTCCTCACTCCGCTGCCCGGCACCCGACTGTGGACAGAGCTCAAGACGGAGGGAAGGATCGCTATGAACGACTTCCCCGAGGATTGGCAGTACTACACCCTCAACTATCCGGTCGCCCGCTACAAGTATCTCAGCGCGGATCGGATCGTCCGGGAGATGACCGAGTGTAACCGCGCCTTCTACTCTTCTCGCAACATTCTCGCGCGGTTGGGACGCAACCTCTGGGCCGGTCGCAACCCACTTCTGGGGCTCGTCAGCAACCTGACATCCCGGCGGAACTCTCAGCGTTTCGCCCAGATCTACGCGGCCTTGTGGCCGTCGGCCGATGGCATCGAGGGAGCTTCACCCAAGGTCAGATCCCAGCTGGAAAGACTCGGCCTTCCCATAGAGAAGCTCAGGAACGGCTCCCTGTGAAGAGACTCGCCGGCATATGCACCACTTAAGCGACACAGCGATGACTACGGCCGAGCTCCGGCGTGAAATGCATCCCACCCCGGAGGTTCAGGATCTCTTGCAGCTTGGTCAGGAGCGAGGCTACGTCACCGGCGACGAGATCATGACGCTGGTCGAAGAATTCGACATGACGGTAGAGGAAATCGAAGACCTTTACTCCCAGTTCTTTGACCAATCCATCGAGATTTACGAACAGTGCCCCGTCGCTCCTGGAGGACTCGACGCCATCGAGCCCGTGCTCGATCTGTCCATTCAGACGGTGACTCAAGACCCTCTTCGGCTGTACTTGAAGGAGGCCGGAACCACTCCTCTCCTCTCCAGGGACGAGGAGATCGATCTTGCCAAGCGCATCGAGACCGGCGACAAGCGGGCCAAGGACCGAATGATCCAGTCCAACCTGCGTCTGGTCATTTCCATCGCCAAGAACTACTACACCCAAGAAATGGATCTCCTCGACCTCATTCAGGAGGGTAACACCGGGCTGATACGGGCTGTGGACAAGTTCGATTACCGCAGGGGCTTCAAGTTCTCCACGTACGCCACCTGGTGGATCCGCCAGGCTATCACCCGCGCCATCGCCAACCAGGATCGCAACATCCGCATCCCGGTGCATATGATCGACAAGATCAACAAGATGGTCCGCATTGAGCACAAGCTGCTTCGGGAGACAGGCAAGGAGCCCAATGACGACGATCTGGCCGCCGAGCTCGGCATGGAGCCTCGCGAGGTGCAAGAGATCCGGGGGATCGCCCGGCGCACCACCTCACTGCAAAGTCCCGTAGGTGAGGAGGGGGATGCCGAACTGGGCGATTTCCTCCAAAATATGAGCACTCCCGATCCGGCCGACATGGTCTCCGAAGTCTTGGCCCGAGAGTACCTGGCTGAGATTCTTATGAACATGACTCCACGGGAGCGCAAGGTGGTGGAGCTGCGATTCGGCTTCAAGGGTGAACATCCCCGCACCCTGGCTGAGGTAAGCGTGCGCTTCAACGTCAGCCGGGAGCGCATCCGTCAGATTGAGGCTAAGGCACTTGAGCAGATCAAGGCTGCATTAGAGATCCAGGCTCTCGGGGAGTTCACTTAGGGACGGCATCGCGGCAGACGCATGCGGTGTAGGCTAACAAGGAAAGAAGCGCCCAACGCAACGGATCCATTGAAAGGCAGGTTGCCCTCATGTCCACTGGAGCAATAGTCGGGGTCGTAGTGGCCGTCGTGGTGGTGCTGCTGATCCTGGTAGCAGCCATCCGCATCGTCCGGCCGACCCACCGAGGATTGGTAGAGCGCTTCGGCAAGTACAACCGCTTCGCCGGTCCGGGCTTTCATCTCATCATCCCTCTGGTCGAGCGCATGTTCCGCGTGGATATCCGCGAGATGCTGGTGGAAGCTCAACCCCAGATGATCATCACCAACGACAACCTCAACGCCCGGGTGGACGCCCAAGTGTATCTCAAGGTGAAGGCCGACGAGGACAACGTGAAGGCCTCTCAGTACAACGTCGCCAATTACCAGAACCAGATCGTCAACCTGGCCCGCACCACACTCCGTAACATCATCGGAACGCTCACCCTGAAATCCGCGAACAGCGAGCGCGGCAAGATCAATTCGGAGTTGCGCAGCACCCTCTTGTTGGAGACGGCCAGTTGGGGCATCGAGATCCTACGCACGGAGCTCAAGGAGATCGACCCGCCCGAAGACGTCCAGGAGACCATGAACAAAGTCGTCAAGGCCGAGAACGAGAAGGTCGCGGCGATCGACTTCGCGACCGCCACCGAGACACAGGCCGACGGCCAGCGCCGCGCAGAGATCAAGAAGGCCGAAGGCACCAAGCAGGCGAGGATCCTTGAGGCCGAGGGACGGGCCCAAGCCATCCAACTGGTGAATGAAGCAGCCGACAAGTACTTCATCGGTAACGCCCAGGTCCTCCGGAAGCTGGAGGCGGTAGAGAAAGCTCTCTCCCAAAACGCCAAGGTAGTGGTGCCTGGCGATGGTCAGCTCATCAACGTCATCGGCGAGCTGGCGGGGGTGACGCCGGTGGCGCCCAAGCCGGCCGCGAACACCACGCCGGTGAGGAAATAATCCGGGGCCGGACGCGCGGACGCACGGACCTCCTACCTATGACGGGCAGACCGCTTTGTCGGTGACCCCCGGACTTGAGATAGCCCAGGGTGAGGCTTAGAATACGAAACAGGTCGATGTGTTTTTTGACCGGGGTCTGTGGGTTAGGCCCGGGGGGACACCGACCACAGCAGTAGGGCACCCCGGCGCAGTACGGTCATAATTTCATCTCGTTTGACGGAGCCTAGACTCACCGGACGCGTCTCTCCTGACCACGGTCCCCCAGGCGAGGTGATGTGGATGGAAGGCGGCCACGGTCCTTCATCCTTCAGCCCAGAGGTGCACGGGCTTCACGGCGCAAGGTCGTCCATCGGCTCGTGCCCTCATATGCTCAGCAGTTTCAGGAGGTTCGGCATGAAGACAACATGTGCCGTCGCTCGGTTTCTGATGGTGCTGGCGCTTACCGCGGGATTCATCCTCGGAGGGTCGGCCGTCGCAGAGGCCTGGTCTAATGGTGAGCCGGCGAACTCGTACGGCACGCACGATTGGATTCTGGACCAGGCGAATCAACTTGCCGCAGCGGACGGAGCCAACTGGGTGAATATTGAGCTGGCTCTCCCCATCACGGACGATCCGGATACGGTCTTCTACGACAAGAACTTTCACTTCTACGACAGGTGGGGCGACCTCCAGTTCGGCCAGGCCCCAACAGCGGTCAAGTATCGGTACGGGCTGGCCGTGCTGTATCTGAAATACGGCAAGGTCGACGCGGCAAGCCGCCAAGTCGCCCTTCTCTCGCATTACTACACCGACGTGTGGTGCCCGCTCCATAGCAACTTCGAATGCGATACGCTGGTGCCCAATCTCGCCTGCCATCTCACGTATGAGGCGGATGTCTTGGCACACCATCCTGGAAATGTCGAAGACGACGGGTATCAGCGGGTTGCGGACCCGGCTGCGGCGACCGCCGTAGCGGCCAATCACTCAAGCCAGTACCTTTGCCCCATCCTCGCGGCCTATGCATCAGGTCAAGGATACGGCGCGGCCGGCGGACAGGTGGATCTCATCACCCAAGACATGCTTGTCAGAGCCGCTCAAGGTCTTCGTGACATCATCGTCACTATCGCCAAAGCCGCGAGGTGGTAGGCCTGAACGAACTGGTCAAAGGGAGACCGACATCGGGGGCCCGGGACCGTACATCGCGGCCCGGGCCTCTATGCGCCGCGTTGCCCCCCGAGCTTCCGCGTGCCCCAGCGTCCACCCGGCCCACGCGCTAGACTCTGTCTGCAGGGGCAACTCCTCCTGGGGTGATCAGTCGGGCATTCCTTCTAGTCCGACGAGGTGTTCGACGACACGATCGTTGTCCTCGCCAACAAGAACAACGGGGACCTATCGGCGCGGCACTCCACCATCTGCGTCCCGTACCGGTGCCTGGTGCCGCTCAAGGTCGACTGTCTTCTGGTGGCGTGTCGGGCCTTTTCCTCGCAGGCAAGTGTGAACCAATGTTTCAACATCATCCCGCACTGCGTCGCGTACGGTCAGGCCGCGGGCACAGCCGCGGCCCTCGCAGTCAAGGCAGGGATCGAACCGCGGAGAGTCGACTACGGAGAACTGCAGGCAGATCTACGCCGGCAGGGAATCGAACTGCCTGAGTGAGTGCAGGGTGCCTCAGTCTCTCAGAGGAGGATCGCCTTCGACGACGACCGAGTCCGGGGGCCGGCGCGCCTCTTACGACTGCCCCCGCGCGACCGAAGGCCTAAGACGCCGCCGCATGAGACACGCCTGGATGGCGGCCAGCACCAAGGCGGCCACGGTAAGCATGGCGGCGACGAGAAAGGCCTGCCGGTAGACCCCGTCGTTGGCTTCGGCCACTGCCGCTCCCAGACGCGGCCCCACGTAGGACGCCACACTCACCGCCAGGTACATGATGCCGAAGTTCACGGAGAAATGCCGGGGACCGAACGTCTCCGAAGTCACCGGACCGATGAGCGCCAGGAATCCACCGTAGCACACGCCGACGACGAACACGCCCACGACCACCGGGAGGTAACTGCCGGCCTGCCAGAGCAGCATCAGGGCGGCCACTGCCAGCGCAAGCACGGCGAGCAGCACTGGAACGCGACCCACCCGGTCGGACAGCACCCCCCAGACCACCTTTCCGATCGCCATCCCCAGCGCCAGGTAGCTCACGAAGGCTCCGGCCGCCTGCGGCGATATATCGAGCATCTGCTGGGCGATGGGGGAGGCGTGGCCGGTGACCATGAGCCCGGAGACCAGCCCCAAGATGAAGACCGGCGCGAGCAGCCAGAAGGTGGAAGTCCTCAGCATCTCCTTCCAGTTCTGCTCGGCGACGCTCTCATAGGCAGTGGCTTGGGGAGAAGCGATCTCAGAAGACGTGCCCCGCCTGCCTGGCGGCGTATAGCCCACAGGGGCGACCGTGACGAGACGCGAGCATCCCGCTACAACCACGATGAACAGGGCCCCCAGGAGCCGAAGAGTCCACTGATAACCCATCAGATCGAGCAGGAGGACCGTGACCGGCCCCCAGATGACCGCGCCCATCCCAAATCCCCCTGTCAGCACCCCGGAGGCCATCCCGCGCTTGTCGGGGAAGAAGCGCATGAGATTGGTCATCGTGGCTCCCGGGTAGGTCAAACCCCCGACACCGGCGATGAACGCGAACAGGTAGAGGAGGCCGAGGGAGTCGGCGAAGCTGAGGAGTACGGTGCCGGCGCCCAGGA
Organism: Actinomycetota bacterium; assembly: GCA_012729575.1. Lineage (GTDB taxonomy): Bacteria > Actinomycetota > Thermoleophilia > RBG-16-64-13 > RBG-16-64-13 > RBG-16-64-13. The sequence continues at coordinate 1,454 of JAAYCW010000134.1, read as the reverse complement.
TCACACCGCCCAGGAGCAGTAGCGTGGGCGGAGGGACGTACTGCAGCAGCTTTCCGGCCACCAACGTCATCAAGCCGGGCAGGGCCACGACCAGTGTGAACGCGAGCGCGACGTCGGCGGAACTCCATCCGTGTGTATCCATCATGGGGATGACTAGAACGCTCCACGCGTAGTAGAAGCCGCAACACATGGCGGCCACAGTGGACGCCGCGAGGCTGACCCACCGCCGCACGGCGTAGCTCGTCTCGTCCCGGTCGGTGAGGACTACGCGGTGGTGCTTCTGATGTCCGATGTCGCGCTCCGTGGCTACTGTGAAGACTGTCTACTCAACGGCTACTGTATCAGCAAGGGAGCGGAAAGAAGGACTACAGCGCCGGCAGTCGCTCTCAGGAGCCGCCCCCGAGGAACGCTGCACCTTGTCGGGATCGCAGCCTACACCACCGGCCTGGCATTTGGCGGGCTGGGAGCCACCTCAGAGAAGACATTCTTCGGCCGGTCAGAAAGGCCCACCTCAACGAGCAGGCTCCCTCTCCCGATGGTAGAGTACCGATCGCACGCTCTCCCGCCCGGAGACCGGTGATGGTCTCCGGATAGGTGAAGGCAAGGGGGGACCGCATGCAGGTCGTGACCGGGGCTACAGGGTTTGTGGGTAACGCGCTTGTGCGAGCGCTGCTTGCCCAAGACGTGCCCGGGGTGGTAGCTCTGGTGGGACCCAGCAGGCGCACCGAGTCTCTAGCCGGTCTTGAGGTAAAAACCCTGGAGGCCGACATGCGCTCCTTCGACTCGCTTCTGTGCGCCTTCCAGGGGGCTGAGGTCGTCTATCACACGGCGGGTCTGGTATCGATACGGACCGGGGGCCTCAGGAGACTTCTAGCTGCTAATGTGGAGGGTACCCGCAACGTCCTTCGTGCCTGCCGCGCAGCGAAAGTGGGCCGCCTGATCTACACCAGCTCCGTCCACGCCCTCCTTGAGCCGCCCGTGGGAGCGTGTCTGGATGAGACCGTCCCGGTCGACCCCGCCGGGGTTCGCGGTCCCTATGCCCAAAGCAAGGCGGAGGCCACCCGTCTCGTTCTTTCCGCCGCCTGGGAGGGACTGGATACAGTCGTCGTCTTTCCCTCCGGCATCATCGGGCCCTATGATTTCCGTCCATCGTATGCAGGAAGATTCATCCTTGACTGTGCCCAAGGCCGGCTTAAGGCTTACGTGGACGGCGCTTACAACTTCGTAGACGTACGTGATGTGGCAAAGGGACTCATCTCAGCGGCCGGCAAAGGACGGACGGGCCAGGGTTACATCCTGGCCGGTCACAAGGTCAGCGTGGCCGATCTCATCCGCGCTATTGAGCATCTCACCGGAGTGCCGGGCCCCCGGTGGCGCATTCCCTTCCGCTTGGCCCGAGCCGCCGGCACCCTCATGCCCGCGTATTACTGGGCGAGCCGCCGCCAGCCTCTGTT
>JAAYCW010000019.1 GCA_012729575.1 Actinomycetota bacterium | reverse complement strand
TGCAGCTCATCCCCGTCCCCAGTACAACGGCACACAGATAGAACAGCCAGACTTGGCGAGCCGATACCAGCAGCAACAATGACACCACCACAAGTGTCAACCCGACCATGAAGGTCTTACGATTGCCGATGGAGTCACCGAGGAGACCACCGAGTAAGAAGCTACCCGGAATCCCGACCGCCCCGTGGACGGCCAGCAGATTGGCCGCACTTACTTCCGACAGGCCTGCTCCAACCGCGTAGGGAACCAGGTGTATCAGTGGACCAAAAGCCGCTATCCCAACAGAGAAGAAAGCCGCGCTCACTATCCAGAACTGTCTGCTGCGCACAGCTTCCCAAGATGTTAGTCCCGGGACCTGCTTGCCTACTTCAATGTCATCTTTTGAAGCAACAGACTGCTGAACACGCGGCTCTTTTCTCAGAGCCTGTGCACCGGCGACGATCACGACCAGAGCGACGATACCGGGGATTAGAAACGAGGAACGCCATCCGAACGCAATGATGAGACGGCTGATGATCGGCGGTGCGACGATCTGCCCGATGGTCATACCGCTAAGGACGATGCCGGTGGCCAAACTACGCCGCCTGGTGAACCACCGGGCTACTGTGGACAGCGGCGGCACCCACAACCCACTCAGTCCGATGCCGGTCAACACCCCAAAGAAAAGGTACAGTCCCCAGATACTCTCCGCCCACGACATGAGTATGTAGCCTGAACCAAACAGCACGCCGGAAATCGTCACAACGACTCTGGCTCCCAGCTTGTCGGTCCAGACACCGGCCAGAATGCCAACGATTCCCTGTATCACCGAGGATAGCGTGTAGGCACCCGAGATCGCGGCCCGCGACCAACCGTACTCCTCGGCAAGGGGATTCATGAACAGCCCGTAGGTGACATACATGCCGTAGGACGTGAGCATCACGAGAGAGCTGGCGACGACAACGATCCAGCCGTAGTCGAAGCGCGAGCGGACCCGCGAGGACCAAGACATAAGCCGCATCAATGGAACCTGCACGCCTCGATCACAGCGTCACCAATTCCTCAACCGTCCGTGCTCAAGCAAGCCTGACTAGCGGCAACTACTGCCGACACGGCGCTATGAGCCGCCGGGTTCAGTGGAGACTATCTGTTTGAGTCCCGCCTCTCCAGCCGGAACCTCCTCACGATAGAACATCTCTTCCATTTCTGCCGGTGAAATTTGGCCGATGGTCTCTAAGGCCGGGGGTAGGGAGGAGCGATCTGGATCACGGTGCTCAAGAACCGTCACCGGGGCGCGAAGCAATGCAGCCCCGCTCGCATCGTGCCGTTCCTGCCCTTCGACGCGGGTGGATCGGCGGGTAGGCCAGATCGTTACGGCAGGTATCGGATGGCCTGGCTCCCGCGGGCGAGCGCAGCTCCCTACGCACGGAGGCGGTATGGGGTACGATGCTTCAGGACCCGGACGACGAAAGAGGAGTCTGGCGGCCTTGGGGGGTGCTCCGGGTCGTGGGCTTCTGACATCGATACAGCGACAAGGAGCTCGT
>JAAYCW010000133.1 GCA_012729575.1 Actinomycetota bacterium | reverse complement strand
TCTCGAGCAGGTAGTCGACCTCCCAAACGCTCAGCGAGGTGGCCGGTGAGGGCGAGACCCGGAACAGGTCGACCAAGGAGACGATCCCCACCATCTTGTTGGTCGTAGGATCCATCACCGGCAATTGCCGGACCTTGCTCCCCTGCATCACCTTAAGCGCATCGGGAACCGACGCACCCGGCCATGTCGTGATGGGATTCCTGGACATCGTGTCGCGGACCAGCATGTGCTCCTCCTAACTACTCCCCTGGATTACTACAATACTGGATACCCAACTCCCGGCATGTTCTGAACCTGCTAAGGACACAATCTACAGCTTTGTCGTTCATTTTGCCGGATCCGGAGCCCGGAGCCGCCGACTTCGGTCCAGCGCCGCCTCTACGGCCTCTCTGAAAGCCATGGGCACGCCCCGGCGCCGCATAGACTCGGCCACCATCCGCTCGGCGTCCGTGGCAGCGGCACAGGCTTCCTCCACTCCGACCGATGGATCTGGGTGTGCCGCCAGAGCCCCCACCGCCAGAGCCGCCTCTCGTACCAGCGAGCGCGCCTCCCGCCGGGAGCGCCCCACGGCCACAGCCCCGTCCTCCAGGCCCTCCATGGCCAGCGCGATGAAGGCCGGGCCGCTTCCCGACACCGCCGTCACCACATCCATCAGATCTTCAGGAACTGCTTCCACACGCCCCAAAGAGCCCAGTAGTCCCAGTACCGCCTGGATGTCGGCCCCATCGGCCGATCCCTCCGATGCGAGAGCCACCGCTCCGGCGCCCAGTTCGACGCCCAGGTTCGGCATGATCCGGAACAAACCCGGGCCCGGTCCGAGGAGAGATCGGATCGAGTCCAGTGGCACACCGGCCATGGCCGATATCAAGGTCTGTCCGGCTTCCAAGCGCCCGGCGATCGCCCCAAGCACGTCGGCAGCGTCCTTGGGTTTCACAACAAGAACGACGACATCCGCCTTGGCCGCCAGGTCTTCCAGTGAGCGAGCTACAGAGATCCGTTCCGACCCGGGGAGAGCTCGGAGACAAGACTCCACCTTGTCCCAAGCCAGAAGTTCCACCCCGGAACTCTGGTCCCGTAACCAGCCCCTGATCAGAGCAGAACCCATGTTACCGGCGCCGACGACCCCCACTGTGATGCGCTCCGTCAATCCCGATGCCCATCTCATGAAGCCACGATCCTCACGAATCTCCCTCCTCGGCAGTGGGCGGCGCCTTCGCAGCCTCCAGAGCCTCCTGAACGGCGCTGCCATCGACGGTCTCCTGCTTGAGCAGAGCCTGGGCCAGGTGCTCCAGCGCTGCCCGGTTCTCACGGAGGACTGCCTGGGCCCGCTCGAACTCCTCGGTCACCAGATTCCTGACTTCGGTGTCGATCAACTCCTGGGTGTGAGGACTGAGATGACTATTGTCCTGTACAACACCGGTCAGATAGCGCAGCTGCTGGCCTGCGTACCGCACTGAACCCAGTTCTTCGCTCATCCCGAACTCGGTGATCATGCGCCGGGCCAGCTCGGTCGCCTTCTGGATATCGTCGGCGGCCCCGGTGCTTATGGTACCCAACACAGTAGTCTCCGCAGCCCGCCCTCCCAGCATAACGGCGATCCGGTCGGTCAACTCGTCCTTGGTCAGGATGTAGCGATCTTCTGTGGGCATCTGCAGGGTGTAGCCCAGAGCTCCCCGAACACGCGGGATTATGCTTATCTTGGCCACCGGATCGGCGTGTGGTAGCAAGGCCGCCATGAGAGCGTGACCCGACTCGTGATAGGCCACCGTCTTTCGCTCGCTCTCGTTCATGACCCGGGTCTTCTTCTCCAGCCCGGCGACCACCCTCTCCATGGCCGCTTCGAAGTCCTGCATGCTGACCGAGTCGGCCCTGCGACGGGCCGCCAGCAAGGCCGCCTCGTTCATGGCGTTGGCCAGATCGGCTCCGCTGAAACCCGGGGTGATACGAGCCGCCCTTTCCAGATCGAAATCCTTGGAGAGCGTGACGTCTTTGCTGTGGATCTTGAGGATCTGCACTCGACCGATGAGGTCCGGGTTCCCCACCTCCACCTGACGGTCGAAACGCCCGGCCCGTAGAAGAGCCTGGTCGAGCACTTCAGGGCGGTTGGTGGCCGCCATTATGATGACCGGCCGGGCCGTGTCGGTGCTGAATCCGTCGATCTCGGCAAGAAGCTGGTTGAGCGTCTGCTCCCGTTCGTCGTTGGCACCGCCCATGCCGATGCCGACCCCCCGGCTCTGTCCGATGGCATCGATCTCGTCGATGAAGACAATGGCGGGCGCGTCCTTACGCGCCTGTTCGAACAGGTCTCGAACCCGCGCAGCCCCGACCCCCACGAACATCTCCACGAACTCCGAACCGCTGCTCTCGAAGAAGGCCACTCCGGCCTCTCCTGCCGTGGCCTTGGCGAGCAACGTCTTCCCGGTGCCCGGCGGGCCCACTAGAAGAACACCCTTGGGGATGCGGCCGCCCAGGCTGGCAAACTGCTCGGGCGTCTTCAGGAACTGGATGATCTCCCTGAGTTCCGCGATGGCTTCGTCGGCACCCCCGACGTCCTTGAAGGTCACTCCCACCTTCTCGGCTTCAACCTTGGTCGCCTTGCTCTTGCCCACTCCGAAGATACCTCCGGCGCCGCCCCGGCCACCCGCCATCCGCCGATACATGAAGTACCAGAAGACACCGATGAGCAAGAAAGGCAAGAGGTTGATGAGGAGGCTCCCCACGGGACTGGACGGCCCCTTGAACGAGTACTCCACTCCCGCGGCCTGCAGCTCTTCGACCAAGCGGTCGTCGGCCCCGGCTTTGAAAGTCGTCCGAAACTCCGTCGACGTACCACCCGATTGGCCCGAGCCCGTCATGGTACCGGTGATTTCCGAGTCACCGATGACGGCGGTGAGCACCCTGCCCTCAGCCACTCTGGCCCGGAAGACGCTGTAATCGATCTCCGTCGAAGGCGCGCTCATAGGTCCCAGTAGGAACTGTTGGAACAGATATAGAGCTATCAGCGCCACCACGATGTAGGCCACGAACTGCCAGACTTGGCGTCCGGGGGGCCGACCGGGGTCATCGTTGCGCTGCGGTCCACCCGCCGAGCGGCCTGTACCGCTCACCTTGTCGCCACTCGACCTGGTGGACGGCCTGCTA
>JAAYCW010000132.1 GCA_012729575.1 Actinomycetota bacterium | reverse complement strand
TATGTCCTCCGCACCGGGCTCTTCTTGATGTTGGCCGTCACCATCGTAGTCTCGCTGCGTACCGTGGGGGTGGCTCTCGTGGCGGCGATGCTGATCACGCCTCCCGCCACTGCCTACCTGCTCACCCGCAGGTTGCCGAGCATGATGGCGGTGTCGGCCTTGGTCGGGGTTGTCTCGGCCGTTGCGGGACTTTACGTAAGCTACTACCTGAATGTGGCTTCGGGTGGCGCGATGGTTCTGGTGGCCACGGGGATCTTCCTGGTTGCCTTTCTGGTCGCACCTGCCAGAGGAGTGTTGTGGAGATCCCACCGGGCTCGAGTAGCCAAGGCCGGCTAAGCAGGTCCGAGCGCTCAAAGCCGGCTGAGCAGTCGGCCGCCGGCCGAGTGGTAACTGCCCTGAGGTTGTGGAAGAGAGACGGGGCGCCGACATCTGCGATGCCGGCGCCCCGCTAACGGCGTGAAACGTAGAGACCGGGCTCTAAGGCTCCGGCTCTCGTCTATTCGTTCGTCTACTTCTTCTTCTTGCTCTTGACCGGGCCCAAAGGAAGGACAACCCTGTCGTAGACCTCGTTGAGGATCTGCGCCACGGCGCCGTAGATGGCGGAGAGGCCGCAGATGATGCCTTCCCAGCCCGCTATCTTGCCGACGACCTCGCTGCCGGTCCAATCACGTATGGCGAGCAGCCAGAAGAGGATCACCAGAGTGCCGAAGACCACCTGCAACGAACGGTTGATCCTCAGCGTGCCGATGAACATGCAGAAGGTGAAGAAGCCCCAGAAGAAGAAATACCAGCCCATCATGCCGTCGGAGGTGCCTTCCCAGAGTCCCAGAGCGGGGCCGAGCAGCAGGCCCACCAAGGTCAGCCAGAAGAGGCCGTACGATGAGAAGGCGACCGTGCCGAAGGTGTTGCCCTTCTTCCATTCCATCCATCCGGCGAAGATCTGAGCCAGACCCCCGTAGAAGACTCCCATCGCCAGGATCATGGCGCCCAGTTCATAGAAGCCGGTGTTATGGATGTTCAGGAGCACCGTGGTCATGCCGAAGCCCAGTAGCCCCAACGGCGCCGGGTTGGCCGTAGTGTCCTTGATCTTGGCAACGATCTTCTCATGCTTGTCTTCCATCAAGCGACCCCTCCTTCTAGATGTGTTGGTGACCGCAGCGACTCTATCTTGTGAGGCAGCGATTGTCCAGGGTTGCGGTCGGCCGTAGCGGCTCGGCGATTTGCGTTAGAATCTGCAGCATGATCCTCTGGGGTGAGATTAGGCAGTTTCCTCTGTTCACTGTGCTGCAGTTCCTCGCGGGCCAGCGGCGCTCAGGCGTTCTTGAGATCCAAGACTTCGAGGAGTTCGGGATCATCTACCTGGTTCGGGGCCGCATAGAGGCCGTCTCTTCGCCCTCGTGGGACGAAACGCTCGGTGCCAGGCTCGCCGCGGCTGGGGCTCTGACCGAGAGCCAGGTTAAGGAATGTCTGTTGGAAGGCTCTGAGGGCGAAGACACGCGGCCGGCCCTGTCTCTCCTCCTGGAGAGGGCCCAGGGGGATCTGCGGGTGCTCAGGGAGATTGTGGATAACCACATAGGAGACGTGGTCATGCAGTTGATGTTCTGGAACGGGGGGACGTTCCGGTTCACCGTGTCGGCAAGACCCGTGCAGTTCTCGGTTCTGCCCTTCAGGGAGGTGGAGAACTTCCTGCTGGATGCCATCCGCAGGGTGGACGAAGGTGAAAGGCCCTGGCGCGACAAGATACTGACCGAGATTGAGTTCTGCACCACCTGCACCATGGACTGCTCCGAGGAGATCAAGAACCGCTATTTGAAGGCGGACGTCTGCTTGTGGCGGAGCATGCCCAGCATGCTGAAGGACCCCATCTACCGCAGCACTCAGAAGAAGCCGTCGCCCTACGACGAAGAAGAATACGAAGAGCTTCCGTTCATCTGAGCGGCATGCGCGCCAGTATCCTCTGCATCGGGCGGCTGACCCGCGAGTACCAACAGGTCTGGCTTCATTATGAGGGTCTGACGCGACCCTACTTGGACCTGGAGGTGTTCGAGGCTCCGGAGATTCCTCTGGCTCAGGGGGAGCAGCGGGCGCGCGCAAAGGAGGGGGCGGCGTTGCTCGGCCTGTGGCGAAAGAATGCCTTCACCGTAGCGGTGGATGGTCGGGGGCGCGAATTCACGTCGGAAGAGTGGAGCGTCTTCTTGGCAGACAAGAAACTGGCCGGCTACAGCCACTTCCAGTTCGTGCTCGGCGGGGCTGCGGGGCTGGATGAGTCGGTCATAGAAGCCGCCGATATGAGTTGGTCGCTGTCGCGGCTGACCTTCCCTCATCAGTTGGCGCGGTGCATCGTATTGGAACAGGTGTATCGGGCGCTCCGCATCGAGCGGCACGAGCCGTATCATCACTAGATGGCGTTAGATGCCGGTAACGAAAGGCTAGAGAGAGGCCAGGAAGAGGCGGGCCGGGAGGATGGATATCAGGTGATTGCTGAGAGAGTCCAGAGAGTAGTCGCGGAGTGGTTGGCCGAAGAGGGCTGGGAGGACGTGCCGGTCTGCCGTTTGGAACGTCCGGCGGAGGAGGCGCACGGCGACTACGCCACGCCCGTCTGCATGCAGATGGCTAAGGCTGCCCGACGGTCGCCACGCGCGTTGGCGGAGCAGTTGCGCGATCGTTTGCTGGCCGATGCCGGGGTAGCCCGTGCGGTTGAGAGCATCGAGGTGGCCGGCCCCGGCTTTCTCAATTTCACCCTGAACCGTGCCGCTTTCGCGGAGGCCATGTGCGAGATGCTCCGGACGGGTGACGACTTCGGCCGGGGTGTGTCACGACCTCACCCGGCGGTCAATCTGGAGTTCGTCAGCGTCAACCCCAACGGACCTCTCCATGTTGGACACGGACGCTACGCGGCCTACGGCGACTCGCTCCAGAGAGTTCTGAGATTCGCCGGTATGAACGTGGCCACCGAGTTCTACATAAACGACTACGGCCGGCAGATGGACCGCTTCGGACGCAGCGTGGCTGCTCGGTATGCCCAGTCGTTCGGGGTTGACTTGGCCGTTCCCGAGGACGGCTATCAAGGCGAGTACGTCAGGGCGGTTGCTGCCGGCATCCGCGCCGAGGTGGGAGAGCGTTTCGTTGAAGTGCTGCGCTTCGTGGCGGATGGTGCCGTCGGCGCCACACCGGATGAGGTGGCAGCGGCGTCAGCGGGCGGTGGGGCGGAGGTCGCAGGCTCCCGGACCCCTGGAAGTGGGCGGGCCGCGCCGCCAAACGCTGACAGCGCTTCAGAGGCGCTGGTCGAGGCTCCCTACGATGAGGAGGCGGAGGAAGAGGCGGAGGTGGCAGAGGGCCTCCTGGGTGAGTGGCCGGACGAACCGGCCGTCAAGGAAGCTGTTGCTTTCTTCCGCGCCCGGGGGTGCCGGGCCATGCTTGAGGGTATGCGGGCGGAGTTGGAGTCCTTCGGCGTAGTGTTTGATTGCTGGTTCAGCGAGACCAGTCTGCATGCCGGCGGCCGCTTGGAACGAGTGATCGAACGTCTGTTGGAGATGGGAGAGGCCTATCGTGAGGGCGACGCTATCTGGTTGCGTACCACCTCGCGAGGCGACGACAAGGACCGGGTGCTCATCCGCAGCAATGGAGTACCGACCTACTTCGCCGCGGACATCGCCTATCACGAGGACAAGCTGGAACGCGGTTTCGGGCATCTGATCAACATCTGGGGCGCCGATCATCACGGTTACGTGCCCCGCATGAAGGCCGCCGTGGAGATCCTTTCCGGGAGGGCCGGGACGCTTGAGGTCATCATCGGCCAGCTGGTGAACCTCCTGGAAGGAGGGGCGCTCAAGCAGATGTCCACCCGGCGCGGGGAGATGGTGACTCTGAGCGAACTGACGGAGGCCATCGGGGTCGATGCGGCGCGCTTCTTCCTCATCTCCCGATCGCAAGATCAAACGCTCGACTTGGACCTGGACCTTGCCAGGCGTCAGTCTCAGGATAACCCGGTGTACTACGTGCAGTACGCGCACGCCCGCATAGCCAGCATCATCCGCAATGTGCCCGCTGGGACCGAGCCTGCGGTCAATGAGACCGGCAGGGTGTTCGTCACTCCCTATGAGCGGGCTCTGATCAAGCGCTTGGAGAGTTTCCCAGATATGATTCAAGACGCCGCCGATCGACGGGCACCCCACCGTATCGCGGGTTACGCGCAGGAGTTGGCTGCCGACTTCCACGTGTTCTACAAGCACTGCCGGGTGATCGGAGTGGCACCGGAGGAGAGCGCGTCACGGTTGGCGCTGTGCCTGGTAACGAAGCGTGTCATCGCCAGATGTCTGGACCTCGTGGGTGTGAGCGCACCCGAGAGTATGTAGGGACGGACCTTGCCCGAACTACCCGAAGTTGAGACCGTTAGACGGCAACTGGCCGTGGCGCTCCCGGGGAAGACCTTCACGGCGGTCGATCGGATCGAGCCTGCGATGCTGCGTGACTGCCGGTCGGAAGAGGTGCTTGGCACGCTGCCCGGCCGGCGCGTCGAGACCCTGACCCGTCTCGGCAAATTCTTGGTGGCCATGCTCACCGGGGATGTCTTCCTAACCCTGCACTTGGGCATGACCGGCCAACTGCTGATCGATGCCGAGCCGACCGACGCTCACACGCGGTTCGTCTTCAGACTCAGAGATGAGTGTAGTGACCCGACTATGCCGGAGCTGACGACGTTGGAGTTCCGCGACGCGCGCAAGTTCGGCCGGCTTCACCTGACCACCGGTTGTCCAGCTCCACGGCTTGGCCTTCTGGGGCCGGACGCCTGGAAGGGTCCCTGGGACCGAGAGTACTTGGAGCGCAAGTTGTATCGAAGAACGGCACCTCTGAAGGCCTTCCTGCTGGATCAGCGGCACCTGGCAGGTATCGGGAACATCTATGCCGACGAGATACTGTGGTGGACGGGTCTCTCGCCCCTCCGTCCGAGCGGGTCCCTCTCCGAAGAGGAAGTGACGCGTCTAGCCGAGGAGATCCCGTGCAGACTGGGCGAGGGCGTCAGACTGCTCGGCTGCACTCTGTCCGACTACGTCGACACGGAGGGCAATTCCGGGAAATTCCAGGAGTGGCTCCAGGCCTACGGACGACACGGACAGGTCTGCCATCGTTGCGGGGAGATCATGGTGCGCACGCGGGTGGGGGGCAGAGGCACCGCGTATTGCCCTGGCTGTCAGCACTAAGAGCCGCCACAGAGTTCAAGGACGAGTCCGAAGGCCGCCACAGAGCCCCAGCACGAATCCGAAACAAAAAGCGAGCCCCGAAACAAAAAGCGAGCCCCGAGTGAACTCGCTTTGCGCCTTTCATCGGCTCTCACTTCGTCCCCGCTTCGCTGTACTCCGCGGCCATTTAGTTCCGCGTTTTCTCTGCGGGTTCCCTTGTAAGCTCCTCAGACGCTGCGTCTGATCTCTCGGGACTCTGCACAACATTCTACCCCGGACTTGAGAGAAGTCAAGCCCCCTGCGACAGGGCCGCGGCGGAATATCCCGGAGGTTGCGCTCATCAGTAGCGGACCAGGGTCCGCCCCTAGCGGCCGCGTCCACTCTGTTCCGGTGGTGTCGAACGCATAAACATCTCCGCGACGGCAGGGCGGCACCCGGGAGTGCCGCTGATGCGGGTTGTGCTATCATCTCCGTGGTACGAGCACGGCGGACCGACGAGCGGAGTTAACTCAGTTGGTAGAGTGCCAGCTTCCCAAGCTGGATGTCGCGGGTTCGAACCCCGTACTCCGCTTTTTTTTACCTTCTTCATCCATCCCTTGGGTTGCCTGTTCCCTCGGTCCGGGGCCTCAATCCTCGAGATGCTCTCGCTTATTTCGAAGCCTGTCCTGCAGCCACGCGATCGTATAGGCGTGCATGGCCGGGTCATGCTGCGCCGAAGTGTGGCTTCCGTGCTCAAGTGCGAGGAGTGTGGTATCCGTTCCCAGGTGCCGTGTCAGCAGGAGCGACTGGGCAAAAGGGACGGTCCGATCGGGCCGCGCATGGACCAGCAGGACCGGGCAATTAACGAGCTCCGCGATCCGGCGACTGTCTTGTCGTTCGAAATATTGCTGGAGCCGACACCGATCCCATCGGGGCGGCGCCACAGGCGCAGGCGTGGCGGCTCCGGTAGGCGCATGGTCGGGATCTCGAGGGGAGACTGCCGGAGTCGAAAGGGAATGCACCGGGGAAGGTTCAGGCTCCTCCAGTTCTTGTAGGGCCTCCAGGATCACATCCTCTCCGGCGGGACAGAGAAGGACCAGAGCGGCGAACTGGGCTTCAGGTTGCGCTTTCAGACCGTAGAAACCACCCATACTGGAACCTCGATAGCAGACACGCTCCCTATCTACTCCGGAGTGGACGCGCAGGAAACGCACGGCCGCGAGGACGTCCTGCTCGAGAGGACCGTCGCCGACTCCCTCGCTGTTCCCGTGGCCTCTGAAGTCGAAGGCCAAGACCACGAAGCCCTGGCGGCATGCCTCCAGGCAGAAGTCCGCATGCCGGGCAGCCCGACTGCCGGCTCCGTGACCCACGATGAGCCCGGGCGAGAGTGCGTCTGCGCCTTGGAGTGTGGGCGGCCGGTCATCAGGTTGAAGCCGGTGTTGGGGTTCGTAGAGCAGAGCGGTGAGCTCCAGATCGGGTCTCATCCCCGGCTCTCTGGACGAGAGCAAGCGTACGGGGACGCTGTCCGGGAGGGCGCTCACTCGGAGTAGATCCTAGAAGAGGGTGGGCTGCTCCGGGCCGAGCCGGAGGTAGGCGACATAGGGGATGTTGCGAAAGGACTGGCGATAGTCGAAGCCGTATCCCACGAAGAAGTCATCCGGCACTTCGAAGCCCCGATACCGCACCTCCACGTCCACCAGACGTAGATGGGGACGGTCGAAGAGAGTGCACACCTCCAAGGAGCGAGGCCGCCTCAGAGTGAGCGATCGTACGATGTAATGTAGGGTCAACCCGGAGTCGACCATGTCTTCCACGATGAGCACGTTCTTGTCTTTGAGTGGGTGGTCGAGGTCTTTGAGGAACCGGATGGCTTTGGTGCCGCTCTCGGAGTGCTCTTCGGTGTATGAACTGATGGCAAGGAAATCCATCTGCAGAGGTCGCTCTATGGCGCGGGCGAGGTCGGCCATGAAGTAGATGGCTCCGCGGAGGATCGAGATCAGAAGCAGGTCTTTGCCGTGGTAGTCCCGCGTGATCTCGGCTCCCAGCTCCCGCACGCGTGCAGCAATGGTCTCCGCATCGAGGAACACGTCGCCGAGCCGCTCGTCCCGCGGTTGGGCGGCGGAGGAAAAGGGTGACGGGTTAGGCGAGCCGTCCACGCTGTGCCTTACAAGCCGTATTTCTGCGCCATGCGAACGAAGTCCTTGCGATAAAGCAGTTTGATGCGGATGTCGGGGTGCATCTCGCGCAGCTTGCGGACTTTGCGGTTCTTCGCGGTCACGAGGGACTGTTTCATCTCGGTCACCTCGATGAACAGATCGAGGTCGGGCAGGTAGAAGTCGGGGGTGAAGGCCTCGAGTATGTTGCCACGCTGATCCTTCTCCAGAACGAACGTGCGCGGTTCGTACTCCCAAGCGATCCGGTGATAGTCGAAAAGCTTGGCTGCCTCAAGCTCGGTCCGGGTGGCAAAGCTTGGTTCCTTGGTGCCCCGGTAATAGGAAAACGTAGGGGTCTCTTCGATCATCCTAGAAGCTCATTTTACCAGCTTGCCCGGTGTGGTAACGTACCGGTGTTTCTCATTCCGGAGGCTGCTTTGACCCACACGCTCGTTTATCCCATAACCACCGTGCATAACGCCGAGGGACATCTCGAGATCGACGGATGCGATGTCGTCGATCTGGTGACCGAATTCGGCACTCCTCTGGTCATCTACGAGGAGAAGACCATCCGGGATCAGTGCCGGCGTTACCTGGCAGCCTTCCGGGAACACACCGAGGATTTCGAGGTGATCTATGCCAGCAAGGCCTTCTTCTCGGTGGCTGTCGCTCAGCTGGTGATGGAAGAGGGGCTATCCATCGATGTTTCGTCCGGCGGGGAGTACCACGTAGCGAAAGCGGCCGGTTTTCCGGCTGAGCGTATCTTCTTCCACGGGAACAACAAGACACGCGATGAGTTGGAGTACGTGCTCTCCGAAGGCGCCGGGTTCGTCGTCGCAGACAGCTTCCAAGAGCTGGCGCTGATCGAAGAACTGATGGCTCCCCGAGGCGTAGCCCAGCGCGTGCTGCTGCGCATCACGCCTGGGGTGGAGGCCCACACACACTCCTACATAGAGACCGGGCAGGTGGATTCCAAGTTCGGTTTCGGCCTGGGAGACGGGGTGGCGCTGGAGGCCATCCGAGAGGCGCTCATCTCTCCCCACATCGATCTGGTGGGACTCCATGCTCACATCGGGAGTCAGATCTTCCAGTTGGACGGTTACCGCAAGGCCATCGAGATTCTGGTCAAGCTCATCGGGCAGGCCCACGCGGGCTTTGGTTTCCAGTGCCGGTATCTCAACGTGGGAGGCGGTCTGGGCATCCGCTATACGCAAGAGGACACTCCCTCTTCCATCGGAGAGTATGCGGCCGTCAAGATGCAGGGCGTGCGGGAGGAGATGGCGGCGATGGGACTGCCCATGCCCCGGGTGCTCATCGAGCCGGGAAGATCTATCGTGGGTAAGGCCGGTGTCACCGCTTACCGGGTGGGTACTATCAAGGAGATACCCGGCGTGCGCACCTACGTGAGCGTCGATGGGGGGATGAGCGACAACATACGGCCCATGTTGTACGACGCGCAGTACGAGGGCATCCTGGCCAACAAGGCCGACCAACAGGCCGATACCATGGTGACCGTGGCGGGCAAGCACTGCGAGAGTGGCGACATCCTTATCAGGGACGCCGTCATCGCGCGACCCGAACCGGGCGACATCCTGGTGACGCCGGCCACCGGCGCCTACTGCTACGCCATGGCCTCCAACTACAACGGTAGCCTGAGGCCGGCGGTGATCCTCGTGAACGGGGGTCGGGCCCGGGTGATCATCGAACGGGAAGAGTACGCGGACCTGGTGGCGAAGCACCGTCCGCTCCGAGACCAGGGTCAATACCAGTAGAAGGGGGCGGCATGGACCGGCAGAGGATCGTGCGCGTAGGTTTGCTGGGCTTTGGGACGATCGGATCGAGCGTCTATCGGCTCATCCAAAAAGAGCACGATCAGATCCTGGAAGGTACCGGGGTGGATCTGCAGGTCGGTAGGGTCCTGGAGATCGATAGCAGCAAGATCCCCGCGGATGTGCCCCAGGACCTTGTCACCAGCGAGTTCTCGCAGGTCGTCGATGACCCAAGCATCGATATAGTGGTGGAGGTGATAGGGGGGACCGACGCAGCCTTCATCTTTCTTGATACCGCCATGCGCAAGGGCAAGAACGTGGTGACCGCCAACAAGCAGCTGCTCGCCTCCCGGGGTGAAGCTCTGTTCACCCTCGCTCGCGATCAGAAGCGCCACCTGCGCTTCGAGGCGGCGGTAGCCGGGGCGATCCCCGTAATCAAGGTCATGCGGGAGAGCATGATCGCGGCCGAGCTGCACACCGTCTACGGCATTGTGAACGGTACCACCAATTACATTCTCAGCCGGATGTACAACGAAGAGGGCGACTACGCGGAAATCTTGGCCAATGCGCAGGAGTTGGGTTACGCGGAGGCAGATCCCACTGCAGACGTGGGCGGAGCGGACGCGGCAGCCAAGATGGCTATCTTGGCCTCTATCGCGTTCCACTCCCGGGTGACTTTGGGGCAGGTGGCATATTCCGGCATCGAGAACGTCACGCTGGCGGACGTTAGGTACGCCAAAGAGCTGGGTTTTGTGGTCAAACTCGTAGGGGCGGCCCGGTTGATCGACGACCGGGTGAGTGTGCGGGTGTTCCCGGCTCTGCTGCCGGTGGGCCATCCACTCTCAGCCATCTACGGGTCGAACAACGCGGTGTTTCTGCAGGGGGATGCCATCGGCGAGATCATGCTGATGGGACCAGGCGCCGGCGGCGTGCCCACGGCCACCGCCGTAGTGAGCGATATCGTCTCCATCGCCAACACCAAGAGCGTCGGTTTCTTGCAGAGTTGCTCGTGCTACCGACGGTTGGGCATGTACCCTGCGGGCGAGGTCGAGTCGGCCTTCTTCATCAAGGTCAGCGTTGCCGATCAGGCGGGAGTGCTGGCTCAGATCGCCTCGGTGTTTGGGGAGCACTCCGTCTCTATAGCCAATATGATCCAGAAGGGCAGAGGAGACGAAGCCGAACTGGTGCTCATCACACATCCCACCAAAGAGAAGCACTTCTTCGCGGCCATAGAGAAGGCCAAGACTCTTCAATGCTGCAAGAGTGAGCCGATGACATTGAGGGTGCTCTAGAACGCATAGCGTTGCAGCTCACAGCGCCGAGCCATCCGCCGTGGGCATTGTCCTACGGCCGGGAGGTGAGGGGCGGAGGAGACTGACATGGACGAATCCGATCACTCGTGCGTCATCGCACATCTGTCGGACCTGCACACCGGGTCGCAGTACTTCGTGCCGAATCTTCTGGACCGGGCATTGGTGGAGGTCAACGACCTCGAGCCCGATGTGGTGGTGGTCACCGGCGACCTGACCAATATGGGCTACCGGCAGGAGTTCCGCGAAGCCCGGGAATATCTGGACCGGCTGGTGTGTGAGGATGTCCTTGTGGTCCCCGGAAACCACGACAGTCGCAACGTAGGTTACGCTCACTTCGAGCGCCTCTTCGCCACCAGAGAGACGGTCATCCGCAAGAAGGGGGTCACGGTGGTGGGGGTAGACTCGACCGAGCCCGACCTGGACAACGGTCGCATCGGCCGACACCGCTATCCCTGGATCAAAGAGGCCTTCATGCAGGAACCGGGGGACTTCAAGATATTCATGCTCCATCACCATCTCTTGCCCATCCCGGGGACGGGGCGGGAGCGCAACATAGTCAACGACGCAGGGGATGTGCTCGAGGTTCTGGTCGAATGCGGCGTGCATCTGGTCCTCTCGGGCCACAAACATGTTCCTTATGCTTGGCGTTTGCAGGACATGTATGTGGTCAACGCGGGCACGGTGGCCACTCTCCGCCTGCGGGGAGACACTAAGCCCTGCTACAACGTGGTCGAGATTCGAGACAACCACGTCACGGTCACCCGACGCTACCCGTTCCATGGGGGAGAGGTGATCGTAGAGTTCGACGCGGTCAGATGAGACTCACGGCGGTAGTCTTGATCGACGGGGAGCACTACCCCGCGGTGGTCGTCGATGCGCTCCGGCAGGCGGAGGATGTGTTCGATATCCGGGCCGCTCTGTTCCTGGGGGGGGGCGAGAAGATCAGGTCTGCCGAGTTCGAGACTGAAGCAGCCGGCATCTATGGACTCCCCGTGGTCTTTGACGATGACTGTGCGCGGGGGTTGGCGCGACTCATCGACGAGTACCGGCCTGAAGTGGTCGTTGACCTGAGTGATGAACCGGTGTTAGGATACAGGCAGCGTTTCCGCCTCATCAGTGAAGCCTTGGCGAGAGACGTCGGCTACGAAGGTCCGGATTTTCATTTCAGCCCCACGAGTTCTACGCGACTTTGCGCAAGTCCCTCTCTATCCATAATCGGTACGGGAAAGCGGATAGGGAAGACGGCGGTGAGCGGATATGTCGCGCGGGCTCTCCGAGAAGTCGTGACCGGGCGCGCGGGCGGCCCGGAGGTTGTGGTGGTGGCCATGGGGCGGGGCGGCCCTGCCCGGCCTGAGGTCATCGATGGTGCGGGCGGTGCTTTGACCATCAAGGACCTGCTGGCGTGGAGCCGGCAGGGGCGCCACGCGGCCTCCGACCACTTTGAGGACGCTCTGCTGAGCCGGTTGACGACGGTCGGTTGTAGACGGTGCGGCGGAGGAATGGCGGGAGAGCCCTTCAGCTCCAACGTGGCTGAAGGTGTGGTTTTGGCCAACAGCTTGGGCCCGGGTCTGATTGTGCTGGAGGGGAGCGGAGCCGCGCTTCCACCGGTCGGGACCGATGCCTGTCTGTTGGTGGCGGGGGCCCATCAGTCGGTCGAGACTATTGTGGGCTACCTGGGAACGTACCGGCTGTTGGTAAGCGACGGGCTGGTGCTGACGATGGCGGAGGAACCATCGGCCTCGCAGGAGAAGGTGCGGTCGGTGTTGGAGGCGGTGCAGCGGGTCAAGCCCGGCATGCCGGCGGTGCCGGTGGTGTTCAGGCCGCGTCCTCTGGGGGACGTGAGGGGACGGCAGGTGGCCTTCTTCACGACGGCTCCGGCTTCACAGGAGGGCCTGCTGCGGCAGTGCCTGGAAGAACGGTGGGGTTGCAGGGTGGAGTGTTTCTCCTCCAACCTAGCAGACCGGGCGGCGTTGAAAGTGGACCTTGCCCGAGAGGAGATGGCGCGGGTGGAGATGTTCCTCACCGAGATAAAGGCGGCGGCCATCGACGTGGTGGCAGAAGAAGGGGAGAGTCGCGGGCTACCGGTAATCGCGGTGGATAACGAACCCGAGGAGATACCCTCGGAGAGGCGGGGTCGTTTGGCCGAGTTGGTGGGAGAGCTGGGAGAGATGGCAGAAGAACGATTCGAGCGCCGGAGGTGACCCGATGACCGGGGCCGACGAGGGGAGGGAGCGAGAGCTCGAGTCCTCAGGGCCCGAGGCTGATGGCTCGGGGTCGGACGGGTTTCCCATCCAGTTGGTCAGCGCGGGACACAAGGTGCCCTTTTCCAAGGGGCTGCTGGCCACCACGCTGACTGCGACGGGGCTGCCACCGGAGCGCGCCTTTCGGGTGGCCATGGATGTGGAACGGGGACTGGTCGCCGGTGCGGACCGGGAGATCGACGTGGACCGCCTGCGGGAACGCGTCGAAATGGTCTTGGCGGCGGGACACGAGGACCGCTATCTACGGCGGTATCGGTTGTGGAACCGGGTAGCTCGGAACGACAGGCCGGTGGTGCTGCTGATCGGCGGAGCCACGGGTGTCGGTAAGAGCACCATCGCCGCCAAATTGGCCGATCGGTTGGGTGTGGTGCGCATCATCTCCACCGATGCCATCCGAGAAGTGATGCGGGCCTTCTTCTCGGAGAGTCTGATGCCGGCGGTGCACTATTCCTCGTACGAGGCGGGCCGGGGGGTGCGGATACCGTTGGGGTCGGAGCTGAATCCGCATGTGGTCGGATTCATGGAGCAGGTGGATGTGATCAACGTGGGTGTGCTTGCGATTGTCGATCGGGCCATAGAGGAGCGCACCAGCCTGATCGTGGAGGGAGTACATATGGTTCCGGGCATGCTCGCCTCGACGGGAGTACGGGATCGGATGTCGGAGGCGCTGCTGTTGCAGATGGTGGTGGCTGTGAGCGACGCTGATCTACATCGGAGCCACTTCCTTGTGAGAGAGCAGGAGACCTCGGGCCGGAGGGCCATAGAACGGTATCTCAAAGGGTTCGAAGAGATCCGGAACATCCAGGACTTCATCCTGGAACGTGCCCGGGTGGAAGGGACACTGGTGGTTGACAACACCAACATCGACGAGACGGTGGGGATGGTGGTTGACGCCCTGTACGACGTTATCGAGGAAAGCGAGGGCAGTGACGGTGCCGGCGACAACTAGTCGGTGTGTCTGCGGTAGCTACGCGGGAGTTACGGAGGTCGCTGCGCTGGCGGCCGCGCAATGGATGGGCCGGGGCGATCATCTCAGCGCCGTCAAGGCGGCCCGTGAGGCGATGGCCGCCGAGCTGATGCGGATGCCGGTGAGGGCCCGTATCGTGGCCGGGCGCAGCGGCGGTCCCTCCTGTGACGCTCTCTGTGTGGGGGACGAGATCGGGAGCGACTCCGGACCGTGGCTGTCGGCCAAACCGGATGGCGAAGAGTGGCTCAGTGATCCCTCGGAACTCTGGGACTTGGTTGTCGACCCCATCCAGGCGCCCAATCTGCTCGCGCGGGGAGCGGACGGAGCTCTCACGATGATAGCCGCGGGTCCGGCCGGTAGTCTGCTGACGGTCCCTGAGATGTATATGCAGAAGTTGATAGTACCTCCGGAAGCGGCCGGCACGGTCGATATGGACGCGTCGGTCGTCGATAACATCAAGGCCGTAGCGTCCGCCCTCGGCCGGCGGCCCAGCGAGCTGAACGTGGTCGTGCTGGACCGTCCTCGGCACGAAGAACTCATCGAGCAGATCAGACGGTCGGGGGCGCGCATCAGGCTCATCACCGATGGGGACGTCTCGGCCGGACTGGCGGTGGCTTCGGGCGACGCGGGTGTCGACATGTATATCGGCATCGGCGGATCGACCGAGGGGATACTGGCCGCGGCTGCCCTGCGATGCTTGGGCGGCGAGATACAGGCCCGGTTCTGGCCGGTTTCGCGTCACCAAGTTGAAGTGGTGAAGAACGCCGGGATCGAAGATATCGAGACGCGGCTGACCACAAGCGATATGGCTGGGGAGGGCGTCCTTTTCGCAGCCACGGCTGTGACCGGGGGTAGGTTCCTGAAGGCGGTCAGCAGCCATAATGACGGCGTCCACACCGAGACGCTGGTGCTGTGCTCCAGATGTCACGGCGTGCGCAAGATACAGACTGTCCATCGTGCGGAGAACGGTGGGCCTCAGGTCGTCCTCGGGGCTCGGTGAAGGGCACGGCCGGGACGATTCTATCCAGACGATCCATCTACACAAGAGAAGAGACGACGTGAACGAAGAGAAGACTGAAACAGACAGGACTCCGTCGGAGAGTAAGGCCATGGCTGTAGCCGAGATGGAGCCCAAGCTTCTATCCGACCTCCATTTGGTGGCCGGTGAGCTGGGCATCAAGAACTTCCGAAAGTACTCCAAGCAGGATCTCATCATGAAGATCCTCAATGAGCAGTCGCAGGACAGGGGACTGCAATTCCGCACCGGTCTGCTCGACATCCTGCCCGACGGGTATGGGTTCCTCCGGACTCAGGGGTACACCCAGTCCGATTCCGATATCTACGTGTCGCTATCGCAGATCCGCAGGTTCAAGCTCCGTCGGGGCGATGAGATCACCGGACAGGTGCGGACTCCTCGCGATAACGAGAAGTACCATGCGTTGCTGAAGATCCAGACGGTCAACGGCTTAGACCCCGAGCAGGCGAGGCACCGTCCCACCTTCGATTCGCTCACTCCACTGTTTCCCGAAGAACGCCTGCGCTTGGAGACCACTCCGGACAGGCTGGCCGCGCGGGTGATGGATATCATGAGCCCGCTGGGTAAGGGGCAGAGAGGGCTTATCGTCTCGCCGCCCAAAGCCGGGAAGACCACTATCCTCAAGGACATCGCGCACGCCATCGCGGCCAACAACCCCGAGGTGCATCTCATGGTCCTGCTTGTGGATGAGCGACCCGAGGAAGTGACCGACATGGAGCGGACGGTGACGGGCGAGGTAGTGAGTTCGACCTTCGACCAACCTGGTGAGAATCACGTTCAGGTGACGGAGTTGGTCTTGGAGAGGGTCAAGCGTCTGGTTGAGGTCGGGAAGGACGTGGTGGTGCTTCTCGATTCCATCACCAGGATGGCACGGGCGTACAACCTGCAGGCCCCGGCCAGCGGCCGCATCCTGTCGGGAGGTGTCGACTCTACGGCCCTCTATCCGCCCAAGAAGTTCTTCGGAGCCGCCCGCAACATCGAGGAAGGGGGTTCCTTGACCATCCTTGCGACCGCTCTGGTGGAGACGGGCTCCCGCATGGACGAGGTCATATTCGAGGAGTTCAAGGGCACAGGCAACTGGGAGGTGCGCTTGACCAGGCAGTTGGCCAACAAGCGGATATTCCCGGCCATCGATATCGAGAACTCGGGGACACGGAAGGAAGAACTGCTCATGGAGGCGGGCGAGGCGGCCATGGTGTGGAAATTGCGTTCCGTCCTCCACGCTCTCGACCCGAACGCCGCCATCGAGTTGTTGATCGGCAAGTTGAGAGAGACCCGTTCCAACGCCGAGTTTCTGGACCAGATGCGGAAGAACTCCCGCTAGGCTCGGTAGCTGAGATGGCCGCGGAAGTCGCTATCGAGGGGATCTCTGTAGGGCACTTCTCGGACTACGAAGGTCTGACGGGCTGCACCGCCGTTCTGGCGCCCGGGGCGGTGACGGCCTCGGTCGACATCCGGGGGGGCGCCCCCGGGACTCTGGAGACCGCTCTTCTCTCTCCGTATGCCGCCGTCGGCGAACTGCACGGATTGCTTCTGACCGGCGGGAGCGCGCCGGCGCTGGGAGCGGCTGCCGGGATCTCAGCTTTCCTCCGGGAGGGCGGCCACGGTTACCGGACCCCATACGCGCGGATACCCTTGGTGGCAGCGGCGGTGATCTACGACCTGGGTATCGGTAGTGTGGAAGCCCTTCCGCGCCCCGAGGACGCCTACCAAGCGGCCGCTACCGCCGGAACCAAGGTGGAGGAGGGGTCGGTGGGAGCCGGGACAGGAGCCACCGTGGGCAAGATACTGGGCGCAGCGGGAATGATGAAGGGGGGTATCGCCCTTTCCACGATCCGCCTGGGCGGGGGGGTGACGGTGAGCGCTCTTACCGTCGTCAACGCACTGGGTGACGTAGTGGACGAAAAGGGCGGCGTCCTGGCCGGAGCGCGTCAGGATGGAGCCTTCGTCGGAAGCAAGGACGTATTGCTGCGGGGGAGCGGGCCCCCGGCCTTTTCTTCGTTGGACAGCACCACTCTATCCGTGGTGATGACGGATGCGAAGCTGGACAAGCTGCAGTGTGGTATCGTCGCGCGGATGAGTCACGACGGCTTCGCTCGTGCCATCGACCCTGTGCACACGCCGGTCGATGGTGATTGTGTCTTCGCTCTTGCGACCGGGGCGCGGGAGAGCAACGTGTTCCAGGTCGGAGCCGCTGCGGCGGAAGTCGTGGCTATGAGCATCCGGCGGGCGGTCAGAGTCTCTCGCGGTCTGGGTGGAGTGCCGTCGGTGACGGATGTGAGCGAGTAGGTGTTGTCCGTGGGC
Organism: Actinomycetota bacterium; assembly: GCA_012729575.1. Classification (GTDB taxonomy): domain Bacteria; phylum Actinomycetota; class Thermoleophilia; order RBG-16-64-13; family RBG-16-64-13; genus RBG-16-64-13. The sequence continues at coordinate 1,147 of JAAYCW010000132.1, read as the reverse complement.
GCCGGGCGTTCGGGGACTGAATAACCGACGGTGAGGAGGGTGGTCCATGACTGCTTCTATCCCCTGTTTGTCTACGATTGACGAGATGCGCGCAGCGGTAGACGAGGCCCATGCGCGCGGAGCGAGTATCGGGTTGGTCGCGACCATGGGTGCCCTGCACGAAGGACATCTCTCTCTCATCCGTGCCGCCCGTGCGGAAAACGATCTGGTAGTGGTCTCCATATTCGTCAACCCCGCGCAGTTCGACGAGAAGGACGATCTGAGGCGTTACCCCCGTGTCCTGGAAGACGACAGCAGGTTGAGCGCGGAGGCGGGGGCCGATCTGGTGTTCAGTCCCCCGGTGGGGGAGATGTATCCCGAAGGTTTCGCCACCTGGGTGCAGGTGGAGGAGTTGACCGAGGGAATGTGCGGACGCTCTCGGCCACGGCACTTCCGCGGAGTGTGCACTGTGGTCATGAAACTGTTCCACATCTGCAGTCCTGACCGGGCGTATTTCGGGGAGAAGGACGCGCAGCAACTGGCGGTGATAACCCGCATGGTCCGCGACCTTGATATGCGGGTCACCATCGTGCCTTGCCCGACCGTGCGCGAGCCGGACGGTCTGGCCATGAGTTCCCGGAACAGAAGGTTGAATCCGGAGGAGAGGGCGGAGGCTCCGGTTCTCTACCGGGCGTTGACGGCCGCCCGAGATAGGGTGCAGGCCGGGGAGCGCGATGCGGCCGTGCTGAAGAGCGCCATTCGCTCAGTCCTCTCGGAAGTGCCCACCGCGGAGATAGACTACATCGAGATCGTGCGGGCTCACGATCTGAGCTCGGTCGCGACTCTGTCGGGGACGTGTCTGATAGCTCTTGCCGTGCGCATCGGGCGGACCCGCCTCATCGACAACATCCGAGTGAGAGCCTGAGAGCGCGGAGCGCGCGCTTGGCTATCCGGTGCGTCTGACCGCTCCGACGAATAGGTAGCCGCTGCCCCGCGCGGGAGCGTGCTCGCCCACTATGCCATGGGACGCCAGGAGCACACCTAGGTCGTCCGGCTTGCGAAACCCCGCGGGTTCCCCGAGAAGGCGCTCGGCCGCGGCCACGGCCCGGTACACGCCGACCGGGGCGGCGTCGAGGATGAGGATGCCTCCTCCGGTCCGGACGACACG
>JAAYCW010000131.1 GCA_012729575.1 Actinomycetota bacterium | reverse complement strand
GGCCGGCGTTTCCCAGGGACCAACGCCTGTGTTCGCTACGCCACCAGGACGCGGTCCCGCATCCGGGCCTCGGCTGCCCGATCCCCCGCCGGCTCCTGCTCCCGGCCGGGCACCGCGCCTGCTCCGTCCTCTAGGTACTCCAGGGTTGGCACTCATCGTGGATCACGGCCCCGTTCTTCGTTGGTCTTGCGGAAGACGTAGTCTTCTATCGCCTTGTGCAAAGCGGTTGCGGCGTGATTGGAACAATGCTCCTTCGCCTCGGGGAGACCTCCTAGTGCAACCAGAATATCAAGGTCATCTAGTTCATAGGCCTCGTCTACCGTCTTTCCGGTTGCGAGCTCACTCATCATACTGCAGGTCGCCACGGCTGCGGGACATCCGAAGACCTTGTATTTGACCTCAGCCAGGATGCCGTCCTGGACTCGGATCCAGACCTTGAAATGATCTCCACATGCCGGGTCCCCTAGCACTCCCACACCATCAGCATCCGTGATCTCGCCGACGTTGCGCGGATTCAGGAAATGCTCGAGCACCGGCGCTACGTAGACCCTGGGACGCCCCAGTCTTTCTCCAGTATCCATGACGCTGTTCGGTTAGATCATCAGTGGTCGCAGACGTTCTCCCCGGTAACGAGATTGCCGTCCAAGAACTGCCGCACCACGGCCTCAGGCTCGCCGGCAGACGCTCCTACCACAACGCTCACTCCCTGCTCGGTGAAGAGTTGCTGTGCTCGGGAGCCCATGCCGCCCGCGATGATGAAGCCGGCCCCTTTGTCTGCCAGCCAGGCCGGCAGGAGTCCGGGCTCATGTTCGGGAGCAGGTATGCTGGATACACTCAGGATCTGCTTGGAGGCCGCATCGACGTCCACGAGAGTGAACTCCTGGCAGTGACCGAAGTGGGGGCATAAGAGCCCATCGCTCGTCGGAACGGCAAAGCGCAGAACGGTGTCGACATCACCCATTGGGGCCTCGGCAGAAGCGGCCGTGTCGGTTGCAGATGCATCAGCCGGGGGTGCCGCCTGCGTCGCTGCGTCTTCGAGAGCCAGGATAGGGCCGATAGCCTTGGCGAATTCTTGGGCCGCCGGACTCTTGGAGTAGTGATAGATGTAGGGCTTGCCGCTATCGCCCGCTTCCACGATGGCCGGGTCGAGAGGTACGCTTGCCAGGAGGGGGACACCGGCCTTAGCCGCCAAGACCCCACCGCCGCCCTTGTTGAAGACGTGGGTGACCTCGCCACAGTTGGGGCAGACAAAACCGGCCATGTTCTCGATCACGCCCAACACTTTCACGCCCAACATCTCTGAGAACTTGATCGACCTACGTACGTTGCCGAGAGCGGTCTCCTGTGGGGTGGTGACTATCACGGCTCCGTCCATATTGCCGATGGCCTGGCAAACAGCCAGCGGCTCATCGCCTGTGCCGGGAGGAGAGTCGATGATCAGATAGTCGAGTTCACCCCACTCGACCTCTCCTAGGAACTGTTCGATGGCGATAGCCTTCATGGGGCCTCGCCACACGACCGCTGCGTCCTTCTCGCCCAGCAGAAAGGCTATCGACATGACTTTCAGGTTGTCGCCCACCGCGACAGGGATCAACGCCTCTCCCTGGAGAGCCACGGGTGCGTCGCCTAGACCCAACAACTGGGGGACTGTCGGACCGTGCAGGTCGACATCCAGGAGACCCACCTGCTTGCCCTCCAAAGCGAGCGCTGTGGCCAGATTCACCGCGACCGTGCTCTTGCCCACTCCGCCCTTGCCCGACATCACAATGATCTTGTGCTTGACCCGGGCCATCCTATCGCGAACTGCGATTCCTCTCTCGTCGGCCGCACGTGCTCCTTCGTTGTCCGAATGCGAACAACCCTTCTCCGAACAACCCATCTCATTCCTCAACTTTCGCTAGTAAGCTCTCCACTGTCTTCCACAGGTCTCGTATCTGATCGGCGACGCCGCCGCCGTGTTCCACGATGCTCTTGCCTTCCACCTGCGCTCGAACAACCGCGGTATCGTAACTCAATTCGCCCACTACAGGGAAGTCTCGCTCAGCGCAGACCCCCCGGATGATCGCAGCCATGTCGGGATTCAGGTCGACCTTGTTGATGCAGACAGCCAGCGGGATCCCGAAGCCGGTGACCAAGTCGGCTGCGCGAAGCAGGTCGTGGGCTCCTGACACGGTCGGCTCGGTCACGGCAAGAACCAAGTCGGCCCCTGTCACAGAGGCGATCACCGGGCAACCGATGCCCGGAGGACCATCCACCAGCACCAGTCCGGCGTTGATCTCTTGAGCCAGTTCCTGGGCTTTGTTTCGAACCAAGGTCACGAGTTTCCCTGAGTTCTCTCCGCCGATGTTCAGACGGGCGTGCACCAAGGGGCCATGACGCGTATCCGAGACGAACCACTCACCCCGCTCTGCGTCTTGCAGTTCGACAGCACCGGACGTACACACCCGCGCGCACATGCCGCAGCCCTCACAGGCAACGGGATCGACAACATAGACGGATCTGCCGCTGTCCAATCTGGTCATGCCGATTGCATCGAAGCGACAGTTATCCATGCAATCACCGCACGCACTGCAGCGCTCGGGAACGATGCGGGCCTCCTTACCCGACACAAACGGCTCGCTCTGCACCCGGCGCGGATCGAGTAGGAGATGGAGGTCGGGAGCATCTACGTCGCAGTCGGCAAGTACTTTGTTGGAGGCGAGCGTGGCCAGGGCCGCCACCACGCTGGTCTTCCCGGTGCCTCCCTTGCCGCTCAATACCACCAATTGCCTGGGCACGGGCAGTTGTGGACCGCTGTGACCAGGTGCGGATGGTGAAGGCGCCGCCGTCATCGCGTCACCGCCCTCTGTACCCGGGCCTCTAGATCGGATGCGAAGACCCGCAGCTTGTCCGCGAAGGCGCCGTCCACCGCGGCGAAAACCTCACCGCGCGAGCAGGCTTCGGCTATCCGGCGGTCGTCTGGTATCTCGAGAAGAATGGGTAGGTCTTCTTGGGCGCAGTAGTCGTGCACCCGGGAGTCGCCGATCCCAACGCGGTTGATGACCACTCCGCACGGCATTGCCAACTGTCGGGCGGTCTCCACGGCCAGCCTGAGATCGTGGAGTCCGAACGGGGTAGGTTCGGTGACGAGCACGGCGAAGTCCGCACCGCGCATCGCTTCGACGGCGGGACAAGCAACACCCGGAGGAGCGTCAATGATCACTGTGTGAAGGGCGGGCGCATCGGTCAGGTCTTTCACGGCCCGAACGAGCGGTGTAGAGCGGGCCTCGCCCACATGCAGGAGGCCCCAACGGAAGTACATGCCATGGACCTCACCCGCTCCAAGCATTCCCACTTCGCGGTCCACCTCGCTGATGGCCTTCTCGGGACAAACGTAGGCGCAGACCCCGCAGTTGTGACAGAGTTCGGGAAGCAGGAGCGGGACTCCAGGGAGAGCCAAGAGGGCGTTGAACTCGCATGCCCTTGCGCATAGGCCACAGCCGGTGCAGAGCTCCTCGTCCACGACCGGAATGGGGGTGCCCACCGGCTCGGTGGGCGCGAACGCGGGCTTGACGTACAGGTGGCAATTGGGCTCCTCTACGTCACAGTCCAAGAGCCCGGTGGTTGTTACTCCGGCGAGAGCCGTAGCCAGGTTGACAGAGAGAGTGGTCTTTCCCGTCCCGCCCTTGCCGCTGGCGATCACGATCTTCATGTATGTCTTTCCGCGCGAAGCGCCGATCGATGGATAGCCACTTCTACCAGTGGCTATCAACGTCTGCTGAGGACGTCTGCTCGAGCTTGCCCGCTTCGAACTGATCGATGGCCTCAGCGACCGTCCCGCCCGAGGCGAGGTACACGTCGATGTTGGCCGCCTTCAAGGCCCGGAATGCCTTGGGCCCGCAGTGCCCCGTGATCAGCGCCGTCGCCTTGTTATCAATGACGTTCTGTGCGGCCTGGATACCCGCCCCCTGTGCTGCGTTCATACCGGCCGTATTGTCCACAGCCTCAAGAGTCCGCTCCGGCACGTCTACAACCAGCAGATATCGGGCTCTACCGAAACGCTGATCGACCGGGCTTGACAGCTCGGGACCAGCAGCAGTGATGGCAACTTTCATGTGATGCTCCTCTCGACGTTGGATTGGGGGATTCTGTTGATTCACCGGGTCCGATCGTTGCGGCCTCTACCGCTCCCGGAACCGCGTCCCAGTCCAGGGCCGCGCGCTCTTCCGAGCCCCTGTCCTCTTCCTCCCCCGCAGTAGCTGCGACCTTGCCCCCGTCTTGGGCATCCGGTTCTCTGAGCGCCCCCTTTTGTCCGTCCTCTGTCGACGGCATCGGATTGACGGGCCGCCGGTCGGCCGGTCAAAGCGGTTTGCCTGCGATCGAGGACGAAAGAGGCGAAGCTGAGTAGACCGGATAGAACGCGTTCGGCTGTCTCCAGCTTAGAGGGGGCCGAGTCGGCCGGCGCCGGTGATGCCGCTGCGGAGGCAGCGGCATCACGGCCAACCGGGGACAAAGGGTTGGTCCCCGCCCAGAAGGGCCGTGCCTGGGGGGATTGGGCAGGGACGCTCGTAGAAGGGCATTCCTCAATGGTCTCGACGGAGACGATGGCCTCCGTCGGACAGACGTCGACGCAACGACCGCACGAAGTACAGAGGGACTCATCGATGGAGGCCTTGCCTCCCTCGATAGACAGCGCCCCTTGTTTGCAGGCGTCCAAACAGACACCACAACCGGTGCAGAGGCTCTCATCAACGTAGATCATCATCACCCCACAACTAGATGCAAGTAGCATCTATATGAAAGCACCATTTCCCCAAGGAGTCAAGGTGCCTTCGGATCTTTTGACGGATCGGCCAGAGCGTAGAAAGTCTTCTCACCGGCCGGTGCCATTAAGATTCTCTTCTGAGCAAGTAGGATGTCCAGATGTTTGAACACATCCAATACATGCAGGTCGAGACCGGCCGCGATGTCTTCGGCAGTGCAGGGACGTCTCCCGACCAAAGCCAGGATCTGGGCGTCGGTGGTCTCACCCACGACCGAAGGCTCCTCCTGCTTGGCCACGAAGTCGCAGATGACGTCTACTTCGCCCGCGAACAGACCCGCCAACGCCATCATCGTCTCCTGCGGCACCGGGAGGGCAAAGCCCTCCGCGGGAGGCCGGCTGGCGGTATTCAGCTGGACCCGGGCCGGCGCGATCTTGCGGACTATTGACGCGATCTTGTTCACTTGTTCAAGCGTGTCTGTGATACCGGCCAGCAGCATGACTTCCAGCTTAATTTCACCGCCGAAGCGCTTGGTGAAGCCGATCAAACCGTCCACCATCTGATCGAACGAGAGGGTGGGCTCAGGCCGGTTGACGCGTTGGAAGGTCTCGGCGTCGCCGGCGTCCAGCGAGGGGAGGACCAAGTCGGTCGACAGCAGATCCTCTTGGACCTTCTTCATCCAGAGCAAAGAACCGTTGGTGATCATGGCCAACGGCACATCGGTCATGCTCTTGATCCTTCCGACAAGCTCTCCGACGCCGGAATGCAAGGTGGGCTCTCCTGAACCTGCGAGGCTTATGTAGTCGGGGCGGGCCCCTGCAGACAACGCGCGTTCTACCTCGAGCACGACCGCGTCCACCGGGACGTACTCGCGGCGCTCCACGGTCTTGTCGGTGGTACACCCGAGCTGGCAGTAAATGCAGTCATAAGTGCACGTCTTATAGGGGACCAGGTCAATACCCAAGGACCGGCCCAGCCGGCGCGACGGGACCGGTCCGTAGACGTACTGATAGGTGAGGGGTCCGGCCGTCACTACCTCTCCCGAGTGTAAGGCCAGGCCATGATCCCGCCTTCCATCACCTTGACGTTGCTCCACCCGTTGGCCTCTAGGACGAGCGCCGCTTCATAACCCCGGAGCGATATCTTGCAGAAGCAGATGATCTCGGTGTTCTTGTCGGCCGGCAGTTCGTGCAGCCTGTTCCGCAGCGCGCCCAGCGGAATCAGGGTCTCCCCAATCCCCAGGCGCATAGCCTCGAACTCGTCCGGTCCACGGACGTCAAGCAGGAAGGGGGGTGCCGGTGATTCCGCTTTGCTCTTGACCTCAGCCGCGGGTACGCCCTTGAAGCGGCCCTTGATCTTGTTCTGCATCACGTGGGCCGTGGCGATGAAGTGGTCGATGGCCAGAGAGAAGGGAGGGGCGTAGGGCAGGTCTGAGTTCACCAGGTCCTCAACGGTGAGACCGCCTTGGATGGCTACGGCCCACTGAGCGATCTGCTTCGACACCGATCCCGGCCCCACACATTGAGCACCCAGCAGACGCCCGCTTGAGCGTTCTGCGATCAGCTTGGTGATCAGTAGGTTGCCGTTCATGAAGTTGGGCTTGTCGAGGCTCGCGTTGATCACCGTGATGATGTCCTCGAAGCCGCTACTGCGCGCAGTGCGCTCGGATAAGCCGGTCGTTCCGGCGGCGTAGTCGAATATCTTGCAGATGCCGGTTCCAAACGTCCCGGGAAAGGTGACCGTGTTGCCGAGGACCGCGTTCTCGCCGGCCACCCGGCCCTCGAGGTTGGCCAAGTCTCCGTACGGCGCGTGAACCCGGCGGCCGGTGATGCGGTGGAGTATCTCCACGCAGTCGCCGGCAGCGTAGATGTGCGGGTCGGACGTCTGCATGTACTCGTCCACCGCGATGCCCCCGGTACTGCCTATCTCGAGACCGGCATCCCGAGCGAGAAGACTGTTGGGTTTCACGCCTACAGCGACGACGGCCAACTCGCAGGGCAATTCGGTGCCGTTGGCGAGTTTCACCCCCACGAGTCTGCCGTTCTCCCCGAGGAAGGCAGCCAGGCCGTTGTCTGTAAAGACATTCACCGACTGGCCCAAATGCATCTCCACCAACCGTGCCATTTCCCAATCGAGAAACGTGAGCAGTTGCGGCAACAACTCGACGACGGACATCTCGATGCCGGCCAGGTTCAGAGCTTCGCAGGTCTCGATGCCGATCAGCCCCCCACCGATGACCACGGCCTTCTTGATGCTCTTGTCGTCCCGAATCTTGCGGAGATAGTCAGCATCATGGATGGTCTGCAGAGTGGTGATCCCCTCCAGATCGTTCCCGGGGACTGGGGGAATGTTGGGTAGCGCACCTGTCGCCAGGATGAGCGAGTCGTACGGGACTTCCTCGGTCTCGCCGGTGCGCAGGTCACGGCACAGCACCGTGCGGTTGGTCCGGTCGATGGAGAGCGCTTCGGTCTCGGTGCGGGCGACAATGTTCTTGGCGTTGATGTAGTAGACGGGGTCGCGGACGACTCCCGTAGAGCTGCACAGGAGGGCGTTACGGTCGTCGAAGAAGCCCCCTACGTAATACGGATAACCGCACGACGCCATGGAGAGTTCTGGGATCCTCTGTATGATGGTAACTTCCGCGTTCTCATCGAGGCGCCTTGCTTTAGCCGCAGCTTTCGGGCCTGCCGCCGAGCCACCGATGACCACGATCCGTTTCCTGTTAGTTGTGGTTGACATGTTCAGCCCTCCCGGGTCAATCTGAAGATCACAGACACCATAAGCGCCGACAAGCGCCGGTAGGTTCTATACCCAGGCCAACTGTACTACTATCTATATGCTGTTACCAGTTAGCTTGCCAACACACCTATGACCGATGGAGATGATGATGATCGTCGACGAACTACGGAGACACCTCCTTTCCGATCTTCCGGAGCAGCGGGTGGCCGATGTCCGCATAGGGCTGGGCTACACCGCAGTGATGCTTGAGGATGGGGCGGTGGGCGTTGCCTACACCTTCCATGAGGACGCAGCTGCAGGCTGTTCCGTGTTCATGGGCCAGCGCCCGCTGGCAGGGAAGACTACCACCCAGGTCCTGGAATACCTGGGATCGAGCGAAGGAGTGGAATCCACTGTCGGGCTGGCGGTCGCCAACTCCCTGGCCAACCGGCCTCACCCGGAGCACGAGCACGGGGATATCTTGGAACTCCTTCCGACGACGCCCGACGACTGGGTCGGCATGGTCGGCTACTTCGGCCCGTTGGTGCGGCCGCTGCAAGAGCGCGTCCGAAAGCTGACCATCTTCGAACGCAATATGGCCCGCTCCGACATGGTCCTGCCCGCTGAGGCGGCCCTTGAGCAGTTGCCGTCCTGTGACGTCGCCGTGATCACGTCCACCGCCCTCATCCTGGGGGCCATGGACGGTCTTCTGGAGGCGGCCGTGAACTGCCGCGAGGTCGCTCTGGTCGGGGCCTCGACACCCCTCGTACCCGCAGTCTTCGCTGCCCGAGGAGTCAGTCTTCTCTCCGGCGTCGTCGTCACTGATGGGCCGGGGATCCTTCAGATAGTGAGCGAGGGCGGGGGGATGGGGTTCTTCGGCCGCAGAATCGACAAGGTCAACATAAGGATTTGAGCAGGGACCTCTGCGGTTCTCCTCTTGGACTGGACCTATAATCTCCCTTGCCCTCGCAAACGAGATGACGCCTCGGCCGAGGTCCAGGGCGTTGAAGGCCGACGGCCATAATTTCAAGGATGTTGTATGAGACAGCCGGCTCTAGGTCGGATACACGAGCGGATCACCGCCATCGCGACCACCTCATTCCCGGCCTATGTGATCCGGGGGGAGAACGAGAGTCTGATGATCGACTCCGGCGTGAATCTGTTGGGCCCTACCTACCTGGCGGCTCTCAAAGACGTTTTCGGTGATGCAGAAGAGCCGGACTATCTGTTCTTCACTCACTCCCACTACGACCATGTGGGAGCGGGAGGATACTTGAAGCGGCATCTCCCCGGGCTGAAGCTGGGCGGTCACGAAAGACTGGCTGTTCTGGCACAGAAGGCCTCCGCGCTTGAAACGATGAACCGCCTGAGCCGGGACCATCTGGAGCTTCTGGAGCACAACAGAACCGGAGAGGATGTGACCATATACCCTTTCCAGGTCGATGTCGTCTTGAAGGAGGGCGACGAGATCGACCTGGGCGGGCTTACGTGTAGGGTGTACGAAGTCCCGGGGCACACAAGGGACTCCCTGGCATATTACCTGCCTGAGATCGAAGCCCTGTTCCCCGGGGACGCGTGCGGCGTTCTTCGAACCAGTAGGGGAGAACCTCTGCAGGTGGAATTTGTGGCTTCGTACCAGGACTACATAGATTCTCTCAAGAAGATGATCGGCCTTCAGCCGCGGATGATCTGCCTGGCGCACAACTGGGTGCTGACCGACAGCGACGCGGGTCGTTTCCTCCAGTGGTCTCTCGCCGAGACATACCGCTATCGCGAGCTTATCAAGGCCCATCTGGAGGCAGCGCACGGTGATGTAGAAGTGGCCTTGGACGAGATTATGCGGGCTGCATACGACGCCGACGATGAATCACTCCCGCCGAGAGCGGCCTATCTGGCCAACCTAAGCGCTCAAGTCAGGCATATCGCCCGGCAGCGGGACAACGAAGAGAACAACCAGTAAGGAGGGTCATCATGGAACTGCGGGAAGCGATCGCCAAACGCTACGCGACCAAACGATTCGACGGCCGGGCCGTACCGCCGGAGACCATCCGAGAACTCCTGGATCTCATCCGCTGGGCTCCGTCGGGCCTAAACATCCAACCGTGGAGGATCAAAGTGGTCTCTGATCCGGAGATCAAGCGTGAGCTGCACGCCGCGACGTACGAAGAACCGCAGATCCTCTCCTGTTCTCATCTGCTCGTCTTCTGCGCCGACACCGACCTCGCGGGACTCGCGGAGAGGTTGATCGGGCGCATGGAGACGGAAGGAGTCCCGGAGACGACCCGCACGATCGTCGGGGAGATCGCCGGTGAGATGAGGCACATGCCCGCGGAGGCTTGGAAGGGGTATGCGGTCGCCAACACCTATCTGCCGGCCTTTCTCGCTCAACTGGTGGCGAAGGATATGGGCTTCGACTCTTGTCTGATGACCCATTTCGAGCCCGTAGAGTACAGCCGGATCCTGGGGCTACCTGCGCAGCTGGTCCCGACGATCCTCTGCCCGCTCGGCTATGCGGCCGACCAGCCGCTGCCCAAGTGGCGCTACGGCGTCGACGAGCTGTTGATTCCATAGACGGCTCTGGCCCAGAGCGTTGCGAAGGTCAGAGGCGGAGGGG
>JAAYCW010000130.1 GCA_012729575.1 Actinomycetota bacterium | reverse complement strand
CCTCGGTCAAGATCTGGGCGACGGCCGTATCCGTGACGATGCGGACCCGCTCCTCCAACTCCGCCCGCATGGCGGAGAGAACATCGGCCGCGCGCTCGGTCCCCATGTGCCGAACCGGAGACCGGACGAGACGCAGACCCTGCTGTGCCGCCCTATGCGACCACCGCTCCAGAGCCTCCAAGTCATCGCCGTAGAGGCGCTCCGGAGCTCCGAAATGCCTGTAGATGGAGTCCACATCAGCGATCAGCACTTGGAGGGCAGGCGCCTCAACATAGTCACTCAGCCAACCTCCGACTTCCGGGGTGAGCGTGAGTTTGCCGTCCGAGAAAGCTCCCGCCCCGCCCCAGCCGGTAGTGATGTCACAACGAGAACAGTGTGCACAAGTCCCTGTGGTCCGCGCCGGGCAATGTCGCTCGGAGATGTCGACGCCTTTCTCGAGCAAGAGAACGCTCGCCGAAGAATGATGGGCCAGCTCCAGGGCCGAGAAGATCCCTGCCGGTCCGCCCCCCACAATGATCACGTCGTATCGATCTCCAGGTCCGGCGATGGCCACCCTCCTCACCTCAAGACCACGATGCCCGACCGGCCTGCTCCGCATCAGGAGCTGCGGCGACTGCCCGGTCTCCGTGTCGCTTACGGCGTCAGCCCCTTGTCGGCCAGATCGGCGAAGCGCGTGTAGTTCTGGGCGAACGCCAGCCTGCACTCACCGATGGGCCCGTTACGCTGCTTCCCCACGATGATCTCGGCCGTGCCCTTATCGGGACTATCGCGGTTGTACACCTCATCGCGATAGATGAACACCACCACATCAGCATCCTGCTCTATGCTGCCCGACTCGCGGAGGTCGGATAGGACCGGCTTGTTGCCGGCCCGCTGTTCCACCTGCCGCGACAACTGCGAGAGCGCCAGCACCGGCACATCCAGCTCTCGGGCGAGGATCTTCAGCCCCCGAGATATCCGCGAGACCTCCTGCTGACGGTTCTCCGCACCCAAGTCGCCCATCATCAGCTGCAGGTAGTCGAGGATTATCAGACCAAGATTCTTCTCTTTGGCCCTGAGCCGGCGGGCCTTGGCCCGGATCTCCATGAGGTTCAGGGAAGCGCTGTCGTCGACGAAAACAGGGGCGGTGTGCAGAGGCGTGCAGGCCGCCGCCAACTTGCTCCACTCCTCGGGCCGGAGCATCCCCCGCTGCACCCGCCAGTGGTCCACGCGCGCTTCGGAACACATCATCCGGTTCACCACTTCCATCTTGGACATCTCCAGGCTGAACAAGGCCACACCCTTGCCCTGGTCCACTGCCACGTTGCGAGCGATGTTGAGGGCCAGTGCGGTCTTACCCATCGAAGGGCGGGCGGCCAAGATCACCAGGTTCGCGGGCCGGAAGCCGCCGATGATGTAGTCGAGATCCCGGAATCCGGTAGCACAGCCCACACTCTGATGCCCCTCGGTCATGGTCCGCTCGAGTTCCGGCCAGCTCTCGTCGATCAACTCGGAGATAGGCGCGAACTCTCCCATCACTCTGGTCTGGGAGATATCGAACACCATCTGTTCGGCCCTGTCGATGAGATCCAGGGGAGAGTGCTCGCGCCGGTAACCCATCTCGGTTATCTCGCCGCCCACCTTGATGAGCGAGCGCAGATAATAGTTCTCCAGCACGATCTCCGCATATTGGCGCGCGTTGGTGGCGGCCGGAACGGCCGTCACCAGACTGTGGACGTACGCCCGGCCCCCTACCGTCTCCAGAGCGGCCCGGTTGGCCAACTCTTCGCAAACGGTGATGGGATCGATCGGTTCGCCCCGCGAGAAGAGGTCCTCGATGGCTTCATAGATACGCTGGTGGGCCTGCCGGTAGAAATGGTGCGGCCGGATGATCTCGCTGACCCCGGGAATGACATTGGGAGTCAGCATGCTGGCGCCAAGCACCGATATCTCGGCGTCCAGGTTCTGCGGAACCGTGTAGTCGCCGCGGGCCTGACCTCCGGCGGCTGCGCCGCCCGCCATCACCTCCACGTGCGTCCCTCTCTCTCGCCCTGGGTCCGAAACCCTTCAAGCACCAAAGTGCCCGTTATTCCTTGTGCTCCTCAGGAACGACCATGACCTTGACCTCAGCCGGCTCCACACTGGAATGGACGTGGACCTTCACCATATAGGTCCCGACCAGCTTGATGGGGTCCTCCAACTCGACGTTCCGCTTGTCGATCTTGATCTTACGGGCCGCGTAGATGGCGTCGGCGACATCCTGGTTGGTGATCGAACCGAAGAGCCGGTCGGCGGATCCCACCGGAGCCGGGATGGTCAGAACGGTCTTGGAGAGCAGATCTTTGGTCTCGCCCGCCCGGTCGGCCTCCCGTTGCACCTGAGCCGCCTTCTCCTCCATGGCCTGCCGTACCATTGCGATCCGTCCTGGAGTGGCGATCTCGGCCAGTTTGTGGGGCAACAAGAAGTTGCGCGCGTATCCCTCCGAAACGGTCGCCACCTCGCCCTTGCTGCCCAACTTATCAACGTCCTGCAACAGAATTATCTCCATAGTCACTCCTTACGAGAACCGCCCGCAGAACCCGGCTTATCCGGGCCTTTGCGGGCAAAACGTCTGCGGTAATCCACCCATGTATCGAACAACCCTACCAACCCGGTGAGCTGGAAGAGCATCTGCCCCAGAACCCCCACGGTGCACAGCCCGGCCCACGCTCCCCGGCTGATGTTGCGCGTCACTGCGAACCAGCGGATGACCGCCATGCCCTGCACGAAGAACAAGGTCTGAGACACCAGGAGCATGTTGATGCCCACGTACAGCACAGCGTCACTCCAGCCGCCGCCGCCTCGGGCGAACAGCACCATAGCCAATCCGGCGATCGACGCGTACGCGGCTCCCCAGTGCATCCTGAATCCCGAGAGCGTCATGGCCACCATGACCTTCTCCCGGAGCCGCGGAAGTATCAGATAAGCGAGCCCCATGGTGCACGCAACCAGAAGGATGGCGGCCATCCCCAGAAGGCCCGGGGTCACCAGCGGAATGATGTTGACCAAGCGTCGCAGCTGGATCGCCACCGCCTCGGTGGAATCGGCAGCCATCCCCAGTTGGCTGTACTGAGCGACCGTATCATCGATGGCCGTGTAGGCGGTCTCCTTGAGCCAAGTCAAATCCATACCGAACACCAGCCACAGAGCCACACCCCACAGCACCATGGCGATGAATGCCCCGGCAGAAGCCAGAGCCAAAGTCCGTTCGAACCTCCAGCGCTTAGTCAAAGCAAGACCGAGGACTGCGCCGATGCCGAGTATGAATAGCAACACGAGCAAGGCCACCGGCACTCCGGCGCCCACATAGATCAGCGCCGCGGAGATGAAGGCCACCAACATGCCGTACTTGAGTCCGTGGCGCGCGACCACCCATGCTAACGGCAGAGCCAGAAACGGAACGATAAAGGCCGGCACCAGCGGGAGGACGGCCACGCACATCCCCATGACGATGGTGGCCATGACCGCCTTGCCCACCGGCAAGAGCGGAGACGCGGGGGATGCCTTCACCGACCCCGTCTGCATTGAACCAGCGGTGCCTAGCGGCTGCTGTACGGCAGCAGCGCGATCTCGCGGGCCCGTTTGATGGCCACGGCCACCTGGCGTTGATGCCGGCGGCACGCGCCCGTAGTGCGACGAGAGCGTATCTTGCCCCGCTCCGACATAAACCGGCGCAGCGTAGTGAAGTCCTTGTAGTCGACCTGATCGACGCCTTCTTTGCAGAAAAAGCAGTACTTACGCCGCCGTGAACCCGTCACGGGCCGAGTGCGCCTCTGCTGCTTCTTGGGACCTGCCACTTCTCTTACCTCCTTGGGGCGGACTAGAAGGGTATGTCGTCGCCCCCAAAATCGATATCACGAAAATCGTCCTGCGCAGCCGCATCGGATACAGGCTGAGACCCTCCGCGCGCCACAGGCTCGCGGGTGTCGTTCTGGCCGCCGATGAACATCACCGTGTCGGCGATGATCTCCACCTTACTGCGCCTACTGCCGTCCTGAGCCTCCCAGCTGCGCTGGTCGAGCCGTCCGTCAACGGCCACTTGACGGCCCTTGCTTAGATAGCGGGCACAGTTCTCGCCCTGGGCTCCCCACACCACCACGTCAAAGAAGTTCGGCTTCTCGACCCACTGGCCGTTGGAGTCCTTATATGAGGAGTTGACCGCCACTCCCAATTGGCACACCGATGTACCGCTTGGGGTCTGCCGGAGCTCGGGGTCGCGGGTCAAGTTGCCCACCAAGGTCACATGTGCGATACCGCGAGCCATCTTCTCTCCTTCGGCTAGACTTCTTCTGCTTCTTCCGTTTCCGCTGCTTCCGACGGTTCTGCCGGTTCTTCCGCAGCGGGAGCGACTACTGTGGG
>JAAYCW010000018.1 GCA_012729575.1 Actinomycetota bacterium | reverse complement strand
GCTGGCCGGACGGATAGCCGAGAGTGCGGGCATCGCACCGGCGCCGGATACCGAGTCGCCGCTACAGTCGCAGCGCGAAACCCTGATCGTTGCTCTGGCTGAGAGAGCTAAGCAGGCTGGGTCGAGCTTGTGACCGGGCCATTCCGTGATCTGCTTTTGCACACATTGACAAACACAACCCCTTGCCCCTCGCAACCCGGCCGACGGGGCCGACCCGCCCCGGGCCGCCGGATGTACGGGGGCTCGGGTTAAGACCTGGAGCCGACCTGAGCTGCAGAGGTTTCTCGAGGGCGAGCGCCAAAGCCGCCTGTATCCCTTGTGGGTGCTTCTGCTTACCACCGGCCTGCGCCGGGGGGGCCTTGGGCCTCAGGTGGCAAGACGTGGACCTCTTAGCCGGTACCATCGCCATCCGCCAGACCCGGGTGCAGCTGAGTTACCAGACGGTGGTA
Source organism: Actinomycetota bacterium (assembly GCA_012729575.1). Lineage (GTDB taxonomy): Bacteria > Actinomycetota > Thermoleophilia > RBG-16-64-13 > RBG-16-64-13 > RBG-16-64-13. The sequence goes on along the minus strand of JAAYCW010000018.1, from coordinate 3,700 downwards.
TCCACCCCCAAGACTCAGAAGGGCAGGCGCCTGGTGGCTCTAGACGGAGGCACCTGTGCGGTTCTTAGCCGTCTTAAGGAACGCGCACAAGAAGAGTGCAGGCGCCAAGGACGGTCTTTAGAACCCGGTGATGTTCTTTTTACCACCCAGACAGGAGCTCCCCTGCACCCCGACCGGGCCAGGCTTCTTTTCCAGCGGGCGGCCAAGCAGGCCGGGCTTCCCGTCATCCGTCTGCATGATCTCAGGCACACCCACGCCACGTTGGCCCTTGCGGCCGGGATTCATCCCAAGATCGTCTCGGAGCGATTGGGACACGCCAACATCGGCATCACCTTAGACACCTACTCCCACTGCCTGCCCGCGCTCTCGGAAGAGGCGGCCTGCCGGGTGGCGGCCTTGGTTACGCCCCAGTAGCAAAGATGGGATCTTCCGAGGCAAAGCACCTCAGGAGGCTTTGCGCTCCAGCCTCTCTGCGATCCACACTTTGATCACAGATTGCCGCGTAACCCCGAGTCGTTTCGCCTCCTGATCCAGGGAGTCGACCATCCACGGGGGAAAGTCGACGTTCACGCGACGCGACGGCTCGTTAGGCCGCCTTGCCTGAGACAGATCGAGGTCATCGACGACGTCTTTAGCACCATCATCGAACCTCTTGTCAAATTCACTCGCCTTCATAGAGCACCACCTCCGTTGCCCGAGACCGCCGGACCGAGATGATCCGGACGCGATCCTCACGATGCGTGATGACCGCCGAGTAGTGTCTGCCTTCAATAACACCGCTGACGGTCTATCGTGGTTCGTCTACCGTCTTGGCGGGGATCTTGATCAGATGCTCGTCGAGCCAGAGCGCTTGGGCAGCCACGAAGTCGATGCCATGTTTGGTCGCATTCGCCGCGGATTTCGTCTCGTCAAACTCGAACTCCACCAATCGCCTCCGTATGTCATTACGGTATAAAAAATATACCCCTTTCGGGGAAGGAGTCAACCTAGGCAATCGAGAGATGCTGTTTCTAGTGTCAGCCGACTGTCGGTGGGACGCCTCGCCAGTTCGGGAGCCAGGTCAAGGAGCTCATCAGCCGCTTCACCGATTATGAGGAATTCACGCTGGGGCGGCCGACCGAAGGATTCCATTGGTCGGGTAGACGCGGACATCGTCTCATTCGACGACCTGATCGATTGCCGCGCATGAATCCCGAATGTCCTTGAGAGAGGTTTGGACGTCACGCGGCATAGAGTCTCTGCTTGGTCCGCTCGATCTTGCGAGCAATCACCGCGTCTTTTACCGCACCCTTCACCACCTGGTCCACTTGCGCTGCGAGGATCTGCTCGAGTTCGTCGCGGAGCGCGAAGTAGGAGGTGACCCGAGCGTAGGGATCCATGGGCACAAAATGGACGAGCAGGTCGATATCACTGGACTCGGCCCTATATTCGGCCGGCCGGAGGGTGGAGCCGAATGCCTCCAGGGTGCGCACCTTGTGTCGCTGGCAGGCATCCACTACCTGGTCCTTCTTAGTTTCTGGTACGTGGTCCGGAGCGTTGACCGGCCGGATTAGGCCCGAGTAGCAAGGAAGGTGCTTCTCCGGACAAACGCATCTACCGAGCATTACCGAGACGCAGCGTGAGTCGGAGTATTCGTACACGTCACGATCAAGATGTACCAATGATGGTACAATGCGTGCATGAGTGAACCCGGCGACCGCAAGCCCATCCTCTCGGCAGTGTTCTGCGCGACTGCGGCCGGCAACGAGCCCGTTCGCGAATGGTTGCTCGGGTTGTCACGTGATGACCGGCGGCCGGTGGGGTTTGACATCAAGACGGCGCGGTACGGGTGGCCGCCCGGAATGTCGCTCATCCGCAAACTCGAGCCGGACTTATGGGAGGTTCGTTCGCATGTCAACGATGGGATTGCCCGGACGCTGTTCACCGTGACGGGCGACAAGATGGTGCTCTTGCACGGTATTGTGAAGAAGTCGCAGAAGACGCCGGCGGCGGATCTGAAGACGGCCAAGCAGCGGCTGACCGATCTCACGGAGAGGTGACAAGGATGACCAACAAGCTTATCGGTAGTGACTTTGACGAGTTCCTGCGTGACGAGGGCATCCTCGATGACGCTGGGGCCGCTGCGACCAAGCGCGTGATCGCCTTTCAGATCGCCCAAGAGATGGAAAGGGCGCGTATCTCCCAGTCAGAACTCGCGCGCCGGATGAACACGAGCCGTTCGACTGTGGAGCGTTTGCTTGACCCGACGAATCCCTCGGTCACGCTTCAGACGCTTGAACGAGCCGCGAGTGCGGTGGGCAAGCGGCTCAAGGTCCAGCTTACCGTGTAGTGCCTCCCAATAGGCAAGCCGCGATGTCGGAATTCGTAGACTGAGCACGAGGTGCGTGTACTTCGCGTATATTTCAAGCTAGGAATGCTGCAAAGGGGCTGCTTTCGAGTTCGCACTCCCATCTGCAATCCGATGGTTGATGATTCGGTCTGCCGTGCAAGGCAAATGTCGACCGACCCGGAGAACCCGACTGACCGCGCGTGAACGCCAGCCGTACGACGGCCAGGAAGGCAGTTAGGAGGATTTGGCACAAGATGGGAGGATCCAAAATGATCCACGGCTATGCAGGAAGACTCCTCTTCGTCGATCTGACCAGCGGCGCGATAAGTGAAGAGTCGCCCGAGGAGGGCTTCTACCGGAACTGTATCGGAGGCACCGGTCTCGGCGCGAAGATCCTGGTGGACCGGATGGAGCCGGGTGCAAGCCCTCTCGGTCCGGACAACGTCCTAGGCTTCGTGACCGGACCGCTCACCGCCACCGGGGTCTATGGGGGCGGCCGCTTCATGGTCACCACCAAGTCGCCGCTCACCGGAGGCTGGGCCGATTCCAACTGTGGCGGCACCTGGGGCCCCGAGTTGAAGAACGCCGGATACGACGGCGTCTTCTTCCGAGGGGTGTCCGATCACCCGGTGTGCCTGGTGATCGACGCGGGCAAAGCGCGGCTCACGGATGCCGCACATCTCTGGGGCAAGGACACCTACGACACCGACGACGCGCTGCAGGCCGAACTGGGCGGGCCGGGTTGGAAGGTGGCCTGTGTCGGTCCCGCCGGCGAGCGGCAGTCACTTCTTGCCGGTATCGTGCACGAGAAGGGCCGCATCGCCGCCCGCTCGGGAGTGGGCGCGGTCATGGGGTCCAAGAGGCTCAAGGCGGTGGCCGTGCGGGCGGCCAAGGGCGCCCGCGTCTCCGTGGCCGACAAGGAGGGGCTGAAAGCGGTGCAGAAAGACTACCTGGAGATGATCAAGGCCAGCGGCTTTTTGACCGGCCTCAGCGCCGCCGGTACCGGTGGTAGCACCGCTTTTCTCGTCTCCATCGGTGACTGTCCGACGTTCAACTGGTCCACGACCGGTACCGATTCCCTGCCGGCCGCAGGAGATCTTGACGCCGGGAAGATGGACACCTACAAGCTCAAGGCCTACGGCTGTCACACCTGCCCGGTCCGCTGCGGCGCCCTGGTGAAGATCCCCGACGGACCGTACGCGAGCCAAGACGAGAGCCACCGGCCCGAGTACGAGACGCTGGCCGCTCTGGGGGCCACCTGCGGCAACACCACCCAGGAAGCCATCATAAGAGCCAACGAGATCTGCAACCGTTACGGCATCGACACCATGTCGGTGGGCTCGACCATCGCCTTCGCCATGGAGTGCTACG
>JAAYCW010000129.1 GCA_012729575.1 Actinomycetota bacterium | reverse complement strand
GGGGCCCCGTGGTGTCTTCAGGGGTGTCGGAAACCGGGTTCAGCTGCGGTAATCCTCCCCAAAGACCATAAGGGGCAGCGCGTAGACCCCTTCAAGGGGGAACTGGATTCCAGATTGTGAAGTGGCTTTCTCGACGACGCCGCGGACAGAGTCCGCATCTTTCGCGTCCCATTCGCAGTAGAACTTGCCTTCCTCCGGCGCATACCAACTCCGGATCCAGTAAGCGTCCGTAGTTGAGTTCGCCTTGATGGCCTTTGCGAGGGGGGTCGCGGCGTCCGGGTCCATGCTGCCCCCTACGGGATGGACGCACAGGAACTTGCCCATCAGTACCTCCTTTTTACGATGGTTCCCGCTAGAATTGATTCTCCGCGAAGTGGTACGCCTGTCAAGTCTGTTGCCGCCGGCATCACTGGGTTCCGCAAGCCGTCAAGGTTTCATGCCCGAGGGGGCCAGGCGGACTGGGGCGCAGCTCGTTCATTCGAGGCCCGCCGCGCGGTATCCTACATTGTTAGAAGTCCACACCCGCTGTGGGATGTGGGGCCGACCGGGACTCGGCATCGGGCGAGACTGCGTGGGCGGGGAGGGACGACTCGCCCGATCGGCGGAAGCAGATCAAACTAGGTCAGAAGGCGGTGGAGCATGTTCTATCCAATCCAGGTCGATGTGAGCGATACATCTCGTGTACTGCAGCAGGCCATGGTAGTGCTCAACCCGGCGGCTTCCAAACGATTGCTTGGCATGGCGGTAGCCGCTCTCCCCGAGGTCAAGAATGCCTATGCCAATGGAAGGCTGTCGGTCTCCACCAGTTCGACCAGCGCTTATGTCCTTGAGGAGCTCACCGGGGACAAGGTCGACACGTACCGGTACTGTGTGGGCATGGTCGCGGACGGGATGCTCAGTTCGAGCGTCGTCGAAGACCGGATACCCCCGGCCTTCTTCGTCAAGGGCGAGAGGGTCCAGATGGACGCCTTGCCTTTCTTCGATACCTTTGAGAAGGGCGATGTGGTCATCAAGGGCGGGAACGCGGTCGATCCGCAAGGCAACGCCGGCGTTCTTGCCGCGAACAACCAGGGGGGCACCATTGGGGGCATTCTGAGCTTCCTGTCTGTACGCGGGATACCGCTGATCATGCCGGTGGGCCTGGAGAAGTCTGTCGCCTCGGTCCCGGAAGCATCCAACGGTTGGGGACAGCTCACGCTCACGAAGAGCATGGGGCTCACTGTATGGCTGTACCCGGTGACCTCCGCGCTGGTGGTGACCGAGATCCAGGCTCTGGGGATCCTGGCGGGTGTCAGGGCGAGGCACGTCGCCAGCGGAGGGATCGCCGGTAGCGAAGGGGCCGTGGTCCTGCTGCTCGAGGGCTACGAAGACGGTCTCAACACCGCTTGGGATATCGTTCAGAAGATCAAGGACGAAGCGCCGGTGGAGGTACCGCGGCACAAGTTCAGCTAAACAGGTTCAGGGAGAGCAGAGCGGCGTGTGAGCAGCGGCATCGTAGGATTGATTGAGGCTGAGGGCGGGCGGGTGACCTTCTCCCGCTTCATGGAGCTGGCGTTAACCCATCCCGTCTTCGGCTACTACAGCCGGATAGATCGTCTACTGGGTCGTGGAGGAGACTTCTCCACCGCGCCGGCGCTTTCGCCGTTCTTCAACAGGACTGTGGCTCGGTTGGTCACCGAGTTGGTCGATGCCGCTATTGCCGAGCGGGAAGCATGGAACGCAACGGACCTCTCTGCGTCTACCGCCCGTGCGTCGGCTCTCACCATGACGGCCCCAGGCGAGGCGTTACCGGGGTCGGTGTCCTCAGACGTAGCGGGCGGTAGGTTGGGCGTCATCGAGCTGGGCGGTGGGGAAGGACAGCTGGCGCAGGGGATCCTCAACTTCTGGCAGAGTGAGCGGCCCGAGTGGAGAGAGCGGGTTGCCTACCGCATCGTGGAGGTGGGCGCCCGACTGAAACAGATCCAGAAGGACGCTCTGGCCGGACGGATGTCCTCGGGGTGGCAGGTGGCCTGGGGTTCTGATCTAGAGGAAGCCTGCGCCGGAATCCGGCCTGTGCTGATACTGGGGAACGAGTTCCTGGATACTCTACCGGTGCATCAGGTGCGTGTAGCTGAGGGTACAATGTATGAAGCATACGTAGAGGCTGAGGGTCCGGACCTGGTGTGG
>JAAYCW010000128.1 GCA_012729575.1 Actinomycetota bacterium | reverse complement strand
GTAGGCCACGAACTGCCAGACTTGGCGTCCGGGGGGCCGACCGGGGTCATCGTTGCGCTGCGGTCCACCCGCCGAGCGGCCTGTACCGCTCACCTTGTCGCCACTCGACCTGGTGGACGGCCTGCTACTCCCCGATCTGGAAGAGGACCTGCTACTGCTCGACCGAACGGCGTCTGCCCTCTCACCGTCCGCCTTCAAGCCGCCGAGCTTCGGGCCATCCGATCGGTTGGCGGCGGTGGCGTCGCTCCTTGCGTTATTCCCTTGATCGTCAGGCGCCATTGCTCCCACCTCTTAGGCGTCGAGTCCGGTCTTATGACTTGGTCCAGAGCGGAGAATACCCGATTTCGCCAGACAATTATCCCGGCCCCAACGGTGCGCAACCCTCGACGACCGCGTTCCCGATCAGTATGGCATCAGCCACCGCTCCCATCTCCCGCGCCTGATCGCCGGTGCGGATGCCCCCTCCATACCACAAGCGGGTGTTCACAAGCACTTCGCGCACAGCCGCGACCAGATCTACCGACCCGTAAACACCGCTGTATTCGATATAGAAGATGGGTAGCTCAAGTAGGTGCTCGGCCAACAAGGCAAAGGCCAGTACGTCATCGACCCCCAGGCCCGCTCTGGCCCGAGAGAGACGTGCGGCAGAGGCATCCGGGTTCAAGATGCAGTATCCCTCCACCACCACCCGTCCCCAATCCAAGACGCGGGCGTAGCGCTTGATCGCGGCCTGGTGGTGGCCGACGACCCAAGCGACATCGGAGCTGTTGAGGACCATGGGGATGAGATACAGGTCGAACCCCGGACAGATGACGGCGGCATCCGACACTTCGAGAGCAACAGGTACCTGAGAGCGCTCATGGCGGCGCAATCTGGCCAGAAGCGCCAGGACCTCAGCAGCTCCGTAACCCCCGCTCCCCCCGACCACCACAGCATCGAGATCCCAGCTAAGGACCTCCGCCAGCCGGACATCATCGACCGGAGAGGCTGGATCCAACTTGACGATGCGGCGCCAGTGCCGGTAGTCGACCATCAGCCGCCTCTCACCATCCCGACCTTTGGTGTCCGCTTGGCCAGGACCAACGCCGACACCACGCAGGCAAGCACGATGACTCCGGTCTCAGCAACGGAGAAGCCGGCGATCAGGTTCAAATCTGCGGGGTTGGGAACCGGGGGATGGTAACCGAACACGTAGTCCACCACATCATTGGCTATCAAAAACAACGACGCCACCCCTACCGGCCATGGGCGGAAGCGCAGATACACCGCAAGGATGAGACCCTCTATCACCATCCCGAAGTGGGTGAGGCTCATCAGTATCGCGGTGAAGTGATACTCACCGCCCGAGAGATAATTGGTGAACCACACGAAATCGGTCCACAGACCGTACTTGATGCAGGCGCCTGCGGCCACCAAACCCAAGATCTCCCAGCGTCGGCCGTAGTGGAAGGCCACCAGGGCGATGCCCATCAGAGTAACCGACAACGGGCTGTCCGGAACAAACACCCACAGATACCAAGGCGCCTTCAAAAGGGAGTCCCCATACCAGAAAAGGTAGCCGGGAATGGCGCTGCCCAGATTGACCGCCACGAGCAACCACAGAATGCCCCGGGTCTCGACCGCCCAGCGGGCGAATCTGACCCAGGGTCTCCACCGGATCACACCAGGTGTGAAGTATGAGTGGGTATCGTTCACGTCTATCCGCCCTGGACAATCACTCCCCCCTGTCATTGCTACTATAGCGGTCAGTATGAACGAAACGCACGGAGGGAACACCGCAGTCCCGAGGCCGGGACCACGAGACAGGACGGCCCGCCTATCCGTCTACCCCGCGCCGCCGGGGGTCAACTCTCTTTGGGCCTGGCGGCAACGGGTGCCTTTGTGGCGGGCAGCCCGAAACTTCATCGTCGTGTACGCCTGCCGGTATCTTCCCTTTCTAACCTGGAAGAACGCCCTCTATCGGACCATCGGCATAGGGGTCGGCAAGACAACCGCCGTCGGCTTAGGTGCGACTATGGACGTCTTCTTCCCTCAACTTATCAGCCTGGGAGACAACTCCATCGTCGGATACAACTCGGTCATCTTGGCCCACGAGTTCCTCGTCGGAGAACTGCGGACGGGCCCGGTGAGCGTGGGCAGGGGAGTCATGATCGGAGCAAACGTGACCGTGCTCCCCGGCGTGACCATCGGGGACGGGGCGACGGTCTCAGCGTGCAGTCTTGTCAACACCGACGTGCCCCCCGGCGCCAGGGTCGGAGGTGTCCCCGCCCGACCCATAGGTGAGAGCCGCTAGAGTCAACCGGAGTTCCGCGGGGCTGCTACCTCTTGGGGCTACTACCGTTTGGCGCTACTACCGCTTGGCGATATCACGGATCTTGTACGCAGTCTCTCCCAGCAGTTCCGCGATCTCCTTCAACTTCTCCGAGTCGCCGGCGCACCTGCGGACCGCACGCCTCACATCCCCGATGGCATCCCGGATGCCACTGACCGCGGCTGCGCTTTCCGTGCGAGGACCCGCCCCCCACTGCGCTTCCCATCGACTGTGGTGGTGTCTGGCCCGTTCCTTGTGCTCTTCGAGGAAATCCACGCCGGTCTCGCTCAACGAATAGACCTTCTTGCCCTCTTCTGTGGCCGAGGTCACAAGATCCTGATCCTCCAAGGCCTGAAGCGTAGGATAGACGGCGCCCGGGCTGGGGCTGTAAAAGCCGCCGGAGCGTTCTTCCATCTCCCGGATGATGTCGTAACCGTGGCGCGGCTTCTCCTTCAGCAGACCAAGAATCGCGAACTTGATGCCGCCTCTCTCAAAGGAACGTGCTCGTGGTCCACCGGACGGCACATGCACGTGATGCGTGCGTCGGTGCGCACCGCTGGGCCGGGTCGAACGAAGATTCGGGCCGGGAATCCGAGCAGATGCGCCGGTGGATTCGCCTCCCCCGCACATAGGTGAGCCCGGCTCTGAATCACAGCCGGAGTTACGTCC
>JAAYCW010000127.1 GCA_012729575.1 Actinomycetota bacterium | reverse complement strand
TGTCTCACCGCCTGTCGCCACGGCGAAATCGGTTCCTTGGTGGACGCCGGCCGCGACCACGACGCCCGCAATGCCCTCCTCCAACTCCGCGACATCTTCGGGCCGGACCATCTCTACCTCGAACTTCAGTATTTCGGCTACGAGCCCCACCAAGAAGCCCACCCGGGGCAACACGGTGTGACTATCTGCCGCAAGATCCCCATGGAAGGCAACCGGCTTCGCCACGAGACCGCCGGTCAAGCCCCCCCGCTCACTGCCTCCCCTCCTCTATTGCATTCACACTCTGCCGCAACATATCTTGCAACTTGGGAGTATCGTTTGCCTCCCCTGTTTCCCCAAGATACGATGTCCGTTACCTCACCGGTCCCTTGTCAGGCCCGCCCCGACCTCCCCCGCGGTACTCCTCAAAGACTCAATCCGGCCGACTACGACATCGGTTTTCATCGCGATGGCCGACCTTGGCGACTATCCTGCCTCACCTACTGCGAACGTCTCGCTCATCTGGCCATAGCGTGCGATCTCCCCACAGTCATCACTACCAATGCACATTATGCAGGGGAAAATGATCGCGCTCTTCATCTAGTCTGCCGCGCCGCCGGGCGTGATGAACCATTGTCCGCCCATCCTGACCCTGTTCCCGGGGTTCGTTGCCTTCAATCTAAGGCTAAACTAGCGAGTTTGACGGCGCCTCTGTTAGGGCTGATTGAGGCTGGGCCGAGACCTGCTGTCATGGATGCCGCCTCCGAGGAAATGCATATGCAGGAGGATGCAAGAAATATTTCATTTATGAGGAGTAGTACTCATGGGCAAAGTCTCCACGATGCAGCTCCCGCCACAGCCCGGTCGTCACCTCTCGCAGCCACGTGGCAGATCGCGCAAAGGTGCGACGTCGATCTCGACCTGAGCACTTTTCACTTCCCGCGTGTCGACGTGCCGACCGATGAAACGGCCTATTCGCTCTTGACCAAGCGCTGTTTCCGAGGGATCGCCCGGAAGTACAAGCCGGTGCCACCTCGAGCAGTGGAGCTTCTCGAGAAGGAGCTCCGTATGATCCAAGAAATGGGGTTCGCCCATTATTTCCTGGTGGTACACGATATCGTGAGGTGGGCCCGGGCCAGCGGCATCGCGTGCAGCGGGCGGGGGAGCGCCGGCAACTCCGTCGTGTGTCACGCACTCGACATCACGGCCAGCGAGCCTATCCGGCACAACCTGCTGTTCGAGCGGTTCCTCAACCTCAACCGCCGGGAGATGCCCGACATCGACGTGGACTTCTGTTCGTCGCGCCGGGACGAGGTGATAGACCACATCTATAAGACTTTCGGAAACGAGAACGTGGCTGTGGTGGCCAATGTCAACACCATGAGCCCCCGCTCGGCGGTACGCATCGTGGCCGAAGCCCTGGGATTCGCCCCTACCGAGATCAACGCCTTGGCCAAGAATGTGCCCCACCACGGGGACGCGGCGCGAATACGGGAGTACCTGGCCGGCGCTTGGCCGGAACTGCGCGACTCGCCGCTGCAGGATGGCGCCCACTCCTCACCGGCCTTGCCGCCGAAGGCCGACGGCAAGGGAGGCGTCACGCCCGGTCGTCCCGCAACCTCCGAAGGCCGCTACGCCCGCTTCCTCGACCTGGTCGAGCGTCTCGACTCCTTCCCCCTACACCTGGGCACACACTTGGGGGGGTTCGTCATCGCCGACAGGCCCATCACCTACTACGCCCCGCTCCAGTGGGCGGCGAAAGGGGTGGTGGTGATCCAATTCAACAAAGATGACGTTGCCGCCCTGGGCCTGGTCAAGATGGACATCCTTGGTCTCCGCACCCATTCGGCCGTCTCGGAGTGCGTGCACATCATCCGGCAGCGCACCGGACGCCGCATCCGCCCCTACGACCTGCCGCCCGACGATCCCGCCGCCTACGAGATCATCAGCAACGGTGGCTCCATCGGCCTGTTCCAGTTGGAATCCGCCGGCCAGCGCAACCTCGCCGGCCGCCTCCAGGAGCGGGACTTCGACGACGTTATCGCGGCCATCGCCCTCTACCGTCCCGGGCCGCTGGAAGCCGAGATGATCGGCCCCTTCATAGACCGCCGCTGGGGTCTGGAGCCGGTCACCCTCCCCCACCCCGCCATGGCCGAGGCGGTGGCCGATACCTACGGGGTCATCGTTTACCAGGAGCAGGTGCTCCGCATAGCGCAGGCCGTGGCCGGGTTCGATCCGGCCGATGCCGATTCGCTCCGCCGAGCCATGACCCGGGACCGCAGCCGCGCGGAGATGGCCAAGATCGGCGAGACCTTCGTCGCCCACGCCCTCGCCCGAGGAGTACCGCTGGAGGCGGCCCGGGAGGTCTTCCGTCAGCTGGAGGGGTTCGCCGCCTACGGGTTCAACAAGAGCCACTCGGTGTGCTTCGCGGTCATCAGCTACGCCACAGCTTGGCTCAAGGCCCACTACCCGGC
>JAAYCW010000126.1 GCA_012729575.1 Actinomycetota bacterium | reverse complement strand
AGGTTCGTGCCGGCTTGGACCCAGGCTCGGCCAGTGTGGATCTCCAGGCGGAGTAGCCTCCATCGACGATCAGTTCGGCACCACTCACAAACCGGGCTTCGTCGGATGCCAGATAGAGTGCCGCGTAAGCTATGTCGATCGGTTCTCCGTCCTGCCCCAGGGGGAGTTCGCTGGGACGCTTCTTGGGCGGCCTTCCCGAGGCTCCGCCTGCGCTCTCTTCCGATTCCTCGAGCATCCGGGTCCAAAGCAAGCCGGGGTGCAGGGAGTTGACCCGGATCTTGTCGGGAGCCAGACGCGCGGCGTCGGCTCTGCTGACATAGCGGATGCGCGCCTTGGCGGCGTGGTACGGACTGGGAGGCGGCACCTTCCTTCCTCGCACCATGCCGTAGCCGGATGAGAGGTTGATGATGCTGCCCGCGCCGGATTCCTTCAGAAAAGGGATCGCGTGCTTCGTGCAAAGAGATATGCCCGAGGCGTCGACGTCGAGCAGCCGCCTCCATTCGTCGGAGCTGATCTCGTGGTCGAGCAGGGGTGGATCGGTCACAGTGGCGTTGTTGATCAGGATGTCGACCCGGCCGAACTCTTTGAAGACCTCAGCGCAGACCCTCTTTACCTCCTCTTCGGACAGGGCTTCCATGCGGTACTTGCGGACTATCCCGCCATCGTCGATCGCCGATGTCAGGTCGGGCGCCGTCACACCATCCTTGCTGTCGATCACTGCCACCCGGGCGCCCTCTCGGGCGAAGAGGGCCGCAATGGCCTGGCCCAGACGAGTGGAACCACCGGTCACGATCGCTACCTTGCCTTCGACTCTACCCATGGTGTCTCCGATCTCTTGTCGCCGCGGCAACTGCCGGTCGGACTCTTTCCCGCCTCTCCTACCTCTTACACCACACTACAAGGTACCCGAAATGTCGGTTGTTTTTCCAGCGCTTGAGTGGAGATCAGCCGCGAACTGGGCCGCGAAGTTCAATAGCACCAAGAGGCCCACCTGGGTGTAACTCAGCCCGTACAGCAGCATGAGCGGCACGAAGAGGAACGGGGACAGGTTCATAGTGGCACTCTGGATGAAGCCGGCCAGATTGCAGGCCTTAAGAGTGCGTCTGTAATGGTTCCGCGCGTCGGTCAACGGATGGTCCTCGACCAGATGTCAATCAAAGAGATGAGCCACCTCCTTTTCTTCCGAATCAACAAGCCGCCGGTGCACACTTTGCGGCTGTGTGAGACATTGTAACGGTGAGACAGACCGAGAAAGGTGCAGACGCAATGGCCAAACTTCCCTCCCCAGTGCTCGATGCGTGGAAGAAGCGCAGCGATCCGGCGATCCTGGCGACTGTCGACACTGAGGGCGTCCCCAACGCCATCTATGTCACCTATGTACGGATCGTCGACGACGAAATGGTGATCGTGGCCGACAACTACTTCGACAAGACTAAGAAGAATATCCTTGCGGGCAGTGTAGGCTCCCTGTTGTTCATCACATCAGACAAGGAGTCGTATCAGCTCAAGGGTGCCATCGAATACCAAACAGACGGGCCCCTATTTGAGAGCATGAAGTCATGGAACGGTCCCGACCATCCCGGTCACGCCGCGGCCGTGATACGGGTGGAAGAAGCCTACAGCGGAGCCACGAGACTGCTCTAGACAACGGGCGGTCAGTCGCCCCTCCCCAGCAGAGCGTCCAGCTTCCCGCTCAAACCGTCCCAAAGGCCGTCGATGACCGACTGCACGCCTTCCCAGACGGCGTCGTCGGCATCGCGCGCCTCGGCGATCTTCGCCTCAAGCTCTTCCTTCCGCACCTTGAGGTCGCGGAGGCGCTCGGCCAGATCGGCCGGCCTGCGTCCGTTATCGGGAAGACTCTCCAGACGTCCGATATCTTCGCTCAAACAGCTCAGGCCGTCTTCCCAGCGCTTCAGACACTCCTGCCTCGTCTCAGCCATCGCTCGCTCCTCCTGATCTTGGGCGCCCGCACATCCGATTGACCTAATCCACTTTGGGACTACCGCACCACGTCCGGCCGCAAACCCCGCGTGTGCGCCGATGGACACCTCCCCCACCCACTCATTAACGAGTCCCTCCCCGAACCCACTGGGAACAATCGCCGAATCCGGACGGTCTATATTTGTTAAGGCTCATGACGACAGGGTCTCAGGACTGCAGGAAGCAATTGCAGACCACCCGACCTTTGGAGAGGACGGCCGGGCATGTCTGCAGGAAAGGGGGCTTACCGTGTCATTCGCCAAGATGGGGAGAAAACTGACGCTGGCGGGCGGCTCCGCGTTGGCTCTCGCGCTGCTGGTCTTCGGCGCTACCGCCTGTACCTCGGATTCGGACTCACTCACAACACCAGGAGGCCCGACGAGCACGGGGAGCGAGTCGGCTCAAGCGCAGGAATCCACCACAACCACAGTCGGCGGCCCGGTGACGACATTAAACGCGCCGGAAGTCCAGGGATCTCTTCTCCATACCGTGACCGTCTCCGGCAATGGTCATATGATCGCCCTGCCCGACCAGGCGGTCATTAACATCGGCGTCCAAGAGAGCGCCCCTACGGCCACGGAGGCGTTCGATGCCAATTCCAAGAAGATGCAGGACATACTTGCCCGCCTCAAAGCGGAGGGAATACCTGATTCGGCGGTCGAGACCACGAATGTGAGTGTTTACGGGCACCCGCTGTACGATCCTAAATCCGGCGAGGTGACGGGCACGAATTTCCAGGCGTCGAACTCGGTGAAGGTCACGCTCAGCGACTTCAGCGCCATCGGAAGTGTATTCGCAGCGGCTACCGAATCCGGAGCCAACAACCTTTCCGGCCCCATATGGCAGCTCTCGGACAATACTCAAGCCCAGACCCAAGCGCTGGCCAAGGCCACGGAGCAGGCGCATGCCAAAGCCGAGGCATTCGCAGCCGCCAATGGAGTAGCTTTGGGTGAGGTGCTGGTACTCAACGAGGGCTACTCCTCCCCCGTCTACTACTACGAGGGGTACGGCGCGACAGCCACCACCACAGCAGCCCCCGCCTCAATCGCTGCACCGCCCATAAGCCCTCAGAACCTGGACATCTCCGTCAACGTGACCATCACCTATCAACTCAGGCGCTAGGCGGCTCTCATCGCAGTAGATGGCTGTAGCTCTCTGGGTGGGTCCGAAGGTAATCCGCCAGGGACTCGGCGGAACGACCTGTCAACCGGGGAACGGCGTCGCTGACCCCGGATAAGTCGCCGTGGGCGATCTGGGTGAAGTGCGTGACGAAGACCTCGACCTCATACTCGTCGAGGCCGTGCCCGGTGAGCATCCGGCGTTCGGCTTCGAACTTCTCCAAGCGGCTCGTCGAGCGGGTCTT
>JAAYCW010000017.1 GCA_012729575.1 Actinomycetota bacterium | reverse complement strand
TTGACAGAGGGCGGCGACGAACTGGTCAGGAATCTGCTCCGACTACTGGTCGATAAGAGCCGGGAGAGCGAGTTATCTGGCATCCACCGTGCCTTTGTCGGACTCGTCGAGAAGGCGCGGGGTATCGTCCACGTGGAAGTGGTCTCCGCGGTACCCCTGACGGCTTCCGTGCAGGACGCGCTGAGGGCCAAGATCGAGTCTTCGTTGAAGAAGACCGTCCAACTGAGTCTGACGGTGGACGAAGAGATCCTCGGTGGTCTGCGACTCCGCATCGGCGATCGCGTGGCAGACGCCAGCGTACGATACCGTCTGGAAAGACTCCGCGAAACCTTGATCGCCCCAATCGCTAGCCTGGAGGGTTCAGTTGAAGCTGCGTCCTGAGGAGATAACCAGCGTTCTTAAGTCCCGCATCAAGAGCTACGAAGCGGGCGTCGACATCCAGGAGGTAGGTACCGTCGTGCAGGTGGGCGACGGTGTGGCCCGTATCCAGGGGCTGGAGAACGCGGTAGCCTCTGAGATGCTCGAGTTGCCTCACGGCGTTATGGGCTTGGTGCTCAACCTCGAAGAAGACAGCGTGGGCGCCGTTCTGATGGGTGAGGACACATTGATCAAAGAGGGCGACCAGGTGAAACGCACGGGCCGGGTCATCCAGGTGCCTGTGGGTGAAGCCCTCGTCGGCAGGGTGGTCAACCCGTTGGGCGTGCCTCTCGACGGCAAAGGTCCCATCGAGACGACCGAGTTCCGCACCGTGGAGTTCAAGGCCCCGGGCGTCATCCGCAGGCAGCCGGTGAAGGAGCCCCTGCAGACCGGTATAAAGGCCATCGACGCCATGATCCCCATCGGGCGCGGACAGCGCGAGCTCATCATCGGGGACCGGGGTACAGGGAAGACCGCCATTGCTGTGGACACCATCATCAATCAGCGGGGCCAAGATGTGATCTGCATCTACGTGGCCATCGGTCAGAAGGCCTCCACGGTGGCCGGTTTGGTGGCGAAGCTGGAAGAACACGGGGCCATGGATTACACCATCGTCATCATGGCGCCGGCTTCCACCTCGGCGCCCATGCGCTACATCGCCCCCTACGCGGGCGCGGCCATGGGCGAGTACTTCACCTATTCGGGCCGTCATGCCCTCTGCATCTACGACGACCTCACCAAGCACGCCGATTCCTACCGACAGATGTCGCTCCTGCTCCGCCGGCCTCCGGGCCGCGAGGCCTTTCCCGGGGATATCTTCTACCTGCACAGCCGTCTGCTGGAACGGGCCTGTAAGCTCAGTGACAAAGAGGGCGGAGGGTCGCTCACGGCCCTGCCCGTCATCGAGACCCAGGCGGGAGACGTCTCGGCCTACATCCCCACCAACGTGATCTCCATCACCGATGGCCAGATCTTCTTGGAGAGCGATCTCTTCTATTCGGGTATTCGGCCCGCCATCAACGTGGGTATCTCGGTCTCCCGGGTGGGGGGTAATGCTCAGATCAAGGCCATGAAGAAGGTGGCCGGATCGTTACGCTTGGATCTCTCTCAGTTCAGGGAATTAGAGGCGTTCGCCAAATTCGGATCCGAGCTCGACCAGGAGACCCAGAACACTCTGGCTCGGGGCGAGCGGCTGGTGGAGACGCTGAACCAGCCTCAGTACGTACCCTGGCCGGTCGAGGAACAGGTGATGATCATCTTCGCTGCCACTCAGGGCTATGCGGATGACATCCCGGTGGCGGATATCTCTCGTTTCAACGGCCGTCTGCGCGAGCATCTGGCTCAGCAGAATCCCGAGATCGGGGAGGAGATAGCGAGGACCAAGGAACTCGATCCCCAGGTAGAGGCGAGACTCCGGAGCGCTATCGAGGCGTTCAAAGAGCTGTGGTCAGCAGACAAGGGCATCCTTTAGGGTCCTATGGCTTCACAAAGAGACATACGCCGCCGGATAGCCTCGGTCCAAAACACGAGGAAGATCACCAAGGCCATGCAGATGGTGGCTGCAGCGCGCCTGCGGCGCTCCCAGATGCGCATAGAGTCCACCAGACCTTACGCTCTGCACATGCTTGAATTCATCGGACAGCTCGCCCACTACCTGCAGGTCGATCTTAGTCTTCACCCGCTGCTGAAGCCCAGGACGGAGATCAAGAAGGTAACGGTGATAGCCCTTACGGCCGACCGCGGTCTATGCGGGGCCTTCAATTCCAACATCATCCGCCGGGCTCTGGAGTTGGTCGATAGCTACACGGCCCAGGGCGTGGAATACGACCTCGTGGTCATGGGCCGCAAGGGCGTGAGTACGGTCCGGTTCCTCCGGAAGTACAGGCTCGATAAGGCGTATCTCGATGTAACCGAGCGCACGGCCTTTCTGGAGGCCCAGGCCCTTACCAATGGGACCATCCGCCGGTACGCCGCCGGGAGCATCGACCGGGTGCACCTGGTCTTCAACCGTTTCAAAAGCCCCATGGAGCAGTTCGTCACCGATCAGGTGATCCTGCCCATCCAGGAGGAAGTGGCACAGGCCTACACGCCTGGTGGCGCGCGCGAGCATATGGATTTCTTGTTCGAGCCCTCCCCTGAGGCGATACTGGCCGACCTGCTCCCGTCGTATGTGGAGATCACCATATATCGGGCGATTCTTGAGGGTATGGCCAGCGAGCACGGGGCCCGCATGACGGCCATGCGCAACGCCTCTGAGGCGGCCGATGAGATGATCGACGATCTCACTCTCGCCATGAACCGGGCCCGACAGTGGTCCATCACCCAGGAGATACTGGAAGTAGTGGCCGGCGCAGACGCTCTGTCTGGATAGTCGGCCCCGGCTCCGAGAAGGAGGACACGAGAAGGCAATGAACAAAGGCAAGATCGTGGAGATCATCGGGCCTGTACTCGATGTGGAGTTCACCGAGACGCTACCGGCTATCTATAACGCCCTTGAGGTCGACGTGGACACGGCCTCCGGCCGGATCCGTCTCGTGGCTGAGGTGCAGCAACACCTGGGAGACAACAAAGTCCGGGCCGTAGCCATGGATTCTACCGACGGCCTGGCCCGGGGTATGACCGTGACCGATACCGGCCAGGCTATCTCCGTGCCGGTGGGGCAGGCTACGCTTGGCAGGCTCTTCAACCTGCTGGGCGATCCCATCGATGAGGGTGATCCCCTTCCTGCTGATCTGGAGAGATGGCCTATCCATCGTCCCTCCCCCGCCTTCGAAGAACTTGAGCCTACCACGGAGATACTGGAGACCGGCATCAAGGTGATCGACCTACTGGCTCCGTACGTGAAGGGCGGCAAGGTGGGTCTGTTCGGTGGTGCCGGCGTGGGCAAGACCGTGGTCATCCTGGAACTCATCCACAGCATCGCCACGCATCATGGTGGCATCTCGGTCTTCAGCGGCGTGGGCGAGCGTACCCGCGAAGGCAACGACCTCTACCTGGAGATGAGCGAATCCGGGGTGATCAACAAGACGGCTATGGTGTTCGGTCAGATGAATGAACCACCGGGTGCCCGGTTGCGTGTCGGCCTCTCCGCACTCACCATGGCTGAGTACTTCCGTGACGTAATGGGTCAGGACGTGCTGCTCTTCATTGACAACATATTCCGTTTCGTCCAGGCAGGCTCTGAGGTTTCGGCTCTGCTCGGCCGCATGCCGTCGGCTGTAGGCTATCAACCCACGTTGACGTCGGAGATGGGCGAGCTGCAGGAGCGGATCACGTCGACCCGGCGTGGTTCAGTGACCTCGGTTCAGGCCATCTACGTGCCCGCCGACGACCTGACCGACCCGGCTCCCGCCAACACGTTCGCCCACCTCGATGCCACTACCGTGCTTAGTCGCGCCATCTCAGAGATGGGGATCTACCCGGCGGTGGATCCGCTCGACTCGACGAGCAGGGCCCTCAGCCGTCAGGTCGTCGGCGACGAGCACTACGACGTGGCCACCACGGTGCAAGAGATCCTGCAGCGCTACAAGGATCTTCGCGATATCATTGCCATCCTAGGTATGGATGAACTCTCCGACGAAGACAAGGTCACGGTCCGCCGGGCCCGCAAGATACAGCAGTTCCTCTCGCAGCCGTTCTTCGTAGCGGAGCAGTTCACCGGTATCCCGGGCAAGTTCGTCCCCCTGAAGGAGACGGTACGCAGCTTCAAAGAGATAATCGAGGGCAAGCACGACGACCTGCCGGAGCAGGCCTTCCGCATGCAGGGCAGCATCGACGATGTGCTGGCGACGGTGCGGGCGAGCCAGGCGGAACGAGGGCAGGCCGCAGAGGAGACTCCCGCGCAGGCTGCTGCCGTCAAAGCCTAGGGCAAGTGAGGTAGGCTGTGGTCCAGGAGGAGAGTCCCTATCTTCGTCTGGAGCTGGTGGCTCCAGCGGGTTTGGTGTTCGAGGGTGATGTTGACATGGTCGTGCTGCCGGCCGTCACCGGTGAGGTCGGTGTGCTGCCCAGGCATGCGCCTCTTGTGGCCCAGCTGAACATAGGGCGGCTGCGGGCTTTGACGATCGACGGAGAATGGTTAACGTTCGCCGTCGCCGAAGGGTTCGCCAAAGTCCAGTTCAACAAGGTCATCGTGCTGGCGGACGCAGCCGAGGATGCCGCCCACATAGACGTGGAACGAGCGCGGAGGTCCATCGAACGGGCGACCGAGCGTCTGGAATGGGTCCGCTCAGGCACCGTGCCCGCAGACGAGGACGTAGATTCCTACCGGGAGCAATTGGCCATTCGCAGGGCCCGCAACCGTCTGAAGGTGGCCGAGGTACCCGAGAAGTGATGGTAGATCCCACCGCGGGGACCGCTGGACCGCGTCTTGTTGTGTCCGGTGGTCGTCGTCTCTCGGGGCAGGTGACGGTCTCGGGGGCGAAGAACTCCGCGCTCAAGCTCATGGCTGCGTCTCTTCTGGCACCCGGCACCAGCGTGCTCCACAACGTCCCCGATATCCAGGATGTCCGGACCATGCAGGAGGTGCTGGAGTACCTCGGGGCTGTGGTGGAGTTCGTCGACGGCACCATGACGGTCGATACCACTGAAGTGCAGTCTCATGTGGCTCCATACGAGTTGGTGCAGCGTATGCGGGCCTCGATCCAGATAATGGGGCCGTTGGTGGCGCGCTTCGGCCGGGCGCGCGTGGCGATGCCTGGTGGCTGTAACCTTGGACCTCGCAAGATCGACATCCACCTGCGTGGCCTCGCCGCCATGGGAGGTGAGGTGCGCTCCGATCACGGTTTCGTGGAGGTCACTGCCACCAAGTTGCGGGCCGTCGATATGTTCCTCGAGTACCCGAGCGTGGGTGCTACCGAGAACCTGCTGATGGCAGCCGTGATGGCGGAAGGTACCACCACCTTGGAGAACGCGGCTCGAGAACCGGAGATCGTCGATCTCTGCAAGTTCTTGATCAGCATGGGCGCTGACATCGACGGAGCGGGAAGCTCGACGGTGCGGGTCAGAGGTGTGACGGAGATGCGCCCGGCCGAACACACCGTGCTGGGAGATCGCATTGAGGCGGGTACCTTCCTGATCGCGGGGGCGGTAACGGGCGGCGAAGTGGAAGCGGCAGGCATCAGTCCGCATGTGCTCGACCTGTTTCTTTCGAAGCTTAGGTCGGTCGGTGTGCAGGTACACGAGAACACCCGCAGCATCCGGGTGAGCGGTGACCCGGACTCCTATAAAGCCGTGGATGTGGCCACCCTGCCCTATCCGGGCTTCCCCACGGATCTACAGGCTCAGATGATGGTGCTCCTATCGCTCGCCAAAGGCGTTTCCATGGTCACCGAGAACGTGTTCGAGAATCGTTTCGGTTTCGTGGATGAGTTGATCCGGTTGGGCGCTGATATCCGGGTCGATGGCAATCATGCTGTGGTGACCGGAGGGCGGTCGCTCACGGGAGCCATCGTGCAATGCCCCGATCTCCGCGCCGGAGCCGCCCTGGCGATAGCCGGTTTGGTGGCCGAGGGAAGCACCGAACTGCGGGAGGTCTACCATATCGACCGCGGTTACGAGCGTTTCGAAGAGAAGCTCCGGAATCTCGGTGCGGATGTGGAGAGGATCGGACAGGCGGGAGCAGGAGCCTGCTTCTAACCGGTCGTCGACCTTGCCCGAGGTTCGGCCCTCGGGTCCCGGTAGGGTCCGCGCTATAATCCCTCATCTACATCCGAGGGGAGTAGACTGCTGAACGACAAGCCGTATACCGTCTACACGGTCGAAAAACTGAAGAAGCGCCGGCTTCGCCGGATCGCGCTCTGGGCGGCTGTTGGGTTGGTCGTGGTGGTGTTGGCGATCGTTGGTGGCTCCTACCTGTGGCTGAGTTGCGAAGTGGGTGACACCCATACAACGGACTCCGGCCTGCAAGAGGTGCTCACCTCAGCTCCGGAGAATGCGATCGAATCGCCGACCGGCATGGATATCCTGCTGCTTGGCTGTGACAAGCGCCCGGGCGGCTCGGGCGAAGAGACCCGCTCGGATACGCTCATGCTTGTGCATGCCGATCCCGATGAGAACTACCTTTCGATTCTCTCGTTACCGCGGGATCTGCGGGTGGAAGTCCCCGGTCATGGTCTCCAGAAGCTCAATGCCGCCTACGCTCTTGGTGGCAAGGAGTTAGCCATAGAGACGGTGGAGGCCCTGACCAAGATCGATATCACCGAGTATGTGGAAGTCGACTTTCAGGCCTTCAGCGATATGACCGATGCCGTCGGGGGAGTCTACATAGATGTCGATCGGCGCTACTACAACGATGACGCCGACTCCGACTACGAGCTCATCAAGATCTCCCCCGGCTATCAGAGGCTGAACGGGGCGGATGCGCTGGACTACGTGCGCTTCAGGCACGACCTCAACTACGATTTCGGGCGTATGGACAGGCAGCAGCGTTTCTTGAACGCCCTGCGGGAGCAGGCGATGGGCTGGAATCTGGTCCTCGACCTCCCCGGGTTGGTCAACGCGCTCTTCGACAATCTGGTGACCACCCTGGGCACGAATGACATCATCAGGTTGGCCTACTGGGGAGCAGCGAAACTGAGTGGGGACCGGATCCGGCAGGTGAGTATCGTGGGTGACGTTCAGGAGATCGAAGAGGTCTCCTACGTTATACCCCCGGAAGGAGCGGTGGAGGAGGCGGTCGACCGGCTGCTCACGCCTACGTCGGCCGAGGATGCCGAGACCGATGAGCCGACACTCTCTTCAGGAGGCCCGAGCACGACGACCACCACGGCCATCGACACGTCGGTATTCACCACGAATCCCGACGCCATTGAGAACAGTAGGTTGTGGAAGCAGTTTGCGGCGGCGGCACCGTTCCAGGTCATGGCTCCCGGCTATCTTCCCGAAGGCTACGCCTACATCGATAGCAACCCTGACAGAAGACAACCTGGCTCTTATGACATAGTGGTGGGCGATGAGGTGGAAGCGGCCGTCAAGATGGTCTATCAGTTGACCAGGGAGGGTGAGCCCCTCGATCAGTACATGGGGATCATGCAGACGAGTTGGATCGATGCACCCGCGGCCGCCAAGGGTCGGGAAGTGACGAAGAATGGCATAACCTACACGGTCGTCGGAACCAGCAGCGGCGCTGATCATGTCTGGTGGATACAGGACGGAGTCCTGTATTGGGTGTCGAACACCCTGTCGTACTACTTGCATTCGAATGAACTGCTTAAGGTGGCTCAGTCGATGATCGTCGTACCGACCGGAGCGTCAGACTGAACAACAAGCCGTACACCCTCTATGAAGTCGAGGGAGGGTCTGGCGGACGGTGGAAACGCATCGTTCTCTGGACGCTCGCCGGCTTGGTCGTGCTACTACTGTGCGCGGCCGGGGTCGCCTATGCGTGGTTCCATCAACAGGTCTCGGGCGCCAACGACAGGGTGAGTCCGGAGATCAGAGTAGCTCTCACGGAGAAGCCGGCCAGCACTTTGCAGACCGTCACCTCGGAAACACAGGCGCCGCCGTCTCCGTCGGCGATGAATCTGCTCCTACTGGGATCGGATCACCGCGAAGAGGAAGAGGATGATCCGGGACGCTCGGATACCATTATCCTCGTGCATGTGGATCCCGATCAGGACTATCTGTCTCTGTTGTCGCTCCCACGTGACCTGCGGGTTAAGATACCGGGTCACGGAATGAACAAGATCAACTACGCCTACGCAGCGGGCGGGGGAGAGCTCACCATCCGGACCATACAGGAACTCACCGGGGTGGACGTCGACCACTACCTTGAGGTTGATTTTAACGCCTTCTGCGATATAACCGACTCTTTGGGCGGCGTCTACGTCGATGTGGACAAACGCTACTACAACGACAACCCCAGATACGAACTGATCAACCTGGCGCCGGGCTACCAGCTCCTGCACGGCTCCGATGCTCTGGACTACGTGCGTTTCCGCCGCGATCTCAACCTCGATTTCGGGCGGATGGAGCGCCAACAGATCTTCTTGAGCGCCATAAAAGACCAGGCTATGGGCTGGGACCTACCCTTCCGGCTACCCGGACTGGTGAGTTCTCTGTTCTCGAATGTGGCTACGGATTTGGGCGCGAACGACATCTTGGAGTTAGCCTACTGGGGCATCGGGCTGAATCGAGAGAACATCCGCCGCATCGCCCTGGTCGGGGTCGCCGATGAACTGGATGAGGTGTCCTACGTGTTCGTGGACGACGAGGACCTTGCCCGGGCGGTGAGCGATTTCCTCACGGCTCCCGGCCCGGGATCCGATGGTGTCACCGGCCCAGACTCCGAGGTCTCTTCTGCCGCGACCGTCGCGGAAACGGCGCCGGACCTATCGGGTGTCGAGGTGGACGTGCTCAACGCCAACGGCCGTGCGGGCGAGGCCGCCGCCGCCGGGGAGTGGCTGGGAGCGCTGGGGGCGACGATCGTGACCGTCGACAACGCCGGTCGCTCGGTCGGACAGACCTTGGTCGAATGCCCTTCGGGGATGGCTTCTGAAGGCAAGAAGGTCGCGGAGGCCATCGGTGCGGAGTCCGTGGGAACGGATTCGTCTGTCGAGAGGGTGACGGTTGTTCTGGGGGATGATTTCGCCCTCCCCACGGAGTACTCGCTGCCGCCCGGTCCCGATACCGTGCCGTCTGCGGGTGGCTGGAAGACGATCGCGCAGATGGTTCCCTTCGCGGTACGGGCTCCCTTCTATCTGCCCGAGGGTTACTCGTTCTCGGAGCGGGTGCCGACCTCCGGAGCGACCTACAACATCGAAGTGGGCGGCGGCAGCAGGCCGGCCTTCAAGATGGTCTACCGACTCAAGGAGAATGGCCACTGGAC
Organism: Actinomycetota bacterium; assembly: GCA_012729575.1. Taxonomy (GTDB): domain Bacteria; phylum Actinomycetota; class Thermoleophilia; order RBG-16-64-13; family RBG-16-64-13; genus RBG-16-64-13. The sequence continues at coordinate 29,810 of JAAYCW010000017.1, read as the reverse complement.
CGACCAGTACATGGGCATCATGGAGACCACGTGGGTTGATGCCCCGGCTGCTTGTGAGGGCCGGGAAGTCACGCGCGACGGTATCACCTACACCATCGTCGGTAGCCGGGACAAAGTCGAACGCATCTGGTGGAAGGCCGACGGGGTGCTGTACTGGGTGTCCAACACCATCTTCAATCTTCTGAGTGAGGATGAACTGCTGGCGGTGGCAGAATCGATGATCTACATACCTCCGGAATGAGGGTACTCGCTGGTCCTCGTGTCGATCTAGGAGGCGACCGCATCGCCGCTACCGTAGCCCGAGGCTTGGCGGGCCCGGCTGATGCGATCCTATCTCTCCGAGACACCGGCGTGCGAGATCTGGGCCGTCCTTTGAGCCGGGCAGAGGTCGACCTGCTGCGGACGGGGCTGCGCGGTGACGATCCGGTAGTCGGTTACCTGTGCAGGGGAAGCGTCGGGCAGGCAACAGACGGTCGTGTTGTCGTGGTCACGGATCACGCCGACCTCACGTGGCGATCCCCGCTGACCGGGCCGAACGATCCAGCGGTGGGTCCGCGCTTCCCCAGTATGACCGGTATCTACTCTCCCAACGCCGCGTTGGATCGCTTGTCGGCGCTCAAGGGTATGATATTGATGTCAGGGGTGGTGGCCGGGGTGCGTGATGACGCCCGGGTGACGGCTTACGAGGCTGAGATGGTCACGGCTCAAGGCCATGTGGCGGTGAGTTCTGAACTGGTGCCCGTGGTCGTAGTGGCGGCTCATATGGGCCTCCGCGTAGCCGCCGTGTTGCTGGCGGGTTCATAAAGACACAAAGGAGTGGCAGTGGTCGATCATGACGTGAAGGATACGAGTCTGGCAGCCGCCGGGGTCCTCCGTATCGAATGGGCTGAAAAGGAGATGCCGGTATTGGCTCTCATCCGTGAGCGCTTCGCGAGGGAGAAGCCGCTCCAGGGTGTGCGTATTGGGGCCTGTCTGCACGTGACGAGCGAGACGGCCGGTCTGATGCGGACCTTGGCTGCGGGCGGAGCCGAGTTGGCCCTCTGCGCATCGAACCCCCTGTCCACTCAGGACGACGTGGCGGCGGCCCTGGTCACCGAGTACGGAGTGTCTACGTACGCCATCAAAGGGGAAGACCGTGACACATACTACCGGCACATCCAAAGTGTGATCGACTCGGGCCCGCAAATCACTATGGACGACGGCGCCGACGTCGTGGGACTCCTTCACTCCGACAGGTCTGAGGCCGCTGCGGGGGTCATCGGTGGTACCGAGGAGACCACCACCGGGGTCATCCGTCTGAAGTCGCTGCAACAACAGGGATTGCTCCGGTATCCCATCGTGGCTGTCAATGAGGCCATGACCAAGCACATGTTCGACAATCGCTACGGAACGGGACAGTCGACTCTGGACGGTGTGATCCGGGCCACAAATCGGATGATCGCGGGCAAGGTCGTGGTCATCGCCGGTTATGGCTGGTGCGGCCGGGGTGTGGCCCTGCGGGCCAAAGGCCATGGCGCGGATGTGGTTGTGCTGGAGGTCGATCCGCTGCGGGCGCTCGAGGCCATCATGGACGGTTATCGGGTTATGCCGATGGCGGAGGTCGCGCCTATCGGCGATATGTTCATCACTGCCACGGGTGACATCCACGTGATCCGCAAGGAGCACTTCGAGGCGATGAAGGATGGGGCCATAGTGGCCAATACGGGACACTTCAACGTGGAGATCGATATCCCGGCGCTGGAGGCTCTGTCGGTAGCCCGCAGGCAGGTGCGGGAGTTTGTCGAGGAGTTCACGCTGCCCGATGGAAGGAACATCTATCTGTTGGCCGATGGGCGCCTGATCAATCTGTCTGCCGCGGAGGGACATCCCTCCAGCGTGATGGACATGAGTTTCGCCAACCAGGCCCTCGCCGCGGAGTACATGGTGAAGAACGCCGCTACCTTGGAGAAACGTGTGTACGACGTCCCGACTGATATAGACGAGCAGATAGCGCGGCTGAAGCTTGAGTCTCTGGGGGCAGGCATCGACACGTTGACGGCGGAGCAGGCGGAATACCTGGCCAGCTGGAGCATGGGGACCTGAGCATGGAAGCTGTTCGGGGTGTGAGCGACTCAGGCGACGGCACTGCCGCGGATGCACTGATCGCCGACGTCGACAGCATCCGTACGGTGGAGTGGCAGGACGGCACGGTGGTCATGATCGACCAACGGCGGTTGCCGCTCGAGGAGGTCTACCTCCATTGCCGGAGTTGGCAGGAGGTCGCGGATGCCATCTGCACGATGGCCATCCGGGGCGCTCCCGCTTTGGGAGTAGCCGCCGGGATGGGGATGGCTCTGGCGGCGCGGGCAGCCCTGTGCGACAGCGCAGGTGAGCCCGGTCGCTTTCGGGACGCAGTCCAAGCTGCGTCTAAAGGTCTATTCGAAACCCGCCCCACCGCCTATAACCTTCCCTGGGCGCTCAAAGAGATGGAGCGCATCTGGGCTAGAGATGACATCACCCCGGCGGAGATCGTGGGAACGATGGAGCAGCGGGCGTTGGAGATCTACGAGGACGATCTGGCTTCGTGCAGGGCGATCGGCGAGTATGGTGCCGATCTCATCCAGGGCGAACGACCGGTGATACTGACGCACTGCAACGCCGGGGCTCTGGCCACCGCAGGATACGGCACGGCGTTGGGAGTCATCAGATCGGTGCATGCCCGCAATCCCCGTCTGCATGTGCTGGCCGACGAGACGCGACCCCTTCTCCAGGGAGCCCGCCTCACTGCCTGGGAATTGACCCGCGAAGGCATATCCACGGAGTTGATCACCGACAACATGGCCGGCTACTTCATGAGCCGGGGCGCTATCACCCACGTCGTGGTGGGAGCCGATCGGATCACCGCCAATGGAGACGTGGCCAACAAGATCGGCACCTACTCGGTGTCGGTGTTGGCGCGTGAGAACGGTATCCCATTTTTCGTAGCGGCACCCTTCTCTACCGTCGATCGCTCGCTTGCCGATGGAAGCGTCATACCCATCGAGGAGCGAGATCCCTCTGAGGTGACGGGCTTCGGTGATGTGAACTGGGCTCCATCCGGGGTGCAGGTGCGCAATCCGGCCTTCGATGTCACTCCGGCCCGCAATGTGACGGCCATTATCACAGACCGGGGAGTAGCGTTTCCCCCCTATGAGGAAAGCCTGCGAAGATTGGAGGGATCATGAGGGTCATGATCATGGCGGCCGGTATCGGCACGAGGCTGCGGCCTCTCACCGATCTGGTCCCGAAGCCCATGGCACCCATCGTCAATAGGCCGGCGCTGTATCACATCCTGCGTCTGCTCCGTAGTCACGGCCTGTACGAGGTGGTCATAAACCTGCATCATCTACCGGATGCCATCACCCGCTACTTTGGGGACGGCGGCGCGCTGGGGATGCATATCGAGTATTCGTTCGAGCCCGAATTGCTCGGCACCGCCGGTGGGGTGAAGAACAACGCCGACTTTCTGGGTGGCGAGACCTTCCTCGTGGTGAGCGGTGACGCTCTGACTGATATCGACCTCACCGGTCTGGTGTCTGCGCATCGACGGACTGGGTCTATCGCCACCATAGCGGTCAAAGAGGTGGCCGACCCCAGTCTGTTCGGAGTGATCGTCACCAACGATGAGGGCAGAGTGGTCGGTTTCCAAGAGAAGCCCACGCTGGAGGAGGCGCGGTCCCGTCTGTGCAACTGTGGCATCTACGTCTTCGAACCGGATATCCTGTGCCACATACTGCCCGGCCAATTCGACGATTTTGGTCGCCGGGTGTTCCCTGACCTCCTCCGGGAGCAAACCCCCTTCTATGCCCAAACGGTCGGAGGTTACTGGAGCGACGTGGGCAACCTGCATGAGTACATCCGGGGCAACGGCGATGCTTTGGCCGGTCGGGTGGACGTGGAGATACCCGGCAAAGAGATCCGACCAGGATTGTGGGTGGAGGACGGTGCCGAGATCGCCACGTCGGCCCGCATCGAATCCCCTGTCGCCATCGGCCGGGGGTGTCTCATCGGCGAGGACGTTGTGATCGACGGTCCCTGCGTCATCGGCGACGGGTGCGTGATTGGGCGGGGCGCGCATGTGAGCCGGACCCTAGTATTGCAGCGATCGCACATCTCTCCCGGGGCAGTGTTGGTGGACGGCATAATCGGGCAATCGGATGGTGTCCCTTCTGGTGAGCGCTGATTCTTCACGCATCCCTATAGGTGCCGGGCTGAGCGGCACGTCGCATAGCGCGTTTAGCCCGGCCCAGTGGTGGCGGACAGCTGTAGTCGAGCCCGTGCTCTCAGTCGTCTTCCCGCCGCGCTGTGTTGGTTGCGGCGATTTCGAATCGCATCTCTGCCCGTCTTGTCGTGCCAGCTTGGAGCTGATCGGACCGGATTGCTGTCCTCGCTGTGGTGAGCCGGGAGCAACAGCCTCGGTCGCGGGTCGCTGCGGCCATTGCATGGGAGAGGAGATGGCATACGCGGGCGCCCGTGCTGCCTTTGTCCACAAAGGAGTGGCGCGGCGCATGGTGGCCGCTTTTAAGTACGGCGGACAGCCGGTACTAGGCCGGGAGATGGCCGGCCTGGCCCGGCCCGCTTTCTCAGCCTTCGTTGCAGTTGTGGCTCCGACCGACCGGATCCTCGTCACCTGGGTTCCGTGTCACCGGGGCGCCCGACGAAGGCGTGGGTACAATCAGGCCGAAGTCCTGGCTCGCGCTCTGGCCTCGGGCGAGGGTATCGCCTGTGCGGGTTTGGCCCGCAAGATCGCGTCCACGAAGCATCAGAAAGGATTGGGTAGAGCGGATCGTCAAAGCAATCTGAAGGGTGCGTTCGCGCTGGACCGAGCCGCGGTCTCCCGCATCGCGGCCCGGGTAGAGGCCGTTATGTTGGTCGACGACGTCTACACCACAGGGGCGACGGCGAGAGAGGTGGCCTCCGTGCTGGTGGAGTGCATGGGCCTGCCGGTCTACGTCTTCACATTCTCGCGCGCCATGGACAGTGGGACCGAAAGGCACGACTGAAGGAGGTATGTGATATCTTCACCGTTCCGTACGCGGGCGCCGAGCGCTCCGCCGACCGGGTCTTGAAGTAGGGTCGTACGACGAATCAAGGAGCAGGACCGGCGTGAACCTCACGGTCAAAGGCAGAAATCTCGTTCTTACAGACGCCATCGGCAAGTACGCCGAGGAGAAGATGGGCAAGTTGGATAAGTATCTCGCCAACGGCGCCCGTTGTGAAGTTGAGTTGTGGACCGAGAAGAACCCAAGCATAGCCGACAACCAGGTCGTGGAAGTCACCATATTTACTAAGGGACCGGTGATCAGGGCGCGAGAAGCGTCGCCCGATATCTACGCTTCCATAGACCTCGTGTTCGCGAAGCTGGAACGCCAGGTCAAGAAGTACAGGGGCAAGCTTGTTTCTCGCTCTCAGGGGGCGCACAAGGAGGCCAAGGAGGCTCTGGTCTTAGAGGGCTTCCAGATCACGGAAGAGCCCGAGGAGTCCGAGAACGAGACTCCCGGACCGCTTATCGTTAAGACCAAGCAGTTCATGATCAAGCCCATGACCCCCGAGGAAGCGGCTTTGCAGCTTGAGCTGGTGGGCCATGACTTCTACGTCTTCACGAGCTCCGAGACCAATGAAACGGCGGTCGTCTACCGCCGTCGTGACGGCAACTACGGACTGATCGAAGCTCAAAGCTAGGGCTTAGGCCGGCCCCGTCAGTCGCCGGCTCAGGGCCTATTCCGCACAAGAGGCGCGGCCGATGATCAAGGTCGTTGACAAAGTCCTCCGCTTTGGCGAGGGCAAGAAACTGAAGCAGCTCGAGTCTGCGGTCGCCAAGGTGGCTGCTCTCGAGAGCGTGGTGGCTCCGCTGTCTGGCTCGGCGCTCAAGATGAAGACAGAGGAGTTCAAGCAGAGGTATCGGGAAGGTGAGACCCTTGATGATCTGATGCCGGAAGCTTTCGCCGTCGCTCGGGAAGCAGCTCGTCGTGCCACCGGGATGCGACCCTTCGATGTGCAGGTGATGGGGGCCGTGGTTCTCCATCAGGGGTCTATTGCCGAGATGAAGACCGGTGAAGGTAAGACTCTAGTCGCCACCATGCCCGTCTATCTAAATGCCCTTGCGGGACGCGGTGTGCATGTAGTCACCGTCAACGATTACCTGGCCGGGCGTGACGCCGCCTGGATGGGCCCCGTGTATGAGTTCCTGGGGCTGACGGTGGCCGCCCTTTCCAACAACATGGAAGCCTCGGAGAGACGCGCCGCCTATCAAGCAGACATCACCTACGGCACCAATACGGAGTTCGGGTTCGACTACCTGCGCGACAACATGGTGCTCCGGCTGGATCAGCAGGTGCAGCGCGGCCACTACTACTGCATCGTCGACGAGGTCGACTCCATCTTGGTCGACGAGGCGCGCACTCCGCTCATCATATCCGGACCGGGGGAGCGGGCGGCCAAGACCTACTACGATTTCGCCCGCATCGCCCGAAGGCTAAAACCCGGTGAGGACGAGGACTACGAGGTCGACGAGAAGAAACGCACCGTAGCCATCACTGAGCAGGGTCTCGCCCGGGTCGAGAAGGAACTGGGTATCGACAACATCTACGAGGATCTTTCCGGCCAACTGGTCAACCATCTCATGCAGGCTCTGCGGGCTGCGGCCCTCTTCAAGAGAGATGTGGACTATCTGGTGCAGGACGGTGAGGTCAAGATCATCGATGAGTTCACGGGGCGCGTCCTCGAAGGCCGGCGGTATTCCGAAGGTCTACACCAGGCAATTGAAGCCCGGGAGGGCGTCAAGATCAAGGAAGAGAATCAGACACTCGCCACGATCACGCTACAGAACTACTTCCGTCTCTACGAAAAGATCGCCGGCATGACTGGTACGGCCGCCACGGAAGCCGACGAGTTCCGCGAGATCTACAAGATGGAAGTGGTGGTCATTCCCACCAACGAGCCCATGATCCGCATCGACCATAACGACCTCATCTACAAGACTGAGAAGGCGAAGTTCAAGGCGGCGGCGGAGATCATCAACGACTGTTACCAACGGGAGCAGCCGGTGCTGGTGGGGACCATCTCCGTGGAGAAATCGGAGCGACTCTCGGAGATGCTCAAGCGGCGGGGGGTCCCCCATGAGGTTCTGAACGCGAAGCACCACGCCAAGGAAGCGGCCATCGTCGCCCAGGCGGGACAGCCGGGGTCCGTCACCATCGCGACCAATATGGCCGGCCGTGGTACCGACATCAAGCTGGGCGAAGGCGTCGTTGAACGGGGCGGGTTGTACGTGCTGGGTACCGAGCGGCACGAGGCTCGGCGGGTGGACAACCAGCTCCGGGGCCGTTCGGGACGTCAGGGCGACCCTGGTGCTAGCCAGTTCATCATCTCGCTCGAGGACGATCTTCTGCGCATCTTCGGTGGAGAGCGTATCCATCGCCTGATGGACCGTCTAGGTCTTGAGGAAGACATCCCTATCGAGCACAACCTGATCTCTCGGTCGGTGGAGGGTGCGCAGAAGAAGGTGGAGGAGCAGAACTTCGAGATCCGCAAACGCGTGCTGGAATACGACGATGTGATGAACCTGCAGCGCCAGGTCGTGTATGGAGAGAGGCAGCGGATTCTCTCGGGTGAAGACCTGAAAGAAGACGTATTCGGCATCATCGAACGCATTCTCGGCAATCAGGTCGCGATCTTCACGGGTTCTTCGCGCTTCTCGGAAGAGTGGGATCTGGAAGAGATGCTGACCCTTGTCCGGAACTTCTTCCCCACCACCCTGACGATCGAAGGACTGGGCGATCCTGCCGGTTACGATGTCGAGAGTCTTACCGAGACGGTCATCGAGGACGCCCAGAAGGTGTACGAGGCCCGGGAAGAGCGCTTCGGCTCGGAGACCATGCGGGAGATGGAAAGATGGGTGCTGCTTCGCACCATCGACTCCAAATGGCGCGACCATCTGTACGAGATGGACTATCTGCGCGAGGGTATCGGGTTGAGGGCGCTGGCTCAGCGTGACCCGCTGGTGGAGTACAAGAACGAAGGCTATAAAATGTTCCAGGACATGATGGATTCCCTCCAACAGGACTTCGTCCGGTACATCTATCATCTGGAGATCGTTCGTGAAGAGGAGCCTCAGGAGCAGGTAGCGGCGAGGAAGCTGGCCTATTCGGGTGGCGGAGACGGCAGCCTCGCTCAGGACTTTGCAGCGGCCGGCCGCGCGGCGACTGCCAAATCCGGCGCCCTCGCCGACGGTTCGGCCGAAGCCTATGAGGCCGCCCAGCAGGCTACCCGCACCGTCGTCGCTCCCCGCAATGTGACCAAGGTGGGGCGCAACGATCCTTGCCCATGCGGCAGTGGCAAGAAGTATAAGAAGTGCTGCGGCGCCTAAGCGCGTCTTACGTGTATACTCCCCGGGAACATGACCGAGAAGACAGAAAGACAGACCCCGTCCCTTGCCGAATATCGCGATTTGCTCGTGGTTCTTCGCGACAAATTCCTGTGGGCAAGGGACTATCTTTGACCCCGATACTGTGACGCGCGACATCGTCTCCCTTGAGGAGACCATGCGCGCCCCCGAGTTCTGGGACGATCAGAGCCAGGCCCAGAGCGTCAGCACTCGCTACAGCCGCCTCAAGGGTCGGCTCGATGACTACAATCGCCTGGCTGCGGATATGGGCGATCTGGAGGCCATGCTCGAGTTGGCCGACGAGGAGTCCGGCGGGGAAGAGGTTCCCCAGGAACTGGAGGATGAGATCGAGCGCCTCGCCGCTGGGGTCGGCCAAACCCTAGAGCACCTAGAGGAGCGGCGTCTCTTCACCGGGGAGTTCGATGCGGGCGACGCCATCGTCAGCATCCATCCGGGCGCGGGAGGTACGGAGAGCCAGGACTGGGCCGAGATGCTCCTCCGCATGTACCTGCGTTGGGCACAGGCGCGTGGCTTCGATGTCGAGCTCAACGAGGCCTCCGAAGGGGACGAGGCCGGCATAAAGAGCGTGACCTTCACCGTACACGGGGAGAACGCCTACGGCCTTCTCTCCACCGAACGAGGGGTGCACCGTCTGGTCCGGATCTCACCGTTTGATTCCGCCGCGCGGCGGCATACATCGTTCGCGTCGGTGGATGTCACTCCACTCGTCGACGGTGAAGTGGAACTGGATATCGACGAGAAGGATCTAAAGGTGGAGACCTACCGCTCTTCAGGGGCGGGGGGCCAGCATGTGAACAAGACCGATTCCGCGGTGCGGATCACGCATGTCCCTACGAAGACGGTGGTGCAGTGCCAGAACGAACGGTCACAGATCCAGAACCGCGAGACCGCCATGCGGATGCTGCGCAGCAAGCTGCTCCTGCTCGAGCATGAGAAGCGTGAGCAGGAGATGGCCCGCGAGAAGGGCGAGCAGAAGGAGATCGCGTGGGGGAGCCAGATCCGGTCTTACGTATTGGCTCCTTACACATTAGTCAAAGACCATCGGACCAATTTCGAAAAGGGCAACGTCGAAGCCGTTCTAAACGGCGCGATAGACGAGTTCATACGCGAGTACGTTTGGCAGAGGTCGACAGGCAAGCTCGGCGTCCGGACGCGTTGAGTCCTGGGGACTCCGCCCCTCGATGCGGGTCGAAGACGCATCCGTCCTTGACGGGAGGCTTTTCGCAAGACCTGCAGAATACCCGATAGATGCGCATATACGGAGGTTATGAGTAACACGTGATCAAGTTCGAAGACGTAACGAAGATCTACCCCCCGAGCACCGTCGGTTTGGAGAGGGTCAGTCTTCATATTGAGAAGGGTGAGTTCGTCTTCCTCGTCGGACCTTCCGGGTCGGGGAAGTCGACCTTCATCCGCCTACTTATCCGAGAGATTGAGCAAGATCGGGGCCGCATAATCGTCGGTGGACGCGATTTGGATACCCTACGCAGTTGGAAGATCCCTTATCTGCGCCGGAATATCGGGTGTGTGTTCCAGGACTTCAAGTTGCTCACCAACAAGACCGCTTTTGAGAATGTGATGTACGCGCTGGTAGTCACCGGCAACGCGACCGGCGCATCGAAAAAGAAGGCTGCAGAGATTTTGGCCCTAGTGGGGCTCGGCCACAAGTCCGACAGCTACCCGAACGAGCTCTCCGGCGGTGAGCAACAGAGGGTGTCGATCGCTCGGGCCTTCGTGAATCATCCGCCTCTGCTCATCGCTGACGAGCCCACCGGAAACTTGGATCCGGACACGTCGATGGGCATCATGCAGCTGCTCTACCGCATCAACAAGACCGGCACCACCGTGCTGATGGCTACCCACGACCGGGAGATGGTCGACCGCATGCGCCGGCGGGTCATCGCGTTGGACAATGGGAAAGTGGTGCGCGACCAGAAACGGGGCGGCTATGGGGAGGATTAGCTTCTTCCTCAAAGAGGCCTTCGGGTCGCTGCGGCGCAACTACTTCATGACCATCGCTGCGCTGGTCACCGTATTCCTTTCTATCGTCGTGCTGGGTGGAGTGTTGGTGTTCGTGTTTACCACCGATGCGCTCCTCAAGGAGGTTGAGGAGAAGGTCGAGATCACCGTCTATCTCAAGACAGATCCCGATCCCACGGCGGAAGAAGTCGCCATCATGCAGGACCAGATCACGAGCTGGCCGGAGGTGAAGAGCTCCAGCTACATCACCAAGGAACAAGCTCTCCAGCGGTTGAAAGAGGATTACGCGGATAGTCCGGAGATATTCGAGAGTCTCACCAGCAACCCGCTGCCGGCCTCCTTCGAGATAGCACTTGTCGATCCGCAGACCGTGGACATCGTGGCTGCCAGGTTCGAAGGCGACTCCATCGTCGACGAGGTGAGGTACGGCAAGGAGATAGCCGACAAGCTGTTCGCCTTCACCGATCAGGCGCGCAACTTCATGCTGATCTTCATCGTGCTCCTGGGCATCGTGGCCATACTGCTCATTTCCAACACCATCCGTCTCTCTATCTTCGCCCGCAAACGGGAGGTAGAGATCATGAAACTGGTGGGGGCGACCAACTGGTTCATCCGCTGGCCGTTCCTCATCGAGGGGATCACGGTGGGGTTCTTGGGTGCTCTGGTGGCCACAGCGGTGGTCTTGGGGCTGAATCACTACTTAGTCGGCACGGTCAGCGACAACCTGGCGTTCTTGGCTATGCCTCTGGACGCGGTCCCCTATGTGCTCGTCACGGTCATCCTGCTGGCCGTGGGAGTCGTAATCGGCGCCGCTGGTTCGGCCATCGGGCTCCGTCGTTTTCTCAAAGTCTAGGCCGGAACCCCGTCAGGGAGCGTGTCACTTGGCTCTCTTCACGCGTCGCGAACATAGGCTGGTCGGGTGGACAAGGGTGGTGGCTGCGGTACTCGTTCTTGCCGTTCTGATCACCGGGTTCGCCTTGCTGCCCGTCTTCTCGGTCGACACGGCTGAGGCCGCGAGCAGCAGTGAACTGAATGAGAAACTGAAAGACGTTCGCTCCGAGTTAGAGACGATCCGGGCCAACATCGAGAAGGCGGCAAACGCCAAGAAGGCGGCGCAAGGGGATATAGCGGCTCTGGACCAGAGTATCGCTCAAGCGGAAGACGAGGCAGACACTGCCAACGCCGCATACGACGCCGCAGCCTCCAGGCTGGCCGACCTTCAAGGGCAACTCGAAAGGGTGACGGCTGATCTGGCCGATACTAGGAGAGAGCTCGCTCAAACCGAGAGCGATTTGAGGGCCCAGCAAGAGATCTTCGACCACAGGCTTGTGGATGTCTACAAGTCCGGTGGGAACATCATCTACCTGGAAGCTCTGCTGAAGTCTGAGTCTTTCGTTCAGGTGATCGGCCGGGTCGAGCTTCTCACCAACATCGTTCAGCAGGACAACAATATCCTGGGTCAGATCAGAGCTCTGAAGGAGCGCGTGCAGGAACAGAGGTCGGCTCTCGAGAGACAGCAGGAGCAGATCGCCGGTCTCGAGCGAGAGCAGACGGTGGTCACCGGCGAGTGCCGGGCGGCGGCGGAACGTAGCCGGGCGGCTCTGGACGAGCTGGAGTCGGCGCGGGCGGCCAAGAAGAAGGTGCTGGTCGCTGCCCAAGAGGACGAGGCTGCCTGGAAGAGACAGCAGGGCGAGTTGTTGGCCGAATCGGAGCGCATCACCGAGATGCTCAAAGAAGCCGCCAGAGCGGCAAAGGCCGCTGAGACGGCCAAGACGGTCAAGGCCGGCAGCGGTGCATTATCCTGGCCTGTGGTGGGGCGGGTCACCTCCGGGTTCGGCTACCGTATCCACCCCATCTTCAAAGTACGCAAGATGCACACCGGCATCGACATCGACGGAGATATGGGCGATCCCATCAGGGCGGCGTCGAACGGCACCGTGGTGTCTGCGGGTTGGCGGGGAGGGTACGGCAAGTGCGTGATCGTGTCGCACGGTGGAGGCCTGGCTACTCTCTACGGCCATCTGTCAATGATAAACGTATCGGCCGGAGGGTCGGTCAAGGGGGGGCAGGTCATTGGCAGAGTGGGCAGTACAGGGTATTCTACCGGCCCGCACCTGCACTTCGAAGTGCGGGTGAACGGCACTCCAGTCGACCCTCTCAGGTATCTGTGACACATGCGTAGTGGCGCCAAGTGGGCTCTCATCACGGTGGTCGGTCTCGTGGCCGCCTTTCTGCTTGTCTTCGGGGGATTCCTCCTGGGCATGGACCCCGATGTCGGCGGGTCTGTTCGTGACCTGCTCCCCGCGGGATTCTTTGGCTCCTCCGACACCGACGGTGACTACGAACTCCAGCAAGAGGTGCTCAGGAAGCTCGAGTCGAGCTACTACAAGGAGATCGATGTCGAGGAGCTGCAGACAGGCGCGATCGATGGCATGCTGGCCGGGCTCGGAGATCCTTACACCACGTACTTGGATCCCCGGGAGTACGCTGAGTTCCTGGAGAGCTCCTCTGGGTCGTACAGCGGCGTGGGGATGGTAGTGGAGATGAAGGACAACCTGGTCACCATCGTCTCGACCTTCAAGGACAGCCCTGCTGAGATCGCGGGCATCCAGTCCGGAGATATCATCCTTGCGGTTGATGGGGTGTCCACCGATGGACTGAGTCTTGACGAAGTGGTAACCAAGATAAAGGGGCCGGAGGGGACCACAGTGATTTTGGAGATGTACAGGCCCGTACTGTCGACCACCACGACGATAGCCGGCCAATCCGAGGGAGGGAACACCGGCGATGTGGGTTCGACTGCTGATGTCTCACAGCTGCCGGGTGGCGGCGAGATCACCGAGTACACTCTGACTCGCAAGACGATCGCCATCCCGGTCACTGAGAGCGAGGTCTTGGAGGTCGCCGACAAAGAGGTGGCTTTCATCGCCTTCTTCACGTTCTCCGAGGGGTCGGCCGACGAACTCAGGACTGAGGTGCAGCGGGCGGTAGAACGGGATGGGGCGGATGTCGTCATCCTCGATCTGCGCAGTAACGGCGGCGGCCTGCTCGACGAGGCTATCGACGTGGCCAGCATCTTCATCCCCGAGGGTGAAGTAGTCTCTACCGAAGGGCTCCATTCGCCTGAGCAGGTCTATCACGCCGGAGGTGACGCCTTCGCGCACATACCCCTTTACGTGTTGACCGACGCGTACACCGCGAGCGCTTCGGAGATCGTGTCCGGCGCTCTGCAGGACTACGAGCGCGCCGTGCTCGTGGGCGAGACGACCTTCGGCAAAGGCCTGGTGCAGAGCATCTCTTCGCTCTCTAACGGCGGTGCGCTCAAGATGACCACGGCTGTCTATCTCACCCCCGACGGCCGCAACATCAACGAGACCGGTATCGTTCCTGATGTGGTGGCTCCTGACGACCCGGCGACCACTGAGGTGGACGAGGCCTTGGAGACCGTATTGGATCTTATCTCGGGCGTCACCGCTGAGGACTGAGGGGGCGGGTTTGGCCGGCTTTCGCCCCCGATTCTTCGTTTCCCCGGAGGCGGTGTCGGCCTCATGCGAGGTGCGCGGTGAGCCGGACCCCGATCTCTCAGGAATCGGGCTGACCTTATCTCCCGCCGATTCCCACCATGCTCTGCGGGTTCTGCGCCTTGGCCCCGGGGATGAGTGCGAGATAGTGGTGGGGGCCGCCGTTTACGCGGCCTCCGTGGTCGAGGCGGTCAATTCGGTGAAGGTCGACCTCCTCTACCGTTTGGAGGGGGTGGCCGCCGGTGCGCACTATCGCGCCCAGGTTGGTGTGGTGCAGGGTCTGGCCCGCCCGACCGCCATGGACTACGTCATGGAGAAGGGCACCGAGGTGGGCGCCAGTTTCTTCGTCCTTGTGCAGGCGTCCGGATCGCCCAAGGGCTCTGATCCATCCCGGGGAGACAGACTCACCCGCTGGCTTCGGATAGCCCAAGAGGCGGCGAAGCAGAGCAAGCAGGTGGAGTTGCCCAGAGTGCAGGTTGCCGGCTCTCTACGGGAGGCCGCAGAGAAGCTGGAGGACTGGGGCGCGTCGACAGATCCCGCTGGTACGGGTCGTGGCGTGAGCGGGGTAGGTTCTTTGGGCGACGTGGGTTGCTCGGGCGGCGTAGGTGGTGCGGGCGGCACGGGTACACTGTCGTTGGTTCTTGATCCGGGTGCCGCGGACGGCCTTTTCGGGACACTGGCGCCGCTGCGGTCCGGCTGCTCACGGGTCGGACTCTGGGTGGGTCCGGAGGGCGGCTGGACGGACGCCGAGATGGATCTGTTCTCCAGTATGGGCATGCGGAGGGTCCGGCTGGGCCGCTCTGTACTTCGGACTGAGACTGCCGGTCCGGTGGGGGTTGCGGTAGCGCGACTCGCCCTCGAGGATTGGTAGTATAATCAAACGACATGGACGACTGCATTTTTTGTAGGATCGCCGGGGGGGACATCCCCAGTGACATCGTGCTTGAAGACGCCGACTTCGTCGCCTTTCGTGACATCAATCCCAAGGCCGCCCAGCACGTGCTTGTGATCCCCCGCGAACACATAGTGTCGCTCAACGATCTGGACGGCCGGGCGGGGGATGTGGGCCATCGCCTGCTTCAGTTCATTGTCAAGGTGGCGACGGCGGTGGGCGTCGTGGAAAGTGGTTACCGAGCTTTGACCAATGTGGGCCCCGATGGTGGCCAAGAGGTCCAGCATCTGCATTTCCACATTCTGGGTGGAGAAGAGCTGGAGGATTTCTAGTGAGCATACTGTCCGAGCTCCAGGAGTCGGTCAAGGTGGCCCTTAAGGCCGGTGACAGAGAGCGGGTAAGCGCACTCCGCATGGTGGTCTGCGAACTCCAGAATGAAGCCAAGCGCACGCGGGTAGAACTCGACGAAAGCGCAGAACTTGCCATACTCCGCAGAGAACTCAAACGCAGGCAGGAGTCGATCGAGGCATTCCGCGCCGGCGGCCGGGACGACCTAGCCGCTCACGAAGAGGTGGCTGTGGGTATCATCGAAGAGCTTCTTCCGAAACAGATGGACGAGTCGGAGCTCTCCGCGCTGGTGAACAAGGTTGTCGCCGAGACGGGGGCTACTTCCGTCCGTGACATGGGCAAGGTGATGGCTGCGGTCATGGCGGAGGGCGGGGTCCGCGTAGATGGCAAATCGGCGTCGCGGTTGGTCAAGGAGCGTCTGTCCTGAGCTCAGGCTCCACCAAACAGATCGATCTCGACAATCGCGTGGCGGCCTTGCTGGTCGGTGAGCACGACGCGCACTTGCGTACTCTAGAGAGTCTTCTGAACTGCGACATCTATCTGCGTGGCAACCAACTCACTCTGGACGGGACGGCCGCAGAAGTGGAACGCGGCGAGGCCCTGGTGGACGAGCTGGTGGCGCTGTTGCGGTCGGGCCAGAGTCTCGATACTTCCACGCTCGAATTGGCCGCGTCGCTCAGCAACAGCCGGGGTGATTGGGCGAGAGACCTGGACCGGATCGTGAGCGACGTGATCCTGGAGCACAGGGGCAGGCGGATCCGCCCCAAGACGGTGAACCAGAAGGCGTATGTTGATGCTATCCGCTCCAATACTATAACCTTCGGGGTCGGCCCGGCCGGCACGGGGAAGACCTATCTGGCCATGGCCATGGCCACCTCCGCCCTGCTGTCCGCTGAGGTGGCTCGTATCATCCTCACCCGTCCTGCCGTCGAAGCGGGTGAGAAGCTGGGTTTCCTCCCAGGGGGGCTGATGGAGAAGGTCGACCCCTATCTACGTCCGCTGTTCGACGCACTCTATGACATGATGGACACCGACAAGCTGACAGAGCATCTAGCCCGCGGCACCATCGAGGTGGCACCCTTGGCTTATATGCGGGGACGCACGCTCAACGACTCTCTGATCATTCTCGACGAGGCTCAGAACACGAGTCCCGAGCAGATGAAGATGTTCCTTACGCGCCTGGGGTTCGGAGCGAAGATGATAGTCACCGGCGACATCACTCAGATAGACCTGCCTCGGGGCCAGCATTCTGGGCTGGTGCATGTCCGCGAAGTTCTGGCCGAGATCCCCGACATCGCTTTCATACACTTCGATAGTCAGGATGTAGTGCGTCACAAACTGGTGCAGGATATCGTGTCCGCATACAAACAGCACGGTGAACAGCATCATCCTGCGCGCAAAGCAGCGCCTCGCGGGACCAGCGAGAAGCGTCATAGCGGCCGGAGGAGCGCCGCGGCGGCCGAGTAAGGCCCGCGCGACATCACATGAACCGGTTCAGCTACCTGCTGCGCGAGCGGCTGGCGGTGTCCAGAGATTGGATCGACGGCCGCAGCCCATGGCGTTTTGAGCTGGTGGTGCTGGCCTGCCTGGTCATTGGGCTCACCGCGCTGATCTGCTCGCAGTTCCTTCCCTCCTTTCATGATCTCAGCGAGGGTGGTACGGCTTCGCGCACGATCGTTGCCGGCAAGACGGTCACTGCGTTGGACCGTGAGGCGACCGAGGATCTCAAGGCTCGGGTGGCCGCACTGGTCGCTCCCGTCTACCTTCCCGACACGAGTGCGTTGCCGGCTGCCGCCGAGCAGCTACAGGGTTTCCTGGAACAGATCGCGCAAACGCGGCAAGAGGTCACAGGTACCACGGACTTGTCTCTCGCGGTGGAGACGCTTCAGAGATGGGCTCCGGAAATGGTCTCCACCGCCACGCTGGAGTATCTGCTCACAGTGGGAGGGACCAGGTTTGAGCAGATACAGGGTCAGACCCTGGGTGCGCTCGAGACGCTTTACGCGAACCCCATCATGGAAGGCTCGCTCGATGCTACTCGGGCGACCCTGCGGGCCATAGCCGACCAGGTGGCTGCGTCGCAGGCCGCAGCCGACGCCGTATACGAGGTGACAGCTGGTTTCTTGGGCCCCAACCAGGTGATCGATGAGAAGCAGACAGAAGCCCGTCGGAATGCGGCTATGGAACACGTGGCCCCGGTTATGATCTCCATCGTCGAGGGCGAGACGGTGCTGGAACAGGGCCAGCGCATAGGTGCTGAGGACATGCTGGTGCTCAAAGAACTGGGCGTTGTAGGGGCTCGGCATGGATGGAAGGTATGGCTGGGCGTGTTCTTCCTGATGGCGCTGGAAGCGGCATTGTTCTCGCGCCTCCTCCGTCGCTTCAACAAGACGGTCGAAGACTACGGCAACAACATGCTCTTGGTATTGGCGCTCTTGCTTCTGGGCTTCACGGCCGTCGCGAGGCTGCTGGTCATAGAGCCGCTGTCCGCTTACTTGGTACCCGTTGCCGCCTTGGGCATGCTGGTGGCTGTGATCCTGAATGCCCGCAGTGCCCTCATTATGGTTGTGTTGCTCTCGCTCAACATCGGGCTTCTGACTGATCTTCAGATGGAGTACGCGTTGGTGGCGATCGTCGTCGGTGGACTGTCTCTCTACTTCGTCTCCCGTGTGACCAAGCGCATGGCTCTGCTCGGCGCCGGTGCGGCGGCCACGGCCCTCGCTGTGATCTCCATCTTCGCCGTGGAGATTTTCGCAGAGGCTTCTGTGGCGGAAGCTCTTCGGCAGAGTATCTGGGGAGCGGCAAGTGGTCTCCTGTCGGCTGCGCTCACGATCATACTTCTGAACGTGCTGGAGACCGTTTTCAACCTGACTACGCCTCTCCGTCTACTTGAGTTGGCCGATCCGGCCCACCCGCTGCTCAAGAAGCTGTTGCAGGTTGCTCCAGGTACGTACAACCACAGCATTCAGATGGGCCATCTGGCCGAGGCGGCCGCTGAGGCCATTGGGGCCAATCCCCTGCTTGCCCGAGTGGGAGCTTACTACCACGACATCGGTAAGACGGTACGCCCCGATTACTTCGTAGAGAACCAGATATACGTAGACAACCCGCATGACCGTCTCAGCCCGAACCTGTCGAAGCTTGCCATTACGGCGCACGTGCGGGATGGAGAGCACCTGGGCCGGGTCTATGGGCTGCCGAAGCCGGTGATAGACATCATCAAACAGCATCACGGTACCTCGGTATTGGCCTACTTCTATCACAAGGCCATGCAAGCGGGTAAAGATTCCGTTTACGAAGAGAGCTACCGCTATGAGGAGCAGAAGCCTCAGTCAAAAGAGGCCGCCATCATCATGCTGGCCGATAGCATCGAGGCGGCCGTCCGGGCCATGGAGAATCCCACTCGGCGTAAGATCCAGGGCGTCATCCAAGAGATCATCCAGCAGAAGGTACAGGACGGCCAGTTGGACGAATCGGCCCTGACCCAGGGCGACCTCCACAAGATCAGGGAGTCTTTCGATCAGAGTCTCTTGGGGCTGGTGGGTCATCGGATACGCTATCCCGGCAGTGAGCAACCGTCCGGTGAAAAGGGCGCCCGCGGGCGCCCCGTGCCGCCCAGCGCCGCCATCGTGGCAGCCGGTGGGAAAGCTGTACCTGGGCAACAGGGGCAAGGGAGTGTGGGCAGACGGCCGGAACCAAGTGACACGGCTGGACGAACGGAGCGAAGGGTGGAAGCCACTTCAGACGAGAGCCCGGGCGGTGGGAGTGGCTAGCACCGTCGAGGTGGTCGACCACACCGGGCTCAGGGTGGCGCAGGATCCCATTGCCAACCTCGTGAGAGCGGTACTCGAGGCCGAGGGAGTGGCGGGGAATGTGGTTGTCGCTTTTGTCGATGAGGCTGCGATCACCGGGCTGAACGCACGCTTTCGGGATGTGACGGAGCCGACCGACGTACTCTCGTTCTGCTACGCCGACGGAGAAGGAGAGGTCGTCGTGTGCCCAGCCGTGGTACGGCGATACGCGGAGGAAGACGGAGCCGATCCGGGAAACCGGCTTGCTTGGACCGTTCTACACGGGACACTCCACCTCCTAGGCTATGATCACGAACGAGATCGCGGAGAGATGCGGCAGCGAGAGAGAGAACTTCTGGAGAAGCTTGACCCCTCTGTGGCCGCGGTCTCGTATCCTTAAGAACTGACATCACGGAGATACGTGGGAGGGTCGCGCATGGCTCGCGAGCACCGCAGGACGTCGCTGCTCCAGAGCTTCAACTACGCTTTTCAGGGACTCGTCTACGCCGTCAGGTACCAGCGCAACATGCGTATCCACCTGGGCATCGGCGCGTTGGCGCTGGTAGTCGGCGTCTTCTTGAATCTCAGCCGTTTGGAGTTCGTCGCGGTGGTGGCTGCCGTCACCTTCGTGCTGGTGATGGAGCTGCTCAACAGCGCCGTGGAGAAGGTGGTCGACATGATCACGGAGGACTACGATCCTCGGGCCAAGGCGGCCAAAGACCTCTCGGCGGCGGCCGTCCTGGTGGCGGCGATCAATGCCCTGGTGGTTGCCTATTTGGTCATGGTCGACCGGCTATCCCATTTCTCGCTCGATCTCCTCATGGCCATCAGGAGATCTCCCAGCTACTTGACGGTGGTGGCCTTCGGCGTGGTCATGGCGGCGGTGATAGCGGTTAAGGCTGTCCGGGGAAGAGGGACCCCTCTCTCCGGTGGCTTGCCGTCCGGGCACGCGGCATTGGCGTTCGCCGGTTGGACGGCGGTGACCTTCTTGGTGGGCGCCACCCGCGAAGGCCTCCTGGTAAGCATGATTACCCTAGGTGTCGCGGCTCTGGCGGCCCAGAGTCGAGTGGAGGGTGGTATCCACTCGTTGCTCGAGGTGGTCCTCGGGGCGCTGCTCGGCGTCATAGTGACTACGCTCATCTTCCAGTTGTGGTTCTAGGGAAGGAGGACTAGATGGACGAAGCCCGGCTCACTCCCCAGATGGGTCGCTTGATCGACAGCGCCAAGGCCGCCGCTGCGCGAGCGGGCTGCCCGGGCTCGAGGGCGGAAGGGGTGGCTCTACTGGCCGGTGACGGAGCCATCTACGACGGCTGCGCAGTCGCAGACCCCACCTCCGAGCATACTTCAGCCGCAGAGGGGGCCCTGGAGGCGGCGCAACAGGCAGGCTGTGTCGATATTTTGGCTGCGGCCGTCGCGGTCGCCAACGACCCTGCGGGGACGGCGTTGCCTGGGGCGGCCTCACGCCGGGTCCTCGCCGGCATAGCCGGGGATCTCCCTCTGGTGGTGAAGCAACGAGGTCGCTGGGTGATGATGTTACTGTCTGAGGCCCCTGACCCGACGTGAGGTGAGCATGACCGGATCTCCCGTAGATCCTTCAGACCTGGTGGTCACCCGGGTCGTACGCCCGGGCCACGATCTGCTCGTGACCCTGGAGGAGTACGACCTCGAAGCCTTCGGTCCAACCGGACTGCGCACCTATGATCTTGCGGTGATGGCGCGTGCCGGGGCGGTGTATCTGGCCTCTGTCGACGAGGAGATAGCAGGGAGTTGCCAGATCCTCCGCACTCTCGATGAGTCGGAGTTCTTCTACATAGTCGGCTTCTACGTGCGTCCTCAATGGCAGGGTCGGGGAATCGGGCGGGCGTTCCTCATGGAAGTGGCGACGAAGGTCAAGGAGCTGGGAGGGCAGGGTCTTATGCTGACCGTAGCTCCCGAAAACGCTCCTGCGATCAGGCTCTACCGGAGCACGGGGTTCGTGGACGAGGCCTTCATTCCAGACTTCTACGGAGACGGCCATGATCGGCACATCCTCCGCTGGCGGTTCGATGAGGGGGGCTTGCACGGCGGTGTATGATAGAAGACCTACTAAGGAGGTGGGTGGGTCGTGAGAGTCGAAGAGCTTGCCAAGACCATCGATAGCACAATGCTCGAGGCTGCGAGCACAACGACGGCTGTTGAGGCACTGTGCCGGGACGCGATCTCCTACCACTTCGCTTCAGTCTGCGTGCTCCCTTACTGCGTCTCCGTGGCCCGTCAGCTGCTGCAGGGCTACGACGTCAAAGTGGGCACCGTGGTGTCCTATCCCCTGGGAGCAGATTCCCAGCGCACCAAGATCGTCGGTGCTGAGCAGGCGGTCTCGCTTGGGGCCGATGAGATCGACGTGATTATGAATATCCCGGCCATGCTTTCCGGCGACTTTCGCTATGTCCGCGACGAGCTGCGGAGTGTGGTTCGCAATGTCCGCATGACCAGCGTCAACAGCGGCCGGGGTTTGGTTCTGGTGAAGGCCAATGTCGAGGCCTACTACCTGGATGAGAAACTCAAGCGGCTGGTGTGCAAGATCGTGGAGGACTCGGGAGCCGATTTCATCAAGACTTCCACCGGGGCGGCGCCGGGAGGTGCCACGGCCAAGGATGTGGAGCTGTTCCGCGACCTGCTTCCCGAGAGCGTCGGAGTGGACGCCTCCGGAGGGATCCGGACCGCCGACGATGCCGAGATCATGATCAACGCCGGGGCGGCTCGTATCGGTACGGCTCATGCCGTCGACATCATCAAGGAGTTCTCCTCCGACAGGGACTGACGTCCGGGGGACGCTGGTTTGGGCTCCCGTTTTCTCACCACAGAAGCGCTCGTCATCGGTTCTATGCGCTACCGGGACGCCGACCGTATCGTCACACTTTATACGCGGGAGAGGGGACGGTTGGGCGCCGTGGCGAAGGGGGTCAGGCGCACGAAGTCCAAGGTGGGCGGCCGTCTTGAACCCTTCACACTAGTGCGGACCAGCCTCTATGCTGGGCGCAACCTCTATACGGTGGTGGGAGTGGAGACACTGCGGACCTTCCAGGGAGTGCGCGATGAGTTGTTCCGCATGGAAGAGGGCGCGCGTCTGTTCACTGCGGTGCGCCATCTGTTTCCGGCTGAGGAAGGGAGCGCACCGGCCTTCAATCTCTTGGTGAGGGGTATTGCCCGGCTCGCGGAGGCCGAGGAGCGATCGGTCGCCGCCGGCGTGGTTCTGGCCACCCGTTTGAAGCTGCTGGGTTTGTTGGGGTACGCTCCTGAGATGTCATGTTGCGCCAGGTGTGGCGGCGGTGGGCAACTGTACGGGTTCTCCCCGAGCCTGGGCGGGATGGTATGCGAATCCTGCGCCGCTGCGGGGGCCGTGTCCTGTTTCGCCCTGACCGGAGGCGCGGTCTCGACACTGCGGATACTGCTCGACAATCCCCTGGCGGAATTGGAGAATCTAGAACTGGACGAGCGGGCGCTGGCTGAGGTCGAGCAGGTGGTGACGCAGACGCTTGCTCATCATGGCCACTAGGGCGGGCTGTTGCCGGGCCTCGGCTCGCACTCGCGAGTACACGCAGTGCGCGCTACTCACCTGCGCTCGCACTCGTGAGTACACAAAAGCTCGCTCCGGTAAGCAGCGCGCACTGCTGACGGCTATTCGGCCGGGCAACAGCCCGCAGCAGTGACCCTGACGAAGGCGCGCTCTGGTTCTGAGCGTCAAGCGTAGAGGAGGTCTGTGGCATGGGTGATAAGAAGACGGAGACCAGCGGCGAGGCCGAGGTGCTTGCGACCATTGCCGCGATGCCGGATCCCGACCGTGAGATCGGCGAGCGGCTGCATGAAATCATCCGGACCAACGGGCCGGAGTTGTCTCCACGACTCTGGTATGGGATGCCTGCCTATGCCAGGAAGGGCAAGGTCGTGTGCTTCTTCCAGAGTGCGGACAAGTTCAAGACGAGATATGCCACCTTCGGCTTCGAGCACGAGGCGCACTTGGACGAAGGCTCTATGTGGCCGGTTGCCTTCGCGATCAAGGAGTTGACGGCCCCTGAAGAGGCGAAGATCGCCGCGCTCGTGAAGAAGGCGGTTGGCTGACGACTGACGATCTCTCCGAGCGGCTGCCCCACCTGCCGGTCGTGGGTGAACGGTTCGAGGTCGTGTACCGTGCCCCCAGGGCGCCGAGGCTCGATCGCCGCTAGGTGTTCGTTCCGGACCTTCGGCCTGCGCTTCCACCTACGAGAAGGGCAGGCGCCGCTCGTAGTTTGGCGCTTCCTTGGTGATCGTCACATCGTGGGGATGGCTCTCGGCGAGACCGGCGGGTGATATGCGCATGAAGCGCGCTCTCTTGTGCATGTCCTCGATGGAACTCGAACCCGTATAGCCCATGCCGGCCCTCAGGCCGCCGATGAGCTGGAACACGACGTCGGAGAGCGGGCCCTTGTGGGGAACCATCCCCTCGATTCCCTCGGGGACGAGCTTCTTCTGGTCCTCCTGGAAGTAGCGATCAGCACTGTGGCCCACACTCATCGCGCCCACCGAACCCATGGCTCTGTATGCCTTGTAGCTGCGTCCTTCCCAGAGGATGCGTTCTCCCGGGCTCTCGGTGGTGCCGGCGAAAAGCGATCCGACCATCACGCTGTGAGCTCCTGCTGCAAGCGCCTTGACCATATCGCCCGAGTACCTGATACCACCGTCGGCCACCATAGGTACGTTGTGCTTGTATGCCTCCCGGGCGCAGTCCGAGACGGCTGTTATCTGCGGGACTCCACAGCCGGTGACCACGCGCGTGGTGCAGATGGATCCCGGTCCGATCCCCACCTTCACGCCGTCGACCCCGCGTTCGATCAGCGCCTTGGTTCCCGCGGCGGTGGCCACGTTGCCGGCCATCAGCTGGATATCCGGGTAATCCTCCCGGATCTTCGCGACGGCATCGAGGACACCCCGGGAATGGCCATGGGCCGTGTCGATACAGACAATATCCACCTGGGCTTCCACCAAGGCCTGCACACGCTCCGCCGTGTCCTTGGCTACGCCTACCGCGGCTCCCACCCGGAGGCGGCCCAGCTCATCCTTGCAGGCGTTCGGAAACTCGATGATCTTCATGATGTCTTTGATGGTTATGAGCCCCCGCAGCTTGTAGTCGTCGTCCACCACGAGCAACTTTTCGATCTTGTGGACTTTGAACTGGTCGCGGGCCTGATCGAGCGTAGTCCCCACCGGTACGGTGACCAGGTTCTTGGAGGTCATAAGTTCGGTGATGGGCTTGGTAAGGTCGGTCTCGAAGCGCGTATCACGATTGGTGACGATGCCGGCCAGCTTGCCATCGGAGTGAACTATGGGAACACCGGAGATACGGTACTCCTGCATGAGGGCTTCTGCATCTCCGTAGGTAGCAGTGAGGGGAAGGGTGATAGGATCGACGATCATCCCGGCCTCGCTGCGTTTCACCTTGCGCACCATATCCGCCTGCCGTTCCACGGACTGGTTCTTATGGATGATGGTTATCCCGCCTTCGCGGGCGAGGGCGATGGCAAGCGCGGTCTCCGACACGGTGTCCATGGCGGCCGAAAGCAGGGGGATATTGAGGCCGATCTTGCTTGTGAGTTGTGTACGGACGTCGGTCTCTTTGGGTAGGATCCCGGATTCTGCCGGAATCAACAGGATGTCGTCGAAACTCAAGCCTTCGCTGGTGAGTTTGCGGTCCCAGTCGATCACACCCGACCTCCTTTTTGGGTGATTCTAGCGAATTGTGCCCGCACTTGCATGGGCCGGGTCCAAACGGCGTCGACCGCGCGCGCTGGGGCGGTTGAATCCGATCTTTCTCAGTCGTCCGGTCGCGTCGGTATAGTAGTATGGTTCGGCACCGCTTCCACGGGGGTGACATGAGGTTCGTCCACACGGCAGACTGGCATCTCGGCCGCCTCTTTCACAACATCCATCTCACGGACGACCAGCGCTTCACCCTTCGAGGCCTCGTAACGATGGCAGACGAACGCAATGTTGACGCCGTGGTCGTCGCGGGCGATGTATTCGACCGGGCCATACCGCCCACCGATGCCGTCGACCTGCTGGACGAGATAGTGGGCGTTCTGGCCTTGGACCTGAAGATACCCGTGGTGATGGTCGCCGGGAATCACGACAGCCCCGCCCGGCTGGAGTTCTTCAGCGGGCTCGCCCGGAGGGCGGGCGTACATGTGGTGGGGCGGGTGGGTGCGCGGCCTCAGCCCGTCGAGGTGGCGGCGGCGGATGGTACGTGCGTACGGTTCTGGCCTCTCGCCTATACGGATCCGGAGACGGCCCGCTTCGAACTGGGTCGCGACGATATCCACTCGTTTGAGGATGTGTTCAGAGCTCAGCTGGATAGTATCCGCCCGGCTCTTGGCGGCGGCGCACGCGACGTGTTGGTGGCGCATGCTTTCGTGTCGGGCTGTCGGGAGAGCGACTCCGAGCGGCCGCTCACTGTGGGAGGCGCCGGTGCTGTTGCTGCCTCTCTTTTCGAGGGGTTCGATTATGTGGCCCTGGGACATCTGCACGAGAGGCAGGCGGCCGGTGCCGGGTCCGTACGCTATGCGGGCTCTCTGCTGAAGTACTCCTTCGACGAGGAGGCACATCACAAGTCGGTCTCCATGGTGGAACTGGGACCGACAAGTCCGGCGAAGGTCGAAGAGGTGCGGCTCCCCATCAGACGCGATGTCCGCCGGGTGAGGGGTAGCTTCGCCGATATCGTATCGGGGCGGTGGGGCCGGGAGTTTGTCGATGCCTACATCGAGGTGGTGCTGACCGACTCCGAGCCTGTGTTGAGTCCATTGGACAGACTAAGGTCATTGTTCCCATACATCCTGTCCATCAGGAGGGAGACTGCCGAGGTGTCGGTGTCCGGCCCCGAGGCCACGAGCGCCGGGCTGAAAACGCGGAGTGTCATGGATCTGTTCAGCGAGTTCTTCCAGGACGTGAAGGGCGTGCCTCTCAGCGAGACACAGACCGCGGAACTCGTTGCGGTTATCGATCAGACCGAGCGGGCCGGGCGCGAGGCGGTGTCCACATGAAGCCGGTGAAGCTGGAGATGCAGGCCTTCGGGCCTTACAGCGACCGGGAAGTGGTGGACTTCGCCGAACTTGGATCGAACCGTGTCTTCCTGATACACGGGGATACCGGTGCAGGGAAGACGACCATCTTGGACGCCGTGGTGTTCGCCCTTTATGGAGACACCAGCGGTGGGGAGAGGCAACCCGATCAGATGCGCTGCGATCACGCCGCGGCCGATCTGCGCACCGAAGTGGTGTTTGACTTCCGTTTGGGTGAGAGGAGTTTCCGGATTAGACGCCGGCCCAGCCAGCAGGTCCTGGGGGCCCGAGGAGGCTCCATGGTCTCCAAGCAGGCCGAGGTGGCCTTCTGGGAGCGCACCGGTTGTGCCGAATCCGATGAGGGGAAGCCGTTGGCCACCAAGATCAGAGAAGCCGAGGCGGAGATCAGGAGTCTCCTGGGCTTCTCGTGCGAGCAGTTCCGACAAGTCGTGGTGCTGCCGCAAGGAAGATTCCGGGAGCTTCTGTCTGCGGGTTCCGACAAGCGAGAGGAGATCCTGCGGCAACTGTTCCGCACCGAGCGTTACAAGGAGTTGGAGACTGCTCTGGAGGAGCGGGCCAGATTGGTGAGCAGGCAGATGGAGAAGTTGCGGTCGCAGCGCGAGGCGCAGCTGGAGACTGTCGGGGCGAACGATGATGCCGAGCTGATTGCTCTTATCGAGATCGCGGGCGCTGAACTGAGGTCGGCGGCCGATGTTGCGGAGAACGTGGAGAGGGCCGCGCGGCAGGCGGCTGACGCGCTTGCCGCCGCGGAAGCCGCTGAGGAGTCGCGCCGGGCGGTGGCGGAGGCTCAGGCCGAGCTTGATGAACTCGAGAAGCAGGGTGAGAAGATCGCCAACATGCGCCGCAGGTTGGAGATGGCCACACGGGCCGAGGCGGTGCGATCTCCTGCTGAGAGACTCAGCTTGGCTCAGAGCCGCCTGGCAGAGGCTCGTGCTGCGGTGGAAGCGGCGGAGCAACAGCTGCAGGAAGCGCGGAGCACGGAACAGGCTGCCGTCGAAGCCCTCGCCGCGGAGAACGGACGTCTGGCCGAGCGGCAGGCGTTGGTGGAGAAGAAGCACCGTCTGGAGGGCTTGGTCTCTGCCATGGAGGCATGGCGGTCGGCGAAGCTGGACTGTGACCGTGCGGCGCAGGGCGTAGCTCTGGCCCGTGCTGCATACGACGAGGCCAAGGACGCGGAGAAGGAGGCGCGCGGAACTCTGGCTGCCGCCGAGGTGCATCTGGCTCAGGGAAAGGAGGCCGCAGTCCAGCTCGAGGTGGCTCGGAGCCGTTTGGAGGAAGCGAAGCGCAATGAGGCCCGCTGCCGGTTACTGCACGATGCCCAGGCGAAGGTCGCCGCCGCCGAACTCGACCACACCCGGTTGGGTTCTTTGGAAGTCCTGGCCTTGCGCGGATATCAGAAGGCTGAGGCCGAGCTTGCCGAGATGGAAGAGCGCTGGAGGTCGGGGCGAGCCGTCGCTCTTGCCGTGACGCTCCAGCCGGGTGAGCCCTGTCCTGTCTGCGGGTCTCTCGATCATCCTACACCGGCCGTGCCTACGGCAGGCGACGTGTCCGATCAGGACTTGGGGGAGGGTCGTTCGGCGGCCGGCAAGACCCGGCAGGCGTATGAAGAGGCTCGGGCCGAGAGCACCGCGGCCAGAGAGCAGCTGGCCGCGGCCCGTGCCCGCGAGGAGTCGCTCAAGCAGGAGGTGGGGCTCGAGGGTCTCTCACCGGTGGATGCCGCCAATGAAGTGGCCCAGTGGGAAGGCGACTTGGCGGAGCTTGCCTCCGGGGCCGATGTGGGTGCGTTGGAGGAGAGAGTTAGAGGGGCGCGTGCCGCCGCGGCTGCCGCTGCGGAAGCTGCGGAGGCGGCGGCCGCGGATCTCATGTCCGAAGAGAAGGTTCTAGCTGGGTTCGAGGCTCGGCTGAGCGAGCGGGTTGCGGCCATCCCGCAGGACCTGCTGGCCGAAGGGGCGCTGGAGGCAGCCCTGACTGAGTGTTGTTTGCGGCTGGAAGAGATGGAATCCGCATTTCTAGCGGTACAGGAACGCGCATCTGCGACAAAGGAGACGAGGATAGCTCTGGAGGCCGCCGTTGTCGGTGCCCGCGAGACCGTGGGCAAGGCCATCGAGGACGAACATGCGTGTGGGGAGAGTTGTGTAGCAGCCATCGCGGAGCAGGGCTTCTCCGACCTGGAGGGGTGGCGAGACTGTTTGATGTCTGAGGAGCGGCGGGTCGGACTGCAGGACGAACTCGGCGTTCACCGGGACGCACTTCACCAGGCAAGGGGGAGGTTGCAGCAGGCCAAACAGGCGTTGGAGGGCCGGCCGGAGGGCGGCGACATGGGCAAATTACAGGCCGTCTCTGAGCGGGCCAGGTTAGAGCACACGACGGCCGTATCCCGCCACGCCGATGCGCGGAGCTCTGTGGCCAGACTTGAAAGGGTGAGGGAGCGCCTGGCCGAGATCGATCAAGAAGCGGAAAACGTGCGGCACGACTATGCGAGCGTCGGTGTACTCGCCGAGGTGGCGGGCGGGCAGAACCCGGGACGTGTTTCTTTCCAACGCTGGGTCTTGGGGGTCTACTTGGACGAGGTGCTGACGGTGGCCGGCCGGAGGTTGTACGCGATGAGCAAGGGCCGCTACCACTTGGAGCGACAGCGTGAGACCGCGAGTCGCCGCCGGCCCTCCGGGTTGGATCTAGCGGTCTTCGACGAGTTCTCGGGCACATCCCGGCCGGCCGTCACTCTATCGGGTGGAGAGAGCTTCTTGGCCGCCTTGGCGCTGGCTTTAGGTCTGGCGGAGACGGTCCAGGAGCACTCCGCGGGCACTCCCCTAGAGACCATATTTGTTGACGAAGGTTTCGGCGCTCTCGATGCCGACGCTCTGGAATTGGCTATGGACGCGCTCATGGAACTCCAATTAAGTGGGCGTCTCGTGGGGGTCATCTCACATGTACCTGAGTTGAAGCAGGTCATTCCCGCGCGGCTGGAGGTGCGGGGCGGGCCCAGTGGTAGTTCGACCCGCTTCTTCGTTCCCTGACAGCGCTATTGGAGGGCCACACTGCCATGTACATTGATACGGTCATCTTCGATCTCGATGGAGTCATTATCGATACGGAGGAGATCTGGAACAGCGTGCGTTCCGAATTCGCCGAGGCGCACGGGGGGCATTGGAGCGAAGAACTCGATCAGCCGCTGGTGATGGGAGCCAACTCGATGCAGTGGGCGGCCTCCATGCGTGAGAACAACGGAGTGGACCTGTCCGACCAGCAGATCTACGATGGCATAGTCCAAGCGTTGCGTCGGCGCTACGCTCGTCATCTGCCGCTCATCCCCGGAGCCGTCGGCGCCGTGGCTCGTCTGGCGGTGGATTTCCGCTTGGGCGTGGCTTCATCATCTCCTCGGGAGATAATCGAGTATGCGCTGGAACTGGCCGGCCTGCGCTCCTGTTTCGAGGCGGTGGTCTCGTCGGATGAGGTGACGCGAGGCAAGCCGGAGCCCTATGTCTACCAAGAAGCCTGCGTACGGATGAAGGCGCTGCCGGAAATGGCGGCTGCGGTGGAAGATTCCACGAGTGGTATCCAGGCGGCGTCTGCCGCCGGACTGGCGGTCATAGCTATCCCCAATCCGGTATTTCCGCCGGCGAAGGAAGCACTTGAACTGGCCGATGTGGTCTTGGACTCGATCGGTAAGCTGGATCGATCGGTGTTCGAACGGCTCCGAGGTTCCGAAGGTGGCGCCCCGGGTTCCGCCCCATCTGCGGGTCCGAGTGGTGCCGGTCCGAGTGG
>JAAYCW010000125.1 GCA_012729575.1 Actinomycetota bacterium | reverse complement strand
CTCCTGCAATGCTCGACTGGATAATGGATTTTCTGAACGCCCTCGGTATTGCCGCCCCCGGCCGCTGGGGCTGGGTAGCGGTCATCCTGACCTTCGTCATCGCAGCATTGGCCGCCTGGTGGTTCATCCCCCGGGTACGCCTGTTTTCGATGAGGGTCGGATGGGCCGACAAGCCCAACGCCCGCCGCCTCAACGAGGAGCCTCTGCCTAACGCGGGCGGTCTCGCCATTTTCGCGTCGGTGGTCCTTGCCCTGGTGATCGCAACTTTGCTCCGCCGGATCGAGATCCAGGATGTCCAGGTGCAGGTACTCGCCATCCTGCTGGGCGGTTCCTTCTTAATCATGGCCGGCTTCATCGACGACCAGTTCGGATTGCCTCCCGTCTTCCGGCTGCTGGTGCAGCTGCTCTCGGCTCTACTGCTCGTTGGAGTCGGTATCCGCATGGAGATCAGCTTCGGAGGCTCTTTCGCCACTGCGATCTCTGTGATCCTCACCGTTCTATGGATCGTCGCCATCACCAACGCCATCAATCTCCTGGACGGTGTTGACGGACTGGCGGGCGGAGTCAGTTTCATCACGGCCATGAGTCTCTTGGCCGTCTCGGCGCAGGATCAAGCCAAGGCCGCAGCCACCCTGTTGCTGGCGGCTTTGGGCGGGGCGGCGTTGGGCTTCCTCAGACACAACTTTCCCCCATCCCGGATCATCATGGGAGACAGCGGGGCGTACTTCTTCGGTTTCGTGCTGGCCGCCTCCAGCATTCTGGGCAATCTCAAGATAACCACCCTTTTCGGGCTCGTGCCTACGGTACTTTTGCTCCTGCTGTTCTTCTTGGTACCCGTACTCGATACCGTGCAGGTGGTCCTCCACAGGCTCTTCCAGCGCAAGAACCCTCTTTCGAGCCCGGGCAGGGACCACGTTCATCATCGTCTTCTTGCCCGAGGCCTCTCCCAGACCCGAACGACTCTGATCCTGTGGGGTGTGACTCTGCTGACCAATCTGGTGGCTCTGGTGGTCCAGGGAATGTCGGCAACGGTAGTGATCACCACCGGCATCGGCATCGTCGTCCTACTCGCTGTGATCGCCCTTCTGCGCCTCCGGGCTCTTCGACGGGGACGTAGGGCAGATGCGGAGACTCCGGAGGCAGACGTGGGGACTCCGGAGGCCGGGGCCAAGACCGGTGGCCAATCCTGAAGCCCTCCTGCGACCTGCCGGCCGACGGCCGACACGATCCCGCGAGGCCCGAAACCCCGACCCCGGCCCGAACGTCTGAGCGCTGACAGGTCGAGTAGACCTCAAGCGGGAAGCGCCCAGCAGGAGCGCTGCAAGACAGGGGGCAAGAGACCATGAGCAGGCAGAAGTGGTACATGACTGGGATCGGGGTCTTGGTTCTTGTGGCCGTAGTGGCAGCGGTGTCGATCACGTTGGCGGCAGGCGGAGACGGAGCTCGAGCGGCGACCGGGCCGCTCTGGTTGGTAGATGCCGACAACGGCAAGACGTTCACCGTGAAGGCGGGGGAGACAGTCGAGGTGCGGGTAGCGGGCAACCTCACTACCGGCTATGCATGGATGGCAGCGCTCAGCGATGAGGATGCCGTCCTCCTCGAGCAACAAGGCGAACCCGTTTACGTCCAGGATTCCGCAGACACCGATATGGTCGGAACGGGCGGAACCTATACTTTCACCTTCAGAGCTGCGGCTGAGGGTGAGGCTACACTCAAGCTCGTCTACACCCGGCCTTGGGAGTCGGTGGGGCCGCTGGACACCTACGAGGTGACGATAGTCGTCGAGTAGAAGCGATGAGATGCGCGGGGCGGTGGACGTTCCCCCCGCAACAGGCCGCAAGCCGGTCACCCGTTGTGTGACAAACCGGATTCGCCTGGATGGGGGGACTGTCTTTGCCCGTCAAGTACCTTCCAGGAATCGACCCGGCTCGGCCATGAAGTCCCGATAGAGCCGGTAGTGAGTCGTCTGCTCGTAGCGGGTCTCCGTGATGCCCGAAGCGTCGAAGCTGAACACCTGTGCCCCCGGCAGCGCCATCAGGATGGGCGAGTGGGTGGCCAGGATGAATTGCGCGTGGCCCCGCCGTCGGTACTGCGCCAGAAGACGCAGCATTTCGATTTGACTGGCCGGTGACAGCGCCGCTTCCGGCTCGTCCAGAAAGTAGAGACCCGGGACCTCATAGCGCCCCCGGAAGTATGCGAGCAACCCCTCACCGCGTGATCGTAGGGTCAGGTCGGTTCCCCCGTGATACTTGGCCTGCCCGGGATCGATAGTACTGACGTCGTCAAGAAACTCGGCCCACTGGTGAAAATGCTCGGCGCTGAATACCCCACCCCGTACCGGGCCACGGGGCAGAGTCACATCTACGTAGTCTGCCAAGCTGCCGTGAAGGTGAGGCGTCGTACGCCTGCGCTTGCCCTCTGCCCAGAGATGGAGCCCACAGCGCCGCGCCAGGGCCGCGATGAGCGTCGACTTACCCGAACCGTTCTCGCCCACGAAGAAGCTCACTTCCTGCTCAAACGTCAGCTTCTGACGATGCTGTAGAGTGGATATCGCAAACGGGTACGCACTCGTATCGGCGAACTCGTCTCCTCTGAGCTCCACCGCTTGGAGCCAAACACCGCATTTATTCAACGCACACCCTTCATTCGGCGATCAGGCGGACAGAACCGACGTCGGCCTTGACGTCGATGGTCAGTAGCCTGCCCTGGCCCACCGAGCCTACCGCCGTCGTGCTGTAGGTCTTGCCCACGCTGGTCCACACCCCCTCGGTGGAGATGTTGTTGAGAGAGCCGCTGACAGTCACCTTCGCGGCCGCGGCAGCCGGCACGACGACTTTGACACTCCCCGCTCCCGTCTCTATCTTGACCGTCCCGTCGGTCCGCAGTTCTCCGGAGAAGTCGAAGGCATAATCTCCCACCCCACCCTTGAACTTCATGCTTCTGAAGTTGGCGTTGGCCAGGCCTACCATGGTCACCGACGAAGCTCCCGTCTCGTATTCCAGGCTCTGCATCTGGCCTGGATTGACAGCACCGAAGGATACCTGCGTCCTCGAGGCCCCGTCCTTAATGGTCAACTTCTGCAAGGTAAGACCACCCAACTCATACGTGCCTTCGTAGACCCCGGCCACCACTTTCAAGCGCATCGGTGCCCGGCCTAGAGCCACGTCCCACTCGTTCACCGTCTGACCCGTGAGGCCGGAGAAATCCTTAGGGGTGCCCTGCTTGATGGTGAGGCGGCTGTCGCCCCGCGAGATCGTGGGTTCCCACGACTCCCTGTTGTAGCAGATGGTGCCCGAGAGCAGGCCCACGGCACCCGGCTCGACCCGCAGCCTCCCCGCTCCCATGTCGATCTCCACATCGGTGACGGCCGCGCTGCCCAGAGGTTCATCGATCACGAGTTCCTGCGTGACTACGGCTGCTTCTTCACATCCTACAAGGAACAGCGTCATCACCACGGCCAGCAGTAGGCCGAGCACCTCAAAGACCACGTGTCTGTGTGTGATCCGCCCTACCATGGTCCACTCTCCTTCAGGCCCCCGCAACCATGCTCTTACTCAACCTTCTGACATGCTCCCACCTTATCATCCAGCCCGGAACGACGGCGGCGAGTGGATGTTCGCCACCCTGGGTAGTACTCCAACACGCCGGCTTCAGAACAGCGGCACAGGGAAGACGTGAACCGACGAGAGGAGCAGTCATGCAGGATATCCCCAAGCCGTATGCACAATTCAAAGCCAGGTTTCCCCAGATCCTCGAACGGAACGAGGAATTGGGCACCTTCATCCACGAGTACGGCGGACCGCTGGACGAGAAGACGCGGTGGTTGATCAAGCTGGGCATCTCAGCAGCCGGGCGCCACCAGACCGGCGTAGCCACCCATGCCAAGCGGGCCAAGGAGGCGGGGGCCACTGAGGAGGAGATAATCCACGCCCTGCTCCTCGTCATACCCACGTGTGGGTTCCCGACCTTTATGGAAGCCTACAACGAGTACAAGCGAGAGGATTAGGACTCGCAGGAGTAGGCGGGCGGTGCCGACGCAGAGAAGCGGACGGACGGTGCCTACCCTCAGCCGTCCAGCCGCCGCAGACCGGCGGTGAGCATCTCCTGGACGGCCACCCGGTATTCGACCGGAGTAGGTCGACGAGCTATGTCCGGATACCGCGCGGCCTCGTGGGCAGGATGATACTGGTCCATCACGTTGATGTAGGTCTCGGTCGAGATCTCAGCGGCCAGGAAGTGGGCGACCTCGGCTGTTCCGGCGAGGTCGCCCGGCAGCACCAGATGCCGCACCAGGAGGCCGCGGCGGGCGATGCCCGCCGCGGCCGGTTCGGTCTCCCCAGGAGCCGGGGCACCCTCCTCAAGTACCAGATCGCCCACCTGCCGGTGCATCTCCAGCACGGCTTCACGGTTGCGGGCCGGGTAGTCGGGCACTCTAGACAGGCGCTCCCCCACCAGCCGGTCCGCATACTTCATATCGGGCATGTAGATGTCGACCACCCCGTCGAGCAGACTCAGAGTCGCGACGGAGTCGTATCCTCCGGTGTTGTAAACGAGGGGAAGACGGAGACCCGCCTCGACGGCTAGTACCAACGCGGCCAGAATCTGCGGGACCACGTGGCTGGGCGAAACCAGGTTGATGTTCTCACAGCCCGAGACCTGGAGCTCCAGCATCATCCCGGCCAGATGTTCGGGTGGCACTTCCCAACGAAGGGTTCGTCCAGGCGACACTGCTGCGACGCCCGCGGGAGGATCGCCGGCGGGCCGGCTGATATCGTGATTCTGACAGTAGATGCAGGCTAGATTGCAGCCGGTGAAGAAGATGGTGCCCGAGCCTCCCCGGCCTACCAGGGGACCCTCCTCCCCGAAGTGGGGACCGAAGCCGGACACGCGGGCACACGCGGCGGTGCGGCACTCACCCAACTCTCCGGCCAGTCGGTCGACCCGGCATTCTCGAGGACACAGAACGCAACGACGCAGGCGCGCTCGTGCCTGCCTGGCTCGGACGGCCAGCTCTCCCGACGCATGCAGGGCAAGGTAGGCGGGCCACCCACCCGGGCTCGAACGGTGCGACCGCTCATTGGGCCTTCGTGTCTCCGCTGCCGTCGTCTTGGACCACCGTGTCCCTTCGAGTACCGACTACCCACTCGTAGTGTATACGACCTCAGGAAGGGAGCATGCCGACCAGGAGACAAGCACCGACCCGCCCGCCTGTTGACCTGACCCCTCGCTCTTGTGTACCTTGCTTCAGACACGTTGGGGACGATCTCGGGGGCCTACCTGGAGGTGCACGATGAGCACTGAGCCGATGAGTACCGGCTGGTACTATCAGAAGACGAGCACAGGAGCCCAACAGCCTCTCGGCCCCTTCACCTGGGAACAGCTCGTCTCCTACGCCCGGGGCGGGGTATTCAGTCAGAACGACGTGGTCTGGCACGAAAGACTAGGCAACTGGCTACCGGCGTCCCAGGTACAGGGCCTCTTCCCCACCGTCCCTCCCACCCCCCAGTACGCGCCCCGTCCCGAGCACACAGCCGCCCAAGTATACGGAGGGCCTCCCGCGCCCCGGCGGCGCATCTCCCCTCTGGTCTGGGCTATTCCCCTCGCTGTCGTGGTCTTAGCGGGGATCTTCCTGGGCCTCTACTTCGGTCTATGGCGTGATGGCGACGAGACGACCGTCTCGACAGAAGCCGCGGTGAGTTCCTCTGATGACACCGTCCCCTCCACCGACACCGGCTACGTACAGGCAGAGGGCGAGATCTTCCTGGAGCCGTCGGGTATAGCCGGTCCTGACTCCTTCGCCGGAGAGCAATTCGTGCCTGCCGGTCCGACCACCACTCTCTCCATCCCCACCACCACTCTTGCGACCTCCACGACGCTGCCGGCGGGTACTGCCCCCGGCGGGGCCCAATCCGTAACCCTCGTCTCTCTGAAGGGGGACACTCCCGCGCTGTACGGCGGGTCCAAGAGCAAGCAGATAGCAGACAGGGAGGGGCAACTCGCCTTCCTGTCCGCCAACCCCGACAAAGCGGCGGCTTTCTGCGCAGCTCTCAACGCCGACCCCACTCTGCGCTGGAGCGGAGGCACCCAGGTAGCGCCGGACCAACTCCCTGCCTACTTCGCCGACCTCACTCCCATGCGACTCACCCGCGACATCCGCGTCACCAACCACGGGTTCCGTGACGGTAAGCCCACCCCACGGCAATCCGTGCTGCAGGCGGGTCAACTGGTCCTCGTCGATCGTTACGGAGTGCCCCGAGTGCGGTGCGAGTGTGGCAACCCACTCATACCTCCCAAACCCGTCCGCGGGACTCCCTCTTACACGGGCCCGCGCTGGCCCGGCTTCGACCCCGCCACGGTCATAGTCATAGAGGAAACGACCGTGATCATCGATATCTTCGTGGTCGTCGACATCCACACCGGCGAGTCTTTCACCCGCCCGGCCGGCACCAGCGGCGGCCAGGACGCGGCCCTTCCAACCACCACCAGTTCATCTACCAGCACGACCGCAGCAGGCGCACCGGTATCCGGAACCGAGCTCCAGGGCACGTGGACCGGCACCCTTACTTTCACTGAGTTCAACATCCCTCAGGAGATGTCGGGCATGGCCGAAGCCGAAGGCTGCGATTTGGCCATGCTCGAGGGCCTGGTGAACCAGCCCCTGCCCGTGACTCTGGAGATGACCGTCGATTCGAGCGGCACCAGTGGCTCGGCGGTGATGCTCATCGATGCCTCGGCCCTCGGCCCCAGCGATGAAGTGAGCAGCGAACCGCTGATGCTCGACTTCACTGTTCAGGGCGACACGGTCACCTTCGAGGCCACCGATGGAACGCCGATGACCATGTCGGGTGTGGTGAGCAGGCAGGGTCAGAACTTGGCTATGACCGGCATCCTGGATATCAGCGAGAGCGGCATAGGCGTATCCGCGGAGTGGCAAGTAAGCAAGTAGACTGCGACGACAACGAGACTGCGACAGCGGAGCGCGCCCGTCCATAGGGACGGGCGCGCTCCGGTCTCTTGACCGGCGTTGATCGGGGCCCTTTCGCGGCCCTTTTCTCATCTTGCACCACGAACATTTGTTCGTTATACTCCGCTCCTTAGCGAACATATGTTCATAAACCCATATAAGGTCTTACCCAACCTATGTTGCGTATTCTATAATATGAAATTTCCATTGCAATGACAGGCACCGATCCCTATCCCTTCGTGCACCTGCACGTACACTCGAACTTCTCCTTTTTAGATGGCGGTAGCCGGATCGAGGAGTTGGCCGCCCGGGCGGCTGAGCTGGAACAGCCGGCCCTGGCTCTCACCGACCACGACGGCCTTTACGGGGCGGTCCGCTTTGCCAAAGCCTGCGCCAAGTACGGCATCAAGCCTATCTTCGGAGCCGAGGTCGGGACGGAATCTCTGCTTGTGGGCGAGAGGAAGGCGCCCCCTCCCGGTCGGGATGACCTTACACCCCGCAACCCTCACCATTTGGTGCTTCTCGCCGAGGACCGGGAAGGCTATGCCAATCTCTGCCGTCTCCTCTCGGCTGCGCACCTCGCCGACCCCACCCGGACCCGGCCCCCTGTTGTCACCCTCGACTCCCTGCGTACTCACTCTCAGGGCCTCAT
>JAAYCW010000124.1 GCA_012729575.1 Actinomycetota bacterium | reverse complement strand
CCCGAGGTCCAAGACTCGGGCAATGCCGCCAATCCATACTCCTGAGTGCTCCACAGGACCAACTCACCCGCCAGACGCGACATGGTCAGTGCGCAACTGGCAGTGATGGCCAGATACGAGAAGGCGGCATCCCGAGCCGCTACGGCATCCATGGCGTTCGGAGCCACCCGGGAGAAGCCGAGGCCGGCCGCCACTTGGTTGCGATCGAGGGGGTAGTTCACTCCCGCGAGAGCTCCCGCGCCGAGGGGCATCCAGGACGTCCGCGCCCAGTCCGCCAGCCGGGTGCGCTCTCTTTCGAAGGCGAAGAAATAGGCCAGAAGATGGTGGGCGGCCAACACCGGCTGCGCCCGCTGCATGTGGGTGTAGCCCGGCATCACGACGTCCTTCACTCGCTCCGCCCGCTCGAGAAGAGCGGACATGAAAGCCACCAAACGTTCCAGATGACCCATTATCGCGTCACGCAGATAGAGATGCAGGTCGAGGATCACCTGGTCGTTGCGACTGCGACCTGTATGCATCTTTCCGCCCAGAGGACCGACGATCTCAATCAGGCGTCGCTCGATCGCCATGTGTATATCCTCGTCCGAGAGCTTCCAGGTGAAGGTCCCCGTCTCCACCTCGTCCGCTATCTGAGACAGACCGTCCAATATCCCATCCCGCTCGTCGTCGCTGAGAACCCCGATGTCGGCGAGCATACGTACGTGCGCACGGCTACCCGCTATGTCGTACGGGGCAAGGACGTGGTCGAACGGGATGGATGCGTTCAGACGCTCGAAGAGCGGCGCCTGTTCAGTCTCGAACCGGCCGCCCCACGGCTTCTTACTGCCGGTGCCGCTTCCCGGATCGTTCACACTCATCCTAGGTGTTTGCGCGCCCACACTTCGACCGGGAGTCCCCAAAGCTGGATGAAGCCCTTGGCCGACTCGTGGCTGAAGGTGTCGCCCGACCCGTATGTGGCTAGGGTCTTGTCGTAGAGCGAATGGGGCGAACGACGGCCCACCGCTGCGCACGACCCCTTGAAGTACCGGAGCCGGACCTCGCCGGTAACGTACCTCTGGCTCTCCTCTACGAAAGCCCGCAGAGCGTTGGCCAGGGGGCTGAACCACAATCCCTCGTAGATCAATTCCGTCATACGCTGGTCGATCATGGTCTTGAAGTGCTGCAGTTCCCTGGTCAGGGTGAGATCTTCGATCTCTCGGTGCGCCATGATCAGAGACAGGGACCCGGCCACCTCGTAGACCTCACGGCTCTTGATCCCGACCAGACGATTCTCCACCTGGTCGACCCTTCCGAAGCCATGCGCCCCGCCAACCTCGTCCACGGTCTCCACCAGTTCGACCGGGTCCATGGTCTTACCGTTGAGCGAAACGGGTACTCCGACCTCAAACCCGATG
The DNA here is from genome assembly GCA_012729575.1 of Actinomycetota bacterium. Taxonomy (GTDB): domain Bacteria; phylum Actinomycetota; class Thermoleophilia; order RBG-16-64-13; family RBG-16-64-13; genus RBG-16-64-13. The sequence goes on along the minus strand of JAAYCW010000124.1, from coordinate 13,914 downwards.
ACCAATTCTTCCGGTTCGTCGGGGGCTTTCTTCGGATCGACAGTGAATACATAGGCATCGGCCGGCGCCTCCGCCCAGGGGTCCTCCAATTCACCGCACTCTACTGCCCGTCCCCATAGATTCTCATCGATGGAATATGGGTTCTTCTTGGTGAGGGGGAGATCGATCCCGCGCTCGGCCAGGTAGTCGAGCAGCTCCGGGCGGGTCATGTTCCACTCCCGGGCCGGTCCCAAGACCGTGACGTTGGGGTCGAGACAACGGGTCGACACGTCTATCCGCACCTGGTCGTTGCCCTTCGCGGTGCAACCGTGGGCCACGAACTTGGCCCCATGCTCCCGGGCGAGCTCCACCATCTTCTTGGCGATCAGCGGACGAGACAGCGCCGAGTGCAGCGGGTACCTGCCTTCGTAGAGTGCGTTGGCCTTCAGAGCAGCAAAGGCGAAGTCACGCAGGAACTCTTCCTTCGCGTCGATGACCACGGATTCGATAGCCCCGGCCGTCAGGGCTCGTTGCCGCAATGTCTCGAGGTCTTTCATCCTGCCCACATCGACGAGAACCGCGATAATCTCAAAGCCGTACTTCTCTTTGAGGTAAGGGACCAGCGCCGAGGTGTCAAGACCGCCCGAGTAGGCAAGGACGCACTTCTCTTTGTTCATACGATTCATCCTCCCAGTTCTTTCAGATAGTCACAGACGGTCCCCGCCGACTGCTGGTCTCTACAGACAACGATCACCGTGTCGTCACCGGCGACACAACCCAAGACAAGTCCGTGGTCCAGATCGTCGATGACCCGGCCCAGCCCGGGCGCAGCGCCGGGATCACATCGCAGTACCACCAGATTCTGAGCAAGTTCGATCCCCCTCCCGAAGTCCTTCAGCATCCTGCCGCAGGCGCTTGGCGGGTCGGGACGTTCCTCCAGGGTGGGGACGAACGCATACCGTATCTTTCCGACCCGGTCCCGCCCCTTCTGCAGACCGATCTCTCTCAGATCTCGGCTGATGGTGGCCTGTGTCACCTCACACCCGGCCGCAGCGAGTTCTTCCACCAGCTCCCGTTGGCTGGCGACCGGTTTGTTTCTGAGGATCCTTCGGATCAGATATTGCCGCTGCCTCTTGTTCATCTCCTGTCTCCTTCGAGGAGAAACGACATCAGCGCCTTCTGGACGTGCAGCCGGTTCTCCGCCTGGTCGAAAACGGCAGATCTGGGACCGTCCATGACCTCATCGGTGATCTCGTCGCCCCGGTGGGCCGGCAGGCAGTGCAGCGCGATGGCCTCGGGGCGGGCCCTGCGGAGAAGATCGTCATTGAGTTGGTAGGGTCTCAACGCCTCCACTTTGGCACTGTCGCTCTCCTGTCCCATACTGATCCACACGTCCGTGTAGAGCGCGCTGGCTCCTGCCACCGCCGCCGTAGGGTCGCGCTCAACCTGGAACCCGGTCCCGTTCGCGTTCGCAAGAGTCTGAATTTCTGTCATCTTCCCCGGGGGCAGGTCGTAACCCTCGGGAACGCTGAGGCAGATGTCGATGCCGGTCAGGGCGCAGGCTTCGGCCAGCGAGGCGGCCACGTTGTTCCCGTCCCCCAGGTAGACGATCTTCCTCCCGGACGCATCGGGAAACCGCTCCCGGAACGTGAACACATCCGTGAGGGCCTGGCACGGATGATCGTCGTCGGTGAGGGCGTTTATCACAGGGACGGTGGCGTGCGCCGCCAGATCTTCCACATCCCTTTGGGCGAAGGTCCTAATGACAATGGCATCCACGTAGCGGGAGAGCACGCGGGCCGTGTCTTCGATGCTCTCCGAGCGGCGCATCTGAAGCTCCTGCTCCGACAGGGCCAGGGGCATGCCTCCAAGCTGGTAGACGCCCACGCTGAAAGATACCCGGGTCCGGGTGGAGGGTTTGCCGAAGACAAGGGCTACCGTCTTGCCCTGAAGCACCGAGCCGAGGGGCTGTTTCTTCCAGGACGCGGCAGCAATCAGGACTGTCTCCACCTCAGCCTTCGCCAGGTCGGTTACCTTGAGGAAGTGTCTCGCTTCCACAATGCGCCCCCTATCCTTCAGATCTGTGCTGTGAGGGGATGATCTTAGTGCCGAGGCCCGCGTCGTCGGTCATGATCTCCAGAAGGACCGAATGAGCGATTCTACCGTCGATGATGTGAGCCGCGCTGACCCCGCCGCCCAGACTGGTGAGTACGGCCTCAAGCTTGGGGATCATGCCTTTGGACACGCCGCCGCTCTCGATGAGCTCCAACACGTCATTCGACGTACATTCAGAGATGATGCTGGAGGAGTCGTCGACGTCCTGCATGAGTCCCGACACATCGGTGAGGAAGATGATCTTCTCGGCCCTCAGGGCAGCGGCCAATGCTCCGGCAACCGTATCCGCGTTGATGTTGTAGCTCTCACCGGCTGAACCCGCGCCCACCGACGCCACCACCGGGACGTAATCGGCCTCGAGCAGTGAGAGCAGTCCGATATTGACCTCGCTCACCTCGCCGACCAGACCCAGATCGACCACAGCACCGTCCGGACCCCGCCTGATCAGCTTCTCAGCCTTGAGCAGGAGGCCGTCATCCCCGCACAGGCCGACGGCCGGCGCCCCTTTGCTGTTGATCAGACTGACGATCTCCTTGTTGACTTTCCCCACCAGCACCATCTTGGCCACTTCCATGGTGGCCTGGTCGGTGACCCGCAGTCCCTCTACGAACTTCACGGGCAGATCCAACCTCGTCATGTAGGAGCTGATCTCGTCTCCTCCCCCGTGGACTATGATGGGCTTGATGCCCACGTACCGCAGGAGGGCGATATCCGTGGCGAACTCTTCCTTGAGATCGGCCTTGCTCATGGCCGCGCCACCATACTTGATCACCATCGTGCTCCCCCGGAACATCCGGATGTACGGGAGCGATTCGAGGAGGGTCTCCACTCTCTTCTTGTATACCTCGCGCATGACGCCTCTCACGTATGATATTCCGCGTTGATGGTCACGTACTCATGACCCATGTCGGCGAAGAACAACTCCGTTGACGAATCCCCCAGTCCCAGATCCAACCATATGTCGACCTCAGGTCCACGCATCTCGGCCCGCATCCGTTCCTTGTCGCCTTCGGCTACCTCGGAGGCCGCCCCGCCTTCGACCACCTTCACACCGCCCAGACGCAGTTCTGAGGCGGGTAGGGACCGACCGGCCATGGCGGCGCCGGCCGAGCTGATGATCCTGCCCCAGTTGGGATCACCACCGTGCATGGCGGTCTTCACCAAGGGTGAATCGGCGATCGCCCGAGCTACAGCGGCCGCGTCGCGGTCGGTCTCCGCTCCCACAACCTGCAGGCGCATGATCTTCTCGGCCCCCTCCCCGTCGGCGACCATCATGAGGGCGATCCGCATCAGCAGCGACTCCAAGGCCACAGCAAACTGCAGCAAACCTGCTGCCGCGAGGCGTACCCCAGAGGCGCCGCTGGACATGAAGAAGACCGAGTCGTTGGTGCTCATCTCACCGTCCACGGTGACCCGGTTGAAGGACCGCTCCACCGCTCGCTGAAGCGTGGACTGCATATCCGTGGCGGATACCACTGCATCGGTCGTGACCACGCAGAGCATGGTGGCCATCGCCGGGGAGATCATGCCCGCCCCTTTGGCGCAGACCCCCAGCCTCACCGATCCGTCGCTCGTCTCGACATCCATCGCGCAGGTCTTCTGGAAGCGGTCGGTGGTCATCATTGCCTTGTTGAAGTCGGATCCGCCCGCGGGTTGCACGGCTGCTGCAGCCTTCTTGGCTCCCTCGGCCATGAACACCTCATCCAGTTGCACGCCGATGATCCCCGTGGACCCCACGGCCACTCTGGCTGCCGGCACTTTCAGGGTCTCCGCACAGGCATGCTGCATAGCTCGGGCCACTGAGAGGCCGGGTCTGCCGGTGCAGGCGTTGGCGTTCCCGCTGTTGACGATTACAGCCACATACGCACCGAGTTCGCACTCGCTCCGGTTGAGCTGGATGGGAGCGGCGGCGAAGGCATTCCTGGTGAACACGGCGGCCGAGGTAGCACCCTCACGCCACGGTGGCACGACCGCGAGCACTCCCATGTCCGGCCGCCTGCTGTGTTTCAACCCGACGGCCACACCGCTCCCCGCGAAACCCTCAGGGTAGGTGACACCGGCCGCTTCTCCGGGCTCTCCCGCCAACCGCACCCCATCGGGGAGCGACCAGAAGCGCGACTCGGTGGGCGCAACCACGATCGGATGGTTCGGTCCGCCGGTCGCGCCGTCCTTGACGCCACTCATGCGAGCCCTTCCAATCCGGAACCCTCCTCCGTCCCGAACATGATGTTCATGTTCTGGACAGCCTGTCCGGAGGCCCCCTTCATGAGGTTGTCGATCACCGTGAAGACCTTGACCAATCCCGAGCGCTCGTCAGTGCGGACGGTCAGACGACAAAAATTCGTCCGGGTGACTTCTGAGAGTGCTGGGACATGCTCGCAGACCTCCACGAACGGTTCGTCCGCATAGAAGAGCCGGTATCTATCCAGCCAGGCCTCAGTGTCGAGCAGTCTGCCGGAGGGCTTGAAATACATCGTGCTCAAGATGCCACGGTCCACGGGCAGTAGATGGGGGGTGAACGACACGGGTAGCGCCGTGCCCGCTGCCAGGCCCAACTCCTGTACCATCTCTGAGGTGTGGCGATGGCCCACCTCGCTGTAAGCCCGAAAGTTCTCTGTGACCGAACAGAAGTGGGTCTTGTCCGAAGGCGTCTTGCCCGCCCCCGAGACACCAGACTTAGAGTCCACGATCACTCCCCGAGAGTCGATCTCACCGGCGGCGGGTAACAGCCCCAGCAACATGCCGGTCGGATAGCACCCCGGATTGGCGACGATTCGTGCCTTCGTCACTTCCGCCCGGTAGACCTCGGGCAGGCCGTAGACGGCCTCTTCCACCAGATCCGACCGCGGGTGCTCAAACCCGTACCACGATTGGTAGTCGCTAAGGTCCTTGAGACGGAAATCGGCGCTGAGGTCAACGACTCTACAGCCGGCATCCACCAGTTCAGCGACCACCCCGTGAGCCTGCGCGTGCGGATAGCACACGAAGGCCACATCGCTCCCCTCGAGGACCTGCGGCGAGTATTCGACATACTGTCCCCGCACCCTCAGATCCGGGAAAACCGTCCCGACGTTGCGCCCCACATAGGAGGTCGACGTCAGGGCCTGCAATTCGACATCCGGATGCCCCGCCAGGATACGAGTCAGTACCGCCCCCGTGTACCCCGTTGCTCCAACGATGCTGGCCGCGATCACTCTCTCGCCTCTTTCTCTACCCGGGCAGTCCACCCGTCTGTGAACCGTGTCACTAGGTCGCAGTGTGTGAATGCATGACTATACAGAAATCTGCAAGTAAATGCAAATAGAACCGACACTACCGGGAGGGTGCGGAATACCCGCGAAGACAGTGGCATCAGAATCGGAGCGAGACCGGCTCGCCCGCTCTCAGACAAAGACGATGGACGGGTGCTGCTCCGCCTCCGCAGGCCCCACGTCTGCGGCCCTACGACCGGCAGGCCTCACCCTCGCAGTTCAGCGCCCAGCTCTTTCCGGACGGTCGCAACCATCGTCTCACGCAATTCGTTGACTTCCGCCTCGCTTAGAGTGCGATCGGCGGCTCTGAAGCTCAAGCGAAGCGCAAGACTCTTCTTGCCTTGTCCCACCTGGCTGCCTTCGTAGACGTCGAAGATTGCCACATCCTGCAGTAGAGCGCCTCCACACCGGCGCAGACTCTCCACCACGGCCGCCGCCGGCAGCGTAGATCCGACCACCAGGGCAAGATCCTGCTCCACCTCCGGGTACGCGAAGAGATCCTTGAAGGTCGTGGCCGCACTGCCTGAGGCGAACAACAGGTCAGCATCCAGCTCCAACGCCACTACGGGGTCCTTCAGGTCGTAAGCCTGGAGCACGAGAGGATGGACCTCCCCGAGCCAACCGACGTAGCGGCCTTTTTCATCTTGCAGCGAGGCGCTCTTGCCTGGATGAAGAAATGGTTCGCCGGCGGCCACGAACTTCAGGTCGCGGTCCAAGCCGGCACACAGCCGCTCCACGACACCCTTACCCAAGTAGTAGTCCACCCTCACATCCGCACGCAGCCAGGAGTCGGCTTCCCAATCTCCGCAAATGAGCACCCCCACGTGGCTCATCTCCTCCGGGAGCTCCGCCGCGGATGGCCGGAACACCCGTCCCAGCTCGAAGATATGCACTCTCTCTTCGCGCACCGCCGTATTACGTTGAGCGGTGGCCAGGAGTCCGGGGAGCAACATGCTGCGCATCACGGCTTGGTCGCCGCTCAGGGGGTTGGATAGTCTAACCGTCGCCCTGCGCGGGTCGTTTTCAGCCAGACGCAGCCGGTCGGCCCATTTCTCGTCCAGGAAGCTATAGGCGATGATCTGGCACAGCCCCGCTCCGGCTAGAAGATCCTCTATGCTTCTCATATAGGTCTGCTTGGGAGTGAGTCCTCCCCACCCCTCTCGTCGCGCAGGCAGAGTGGGCGGAATCTGGTCCAGTCCGTGGATCCGCGCGATCTCCTCGATCAGATCTATCTCGCGGGCCAGGTCGGCCCGGAAGCTGGGGACCGATACGGCGTAGGTCTCATCCCTCCGTCTCTGCACGTCGCATCCTAACTGTACCAGGATGGCGGTCATCTCCGCCCCAGTGACCTTCTCTCCGAGAACCCTTTCCACACGCTCCGGACGCAGCCTCAGAACCACCTCCGGTCGCGGCTCGGTGCGGACGTCCACCGTGCCTGTGGAGACCGTACCTCCGCAGAGTTCTACCAACAGCTTACAGGCCATGTCGAGAGCCAGGGGTATGATCTCCGGGTCAAGGCCCTTCTCGTAGCGCGTCGAGGCCTCGGAACGCAGACCGAGGGCTGCTTCCGTGCGCATGATCGACGGACCCGAGAAGTTGGCGCCCTCCAAGAGGATGTCGGTGGTGTTCTCGGTGATCTCGCTCTCAAGACCACCCATGACACCCGCCACCACGGAGGCCTGCTGCGCATCAGCGATGACCAGCATGTCGTCCGTCAACACCCGGTGCTCGTTGTCGAGCGTGGTGATCTCCTCACCCGGATACGCCCGCCGCACCACGATCCGGCCTCCCCGGATAGTGTGCAGATCGAAGGCATGGAGAGGCTGGCCCAGCGCCCAGAGCACGTAGTTGGTGACGTCCACGACGTTACTGATGGGACGCATTCCCGCGTGGCTGATGCGGGCCTTCATCCAGAAGGGGGAATCTTGGATGGTGACCCCGCGGATCACCCGCCCCGCGTAGCGGGGACATATATCCGGGTCGCGTACCTCGATAGCGATATCTTCCTCCACCCGGCGGTCGGTCTCCGGGTAGGGGAAGGCTATCTCTTCATCGAAACGCGCTCCGGTGATGGCGGCGATCTCCCGCGCCAGGCCTCGCACCGACAGGCAATCAGGCCGGTTCGGAGTAACTTCCACCTCGAGCACCTGGTCGGCGATTGCGAAGTAGTCTGTGAGCCTCTTGCCGGCTTCCCAATCGTCAGGTAGTTCCATGGTGCCCGCGCTCTTGGCCGCCAGTCCCAGTTCCGCCTCCGACAGGATCATTCCGGCGGACACAACTCCTCTCAACTTCGCCTCTCTGATGCAGGTACCGTCGGGCATGACCCCCCCAGGCAGCACCACGGCCACCGTCTGACCTGCGGCGACATTGGGAGCGCCGCACACGATGGTCTGGGGAGCCTCCGCCCCGATATCAACCGTACAGACCGACAACTTGTCGGCGTTGGGATGGCGCACGCATTCAAGCACCTTGCCCACCACGAAGCGACCGAGATTCTGGTCGTCACCGGGGACCCCCACATCGGTCACCCTTTCCACCTCGGTCCCCGTGAGGGCGAGGCGGGACGCGAGTTCCTCCACATCCATCTGGATGTCAACATAGTCACGCAACCACGATAAGGGCGCTTTCACGTGAGCCTCCGGTCAGAATTGGCGCAGAAAGCGCAGGTCGTTCTCGAAGAAGAGACGCAGATCATTGACTCCGTACTTGAGCATGGCGATACGCTCCACACCCATTCCGAAGGCGAAACCGGTGTACTCCTCGGGATCGTAGTCGACGAAACCGAACACGTTCGGGTCGGTCATGCCCGCGCCCAAGATCTCCAGCCAGCCGGTCCTCTTGCAGAGACGGCAGCCGGCGCCGTCGCAGGCCATGCACGACACATCCACCTCCACCGAAGGTTCGGTGAACGGGAAGAAATGCGCCCGGAGCCGGACCTTGCGATCAGCTCCGAACATGGCCCGCGTGAAGGTCTCCAGGGTACCCTTGAGGTCGGCTAGGGTGATATCTCTGTCGACCACCAGACCCTCAACCTGATGAAACATCGGGGTATGGGTGGCGTCCGAATCGCGGCGATAGACCTTGCCGGGAGCGATGATGCGTACCGGCGGCCGCTGCTTCTCCATGGTCCGCACTTCGACGGGAGAAGTGTGCGTGCGCAAGACGACGGTGTCGGTCACAAAGAACGTGTCCTGAAGCGAGCGGGCAGGATGATCCGCCGGCGTGTTCAGCGCCTCGAAGTTGTAGTAGTCTGTTTCCACCTCGGGTCCGTCGGCGATGTCGTACCCCATGGCGAGGAATATGTCCTCGATCTCGCGCTGGGTCTGGGTGATAAGGTGCAGATGCCCGAGGGGCAGACGCCGCCCCGGCAGAGTGACGTCAATCTGATCGCTACCGAGCGCCTGCACCAGCTCCCGACTCTCCAGCTCGGCCCGTTTCGCCTCGACGGTGTCTTCGAGAGCCTTGCGCACCAGATTGCCGACCTTGCCCACTTCCGGGCGCTCTTGCGGTGGAAGTTCAGAGATGCTCCGCAGCAACAGGACCAGTTCGGCTTTCCGCCCCAGGAAGCGCACGCGCACGGCCTCAAGGGCCGCGAGATCGGCTGCTTCCCCGATGGTCGCGAGCCCGTCCGTGTAGATCCTTCTCAGGTCGTCTCTAGATATCTGCTCGAGAATGGTGTCGTTGGCTGTGATGGCTCCTCCTTCCGAGCAACAAATCCTAACGGACATATCCGCTATTTGCCACCTGAACCGCTACGGAGCCGGTACGACTCATAGGCGAATATGGTACCGGCCATAGCCACGTTGATGGACTCCAGACTGTGCTGCGGAATGCTCACGCGGCGACAACCCGACCACTCGGAGCTCGGCCCTTTCCGCTCCGTCCCCAAGACGACCACCATGCCGCCTGCGGCTTGCGCTGCGCGGATGTCCTCCCCCTCGTGCGGATCGGCCACCCAGAGCTCCGGCACGCTTTCCTTCCTGCCGGCTGCTGCTGCCAGCCGGGCCTTCAGGTCAGAGACAGAGACCTCTGTGACAACAGGCACGCTGAACTGCGCTCCCATCCCGGCCCGCATCGCCTTTGGCCCAAAGGGGTCGGCCGTGCCCGGTGAGCAGATCACGCCGGCCAGACCGAAGGCGACCGCGCTGCGGATGACCGTGCCGACGTTGCCGGGGTCCCCCACGCCGTCCAGAAAGAGGGTGACTCCCTCCGCCATGGCCACGTCGTCCAGGCTCCAGAGCGGCTCCGCGCACATGAAGATGACGTCCACGGCCCCGCCCAGAGCACTAGCGTACTCGAGCGTCTCCCGGTCGCACACGCCGATATCGAGGACTGTCCCCGAGACGGCGGCATCGGGTGGCCTCTCCGACGAAGCCAGTTCCAGCAGATCCCGCGGGAGCTCGGCCACCAGGTCGCTGCGCGCCAAGACCTCACGGATTTGCGCTTCCGCCTCCACCGCGGCCACGAGCAGATCCATGCCCTCACAGACCAGTAGCCCGCGCTCCCTGCGGTGCTTCTTCTTCAGAAGCTTGCGGGCAAGCTTGACACTGTGGTTCTGCCTCCCGGCGATATCGCGGATCACGGCATGTTCTCCGCCCGAGGGCAGGGATGGCCTTCTAGCTCGCCCCGAGGGCTTCCTTCGCCCGAGCGGCCATCTGAGCGAAGACCTCGGGTTCCCGAACGGCCAGGTCCGCAAGGATCTTGCGATCGACCTCGATCTCAGCGGCCTTCAGGCCATGGATGAGCTGGTTGTAGCTCATGCCGTGCTGCCTGGCGCCTGCGTTGATGCGGGTAATCCATAGACGCCGGAACTCACGCTTGCGCGCCCGCCGATCTCGATAGGCATACGTTCCCGACTTGATGAGCTGCTCTTTGGCGCGCTTATAGGAGGACTTCTTCTGCCCCCAATAACCCTTCGCCTCATCGAGCGTCTTTCGGCGCTTCTTCTGAGCGTTGATGCTCCTCTTAACCCTGGGCATTGCTCTCTCCTCCTAGCGGCCCAAAAGACTGCGCAGCCGCTCGGTATCAGAGCCGACTACCTGGATGACCTTGCGCAGCTTGCGCTTGCGGTTGGCTGATTTCTTCGTGAGAAGATGGCTGCTGAAGGCACGCTGCCGCATCAGTTTGCCGGTCGCGCTCACCTTGACGCGCTTCTTGGTTCCTTTGTGTGTCTTGTTCTTGGCCATAGTCATCCCTTCCTCTACGCGCGAGCAGGTTCGCGATCGGCCCGAATCGAGTGAACCCGGGTCCGGCGCCTAGCGCCGGCTGATCCCCTCGATCAGTTTCGCTTGGGCGCCAGCATCATCACCATGTTTCTTCCATCCAGATTGGGCTCCGACTCCACCTCACCCAAATCGGCCAGGTCTTCGGCCATTCGGCGGAGCAGCTTCTCCCCCAGATGTGGATGGACCAGTTCCCTACCTCGGAACATGATGGTGAGCTTGACCTTGTCTCCCTTCCTCAGAAAGCGCTCGACGTGCCCCTTCTTCGTTTCAAAGTCGTGGTCGTCGATCTTGGGGCGCAGCTTGATCTCCTTGATGCTGACGGTTGTCTGCCGCTTGCGCGCTTCCTTGGCCTTCTGCTCTTGCTCGTACCTGTACTTGCCGTAATCCATCACCTTGCAGACGGGCGGATTGGCCATCGGAGCCACCTCGACCAAGTCGAGGTTCAGTCTGTCGGCGTAGTTCAACGCCTCCGGAACCCCCACGATCCCCACCTGCTCACCGTCCGGCCCGATGAGTCGGACCGCATCTGCACGGATCTTCTCGTTGATGCGAACGATGTCGGCTATGTTGCCTTACACCTCCCCCGGTGCTACCGGTTCGAGTACCTGCTACCCACCACAAAAAAGCGGTGCCGCCACCGCTTTCCACACACAAAGGCGCAGCTCACGGCTGCACCGCTCCTCATATGGCCTGACCTCTGCACCTAAGAGGCACGAGGTGGGAAGGGTGGCTTCCTCTTTATGCAGGCACGCAGTATAGCCCATGCCTCCCCGGCGCTCAAGCACCGGATGCCACACCCGGCACCTCACACTCTCCGCCAATGAAGGCAACCGCTTCCGCGAGAGCGTAAGACCGGGTCTCCTTGCTACCTCGGGTTCTTAGAGTCACAGAACGCTGCTCCACCTCCCGGTCGCCTACGACCAGCATAAAGGGCACCTTTCCGACCTCACCATCCCGGATCTTCTTAGAGACCGACTCCGCCCGCAGGTCCACATCCACCCGCAGGCCGGCACTCTCTAGGGCAGATTTGACCGCCTGTGCGTATTCGGCGTGCCGGTCGGCCACGGGCACCACCACGACCTGCACAGCCGCCAACCAGGCAGGGAGAGCTCCCCCGTAGTGCTCTATCAAGATCCCCAAGAAGCGCTCGATGCTCCCCAAGACCACTCGATGCAGCATCACGGGGCGGTGGCGCTGGTTGTCCTCACCCACATACTCGAGGTCCAGCCGTTCAGGCATTATGAAGTCCAGTTGGCAGGTAGCACACTGCCACGTGCGCCCCATCACATCCTCGATGTGGAAATCGATCTTCGGACCGTAGAAGGCGCCGTCACCAGGGTTCAGCACGTACTCAAGTCCGGCCCGTTCCAGTGCGGCGGCCAGAGCTCTCTCGGCCGTCTCCCACATCTCAGCGCTGCCGATGGACTTCTCGGGCCTAGTGGACAGCTCCACATGCACCTTGTCGAACCCGAAGGTCCTGTACATCCGCCGGATGAGATCGATGACCCCCAAGATCTCATCCTCCACCTGGCCGGGTAGGCAGAAAATATGCGCGTCGTCCTGAGTGAAGCACCTCACCCGGAAGAGTCCGTGCAGGACCCCCGACATCTCGTGCCGGTGCACCTGCCCCAGTTCGGCCATGCGCAAGGGAAAATCGCGATAGGAATGCTGCTCAGACTTGTAGACCAGCATGCCACCAGGGCAGTTCATCGGCTTCACGGCGAAATCCACGCCGTCGATGACGGTGAAGTACATGTTGTCCTTATAGTTCTCCCAATGACCCGAGTGCTCCCACAGGGTGCGCTCCAGGATCATCGGAGTCCTTATCTCCTCGTATCCCGCCGCCAAGTGCTCCTTGCGCCAGTACTCCAGAAGGGCATTCACCACCCTCATACCCTTGGGATGGAAGAACGGGAAGCCTGGGCCCTCGTCCTGGAAGCTGAACAGACCCAGTTCCCGGCCCAACCGCCGGTGATCCCGTTGTCTGGCCATCTCCATCCGCCGCAGGTAATCCTCCAGTTCCTTCTTGGTGGGGAAGGCCGTTCCATAGATGCGGGTAAGCATGGTGTTGTCGCTATCACCGCGCCAATAGGCGCCCGCCACAGAGAGAAGCCCCACCTCTCCGATACGCCCGGTGTCGGGCACGTGCGGGCCCCGGCACAGATCAAGGAACTCTCCCTGTCGGTAGACGCTGATGACCGCATCCGTCGGCAGATCCCGGATCAGCTCAAGCTTGTAAGGTTCGTCCTTGAAGAGGGCAAGTGCCTCCTCCTTGCTGACCTCGCGGCGCTCGAAGGGAAGCGACGCGCCGAGCAGTCTCTGGATCTCCTCCGTCAATCTGGGTAGATCGTCCTCCCCCACGGGTTCGGGGAACTCGAAGTCGTAGTAGAAGCCGTCCTTGATGGCCGGACCGATCGCCACCTTTGTTCCCGGGAACAACCGGGTGGCCGCGTCGGCCAACACGTGTGCGGCTGAGTGTCGGATTACGTCGAGCCCCTCTTCACTGGACGGCGTCAGTATGGCCACTTGGTCGCCCTCGTCGACCGGCGTGGCCAGATCGACCACCCGGTCGCCGATCTTGGCGGCGATTGCGGCTTTCGCCAGGCGCGGCCCGATGGCCTCGGCCACATCGGCCGCCGTAGCCCCCTCGGCTACGCTCAGATCCGATCCATCAGGGAGAACTACCTTCATGGGCCCTCGAAAAGAGAAATGTCCGGACGGGATACGACGAGTGGGCGCTACAGGATTTGAACCTGTGGCCTCTTCCGCGTCAAGGAAGCGCTCTCCCCCTGAGCTAAGCGCCCATCAGACCGGTGATGATACAGCCGCCTTGGTCGCCTGGCAAGCCCGGAGCCCGTGATCTGCCGCCACGACAAAGGCGTCAGCGTAGGCACGTCGCCTTGCTGCATAGTGAAGACCTGTATAGTGGAGAGAGACAGGATTGCTCAGGCGGGGGGCGGTCGATCGGTTCTAACACCGCGCGCCGATAACGCAAGGGAGAGCGGATGGATATTCCTGAGCCTGAGCGCCGAGTCCTTATCATGCCGGATCTTGGCCTGGAGGTCATGGACCAAGATGGTACCCCCATGTTGACCTGGGGCCCTCACATGCAGCAGGTCGGTTGGAAGCTTTGGTATCTCGACGAGAAGGGACGTCCTGACATCCACTTCGTCGGTGGCACCGAGGACGACTTTCAGGGGGCGCTGGCTAGAGCCAGAATCTACCTCCGGGAGCACTTCGAGCACGACCGGATCTGGACGCGGCTCCTGCGAAGGTCTCAGACGGTACGAGCCGCACACTGACTGGAGGCGCTGGTCGATACAATCGGCCTGCGGTCCGGGAGT
>JAAYCW010000123.1 GCA_012729575.1 Actinomycetota bacterium | reverse complement strand
GCCGGGATGTTGAAGAACTCGGGCACGAGGACCAGATGACCGGAACTGGACACGGGCAAGAACTCAGTGAGCCCCTGCACCACGCCAAGTATGAAAGCATCAAGGACGGTCAAACCCTGGTCCGTTCTCGTCGCCTGCCGTACACGAATGTAGGCAGCATACCATCTAGAGGACCAGCGACCTCCGGTGGGTGCCCGGCTTTCCCCCCAGGCGAAGGGCTGTCACGGCCACCATCAGCTTAAGAGCATCGCCCAGAAGATACGGACAGAAACCCGCCGTGAACGCTCTCCCGATATCACCCCCGAGGTAGACCACGGCCAGCCAGGGCAGCCCCACGGCGTAGATCGCCCCCTCCGCCAAGATGGCGCCCACCGCCAACAGGATGAGGCTCCTGCCTCGGCCGACTCGCTCTCTCACATCGCCCGCCGCGCCGTGGCTGCGTACCCGCTCCAGCACCCAGCCCATCAAGAAGGCGGCCGGCACAAACCCCAGCAGATAACCCCCCGTAGGCCCCAGAAGGACCATGGGACCTCCCAAACCGTTATGGAACACGGGAGCGCCGGCAAGACCGAACGCAAGATAAGCAAGCACAGTTCCCGCCCCAAGACGCGCACCCAGAAGTCCTCCGACGAGCAGCACCGCCAAAGTCTGCATGGTCAAGGGCACGGGATAGAAAGGCACCGACAACCAGGAGCTACCCGCCAGCATCCCCACTCCTGCCGCCACAAGACCGGCCTTGACGAGCACGGGCCGCGCCGTCGCGCTCACAGCCGAAGGAGTAACAAAGCCGCACACGCACGCGCTCGATGGGATTCTCTTCATCACATCACTCCTATGGGGACAGGGCGTGCACCCTTGCGTTGGCCTGCAGCCTAGCCTACAGACTGCAACTTGTCGCCGGATTCTACAAGCAGCCCGCAAGCTCCGTCAACTATGTCACGGACCTAGGTTGACAATCCTTCTGAATCGCTGGGTGCGGCATTTATGTCGCGACGGTTCCGATATCACGGATAGTCACATCCCCCGCAAACACCGCGACCGATCTGCCGGTTTCATCCCGTACCAGCAATTGTCCGTCAGGGCCGATGCCGGTGGCCCTACCCACCACCACCAGGTCCTTTCCCGGCGGACCCGACCATATCTCGACCATCCTCCCGGCCAGGACATCACGCCGCCGCAGTCCATCGAGCACATCATCGGCTGCAGGTTCAGTCCATCTCCGAGTCAAACGCGTGAGGAGCGCGGCCAGCAAGGGTGCGCGTCCAATGTGGCGCCCCAGCCTCGCACGCAGGGAAACAGGGCGGGGTCGGTCCACCCACTCGCTTTCACTGTCTGTTTCCGCAACAAGTGTCTCGATGAGGCTCTGCGGGTCGCTGTTCACGTTCAGTCCTATCCCCGCGACGGCCCATTGCAGCCTATCCGCATCCATCGCGCCCTCCAACAGGATTCCGCACACCTTGCCCCCGCCCAACAGAACGTCGTTGGGCCACTTGATACCCACCTCGCTCTGTAGCCCATTGACATCCTCCAGGACCTCGGCCACCGCCAAGGCCGCGGTCAAGGAGAGTAGATGAGCCTGAGACGGCGCCAGAGACGGGTGCAAGAGCACCGAGAAGGTGAGGTCTTCACGTCTCCCGCTTACCCAGGTCCGGCCCAGGCGGCCTCGACCGCCGGTCTGCTCATCGGTCACCAAAACCGCCCCCGAAGGCAACGAAGCAGCCCTCTGTTTCAACATCTCGTTGGTAGAGCGGCAGCTGGGGACGTACTTGTAGGGAAGACCTGCCATCCAGGGGACACAAGGATCCAAATGTGTCAGCAGGAGGGGCAGCACTGCTTCGCCCGCCACGAGATCATCCACAGGGTGGTCCAGCCGATAGCCGCTTCCAGCCACGGGCACCACCGCTACGCCGAGCGAGCGCAGCCGCTCCATGTGTTTGTGCACCGACGCTCGGGAAAGGCCAAGGACGCGACCCAGGTCCTCCCCCGAAAGGACGGCCTGGGGCTCCGGCTCCGAATGGACCTGGGACTGTGACCCCGCCTGGAGCGATGTTCCCGCGAGATGAGCCACCAGCTCGACCCGATGGCCTGTGCCTCTTCCGAGAAGGCCGCGCGCAACCGCGGCGTCCACCCTGTCAGAGATCCTGTCGTTCATCCGTCTGACCATCGGCAGCCAAGCCACGAGGACTCCCGCCATTGCCGCCGAAGACAACTGCGAAATAATCGCTGCATGTTCCCGGGCAACCTTTTTGCCGCCGGGTACATCTGTTATCTTGTAGCACCTTCGATTTCAGGAGTAAGACCTTCCTTGAGAACTCACAGAGAAGTGACAAAGCCCAGGCTCAGCCGCACGCAGCTGGCCGCACTCATCACAGTGGGCGCCATCGTCGCCATCGTCGTTCTGGCCATCGTAGTCGACTCCGCCCTCTACTACAACAAGGTGCACGCGGGAGTCCAGGTCTCGGGCGTGAGTCTGGGCGGGTTGACACGGGACGAGGCTGCCGCCGCGTTGAACGACTATGTCGAAGATGTTCAGCAGAACCCCATCGTTCTCACGAGCGGCGAGTGGCGCTGGTCTCTCATGCCTGGGGACGTGGGTACCGAGATGGACATCGCGGGAGCGGTCGCCCAAGCCATGGACGTCACTCGCGAGAACAACCTCTTCTCAGATCTGGGTAAACGTTTGAAACTGTACTTCTCGGAGGTGGAGATACCCCTGGAAGGCACGGTCGACAGTGCCATGATGGACGATGTTCTTGGACAAGTGGCAGAACAGCTTGACGTGGAGCCGGTGGATGCGGGGCTGGTTATCGACGGCGCGGAGATAAAGGTTATCGAGAGTCAAGACGGTTCGGCTGTCGATCGGGACACGTTACGAGAGGACCTCAAAGCACTCCTCCTCACCTTCCACACAACCGAACTCGAAGTCCCCATGGTCGTCAAGGAGCCGAGGGTCAGAGCCGAGGATAACCAAGCCGCTCTCGAGCAGGCCGAGATCATGATCAGCGCTCCCTTGCGACTGAAGAGCGACGACAAGACGTGGACTCTATCCCCCGAGAAGATCGCGGCCGCTATGAGCTTCACCTCGGAAGACAAGGATGGAGTCTCCACATTGGTGCCCCTGATCTCCGCCGAGAAGCTGGACCTCTCCTTCTTCAGCGAGGTGGAGGAGGTCGTAGCGACCGAGCCGGTCAACGCGAGCTTCGACAGTGACGGTACCAAAGCCTGGGTCATCCCCGGAGTGGTCGGGAAGACGCTGGACCGTGAGAGAACGGTGGAGTTGCTTCTGGCCGCGGCTCTTACGGAAGGCTCCCGCGCCGTAGACGTTGCGGTGAAGACCGTCGACCCGGAGCTGACCACCGAAGAAGCTGAAGCCATGGGAATCAAGGACAGGCTGGCCAGTTACACCACTGAGCCCTATGCGGGTTCTTCGGCCCGGCAGGTCAACGTACGCATCACCACCCAGTATGCCAGCGACGTGATGCTGGCTCCGGGAGAGGTGTACAACTTCGATAAACAGATCGGGCCGCGTACCTCGGCGCGGGGCTATAAACCCGCGCCCGGTATTGTGGGAGGCGGTGAGCTGGAGGACGTACTGGGCGGTGGCATATGCCAGGTCTCTACCACCCTCTTCAACGCTGCCTACGAAGCGGGGCTGGAGATAGTCGAGCGTCACAATCACTCCCTCTACATCAGCCATTATCCCGACGGCCGGGATGCCACGGTCTCGGCCGGTGGCAAGAACCTCCGGTTCAAGAACGACACCGACCACTACATCTGGATCCGCGGTGTCTCCGATGGCATCACCACCACGTTCAACATCTACGGTACGAGCGATGGACGTAAGGTAAGCTCTTCATTCAGCGGATTCTCTTGGGGCCAGGGCCGCACCGAGGTGACGGTCATCAACAAATCGCTGGCGCCGGGCACAAGCAGAGTCAAGATCAGCGGCCAATCCGGGAGATCGTGCTCGGTGACCCGCACCATCACCTGGCCCGACGGCACTAAGAAGACGGAGAAGTTCCCGAGTTACTTCCCGATGATCCCCAGGACCATCGAGGTCAATCCCGCTCCGACCACTACCACTACGACACCGACATCGACGACCACCACGACCACGAAGCCGTCATCGACTACCACCAGTGCCACGGCGCCTCCATCCACAACAGCGACCACCGAGGCTCCCCCGGGAACAGTGGAGTTCTAGTCCGGCGACTGGATTCGTTCCATGATCGCGGTTGGAATCAGATCGCGCGTCTCCGGAGTCACCTCGACGACCACGCTGGGCCGCGAGCCCAGAATCCTGCGTAATTCATCGAGCAGCGCGAATCGGCACACCACCAAAGCTGCGTGGTAGCCGGACGAACGAAGTACTTCTGTCGCCTTGGCCCATCCTCGGCCTCCAAGCAGCTCCAGGGGGCCCACCTCATCAACTATAAGGAGATCGCACGGGATTGACCGGGTGAGAACCTCGTTCGCCCAGAAAAAGACGTCGGGGTCGAACCTCCAACCGGGGGTGAGGGGATCGGAGGTTGAGGTGTGATCCACCGACACATCAGCCCGCAACTTGTCTGTTTCGTGCAGCAGGGAAGTCGGGACGGTGCCCTTCACCGGCCGCTGCGCACTCCGCCGTCGGCTCTTCTCCTGTGAGCCGAAAGCCCGCTCTTCCCCCGTCTGGAGGTCGATCACCTTTCGCATGCCACGGGGATCGTCGGAGTCGGTCCGTTCGGTGAGAATACCGGCCACAGCGAGACCCTGCTGAGCAGTCTCTCGGGCGACTCGCGCGCATACTGTGCTCTTGCCTGAGCCACGCTCACCGGTGACCACGAAGATCAACGGCCGTCGGTACAATCATCCCTCCCGGACTGAACCGCGGATAATTCCACACCCGCGGGCCACCTCAGACTTGATAGTAAGCCCCGTGCGCGCATCCCCTGCACAGAGTCTCTCCATTCGCCACCACTTCACGGGCATCCTGAACCTGCTCGCCGCAACGCGCACAGATCACAGTACGGATGGGCCGGCCCGGCCTGTCCTCCTCGGGTATGACCATCGTCACCGGCGTGACGCTGAAGAGTTCCTCGTCGGCCCAGTCGTTCCAGAACTCAAGAGGGTCCGTGTCGTTGCCGGCGTGCGGTACCTCAGGGCAAGGGGCGAGTCTGATCGCGCGTCCTGTGGCAAGATCCACAAAGGTGGCAGCCAGCTTCCCGTAGTCCACCCATTTCAGCCGCCGCCTGCCCAGAGTCACTCCGGTCGCCACACTCACCGCGTCGGTGGCACAGCGATCCATCTCCACGTAAACCACCAGATCGCGATAGGAGTGGGGGTCGTCTATCCCGAGCTCCCGGCAGGCATACCGGGCCATGCGCACCCCCATAACCATGCCGTGACATAGGTGCCCATGGAAGGCCCGGGCGGCCTGCAGATCCTCTTCAAGCGGACGCATGCATCGACCTCCGAAACATCAGTTGAATTTGAACGATGCGACGTCCTTCACCCAGGACTTGCTCTCCATGCCAGGGATCACGACGCTGAGTTTGCCGTCGTCACCGATGGCCAACACGGCATCCGCGCTCGCCTCGATGTCGGCCAAGGCCACCTCCGCCATGTACCCATCGGATGCAGTCATGACCAGGGAAACGGCGGCGCTCTGCACTCCCAAGGAGGCGAACAGATCGCTCAAGCGCACGCCCCGATAATCCGTCATACCGAGCTTGGGATGATCGACCGTGATCTCGGCAATCGTCATGTTCTCCAGTTCGGCGGCCGTCAGGACCATCGGGTTGTCAACCAAGCCTTCGACCGAGACATTCCCGCTGGTTCCACCCGAGGATGTCTCCGAACCGGCGGCCTCAGTGGTCGCGGTCTCTGGAGCTAAGGTGGTGGTCGTTTCGTCGGACCCCCCGCAGGCGACCGCGAAGATAACAGTACTGCCCAGCAAGAGGGCTGCTACTAAAGCGAGGGAAAGGGAACGGCGGGTCTTCACGAGTTACTCTCCTGTCTTGTTGGCGGTTCAGCGAACCGGGATGGCGTGTTCCATGAGTTCTTGCAGCTGTTCGTCTGTGAGATCGAGATGGTAGAAGAGCCGGTAGAAGTCCTTCACTCTGGCCTGCAGGTCGAAGTCATACAAATCTGGGTAGAGCAGGTTACCCACCCAGGGGATGCCGAGGATGCGCCCTATGGAATAAGGCCGATCGACCCAGTCGAAGGGACCGTGGGGTATAGCGTAGACTTGGCTGGTTTCGACTGCCTCGATGGTGGCCCAGTCGGCCCCGGTCGTGATCTGCTCGTAGACGTTGGTCTCTCCGGCAGGATCACTTGCTACCAGGATGACTTGGGGATCCCAGGCGATCACCTGCTCCAACGACACGGGCGACATGCCGTATCCCTGCTGAAGTTCCACATCGGCGACGTTGCGGGCTCCCATTACGGTGAACACCTCGGTATGGCTGGATCCCTCGGGATCGGTATGTAGCCCCTTGCCCCCCTCAGCGTAGTACAGAGTCACCCGGTCTTCTTCGGACAGCTTGACGGTGTTCGCCTGAGCCTCTGCAATCACCTCGTCCGAGTAACGAGCCAGTTCGTCCGCTCGCTCCTCCATGCCCACGATCTCGCCCACGAAGCGGTACGCATCGCCCGTCTTCGTGAGTGTCGAATCGATCATCACAACCGGGACGCCGAGAAGACCCTGCGCGCGTTCGGCATCGGAGATGGCCCCTTCGTCGATAGTGCCGATGCTGAGAACAACGTCAGGGGACAGCTTGATGATCTCCTCCACGTTACCCGTCGTGTTCTTTCCAAACCAGCCTCCAAGACCGACGATATCGCGGCATTCGGCCGGTATGTACTCCTTCTCTTGGTCGGTGGGCGTGATGTTCCATCCCACCAGAAGCTCCGGAGCCACCGTGTAGACAAGGCTCGTCCCGGTCGGGCCCGTGCAGAAGACCTTCTTGACGTCAGCCGCAACTGTGAGCTGCCTTCCAGCGTCGTCGGTGATCACAACCGTCTCTGCCCCACCGCCGCCCGCTGCTTGACCGTTTGCCGCCGCGCCCGAAGCCTCCCCGTCTGATCCACAAGCGGCCACCGCTAGAGACAGGAGACAGACCAGAAGCAGAGAGGCCGCGGCGACCATGGTGCTTGCGGCCGCCCGGGATCGCCTGATGCGTCTCCGCTCGTAGTCTGAACCCACTCTGTCCAAGCTCCCAAACCGGTCCTGCATCTGTAACGTCCCTCCGTACCGCATCCCTGAATGTACAAGTATGATCGAGCGTAATCTGCCCCGAAGTATAACGTTCCCAAGGGTCCCGATTCAAGTCTCGAGCCTGAATCGACTCAGATGCGAGTCGGCCGCCTCCTTATAACGCCCGGGCGGCGCACACCTTCAGAGCTGGGTCCGTCTCAGGATCCCCCGCAAGAATGCGCACCGGTATTCCGTAGATGTCCTCCAGGCTAGACTCCGTCAGCACGTCCGCCGGATCTCCCAGAGCCACCAAGCGGCCCTCCTTGATGAGTCCTACTCGGGAGGCACAGGCAAAGGCGTGATTCGGGAAGTGGGACGACATGAGGACAGCCAGATCGCGCTCGTGCACCAACGTCTTGATCAGAGACAGTAAGCGGGCTTGGTTACCGAAATCCAGATGGGAGGATGGCTCGTCCATGATCAAGACCCTCGGCTCTTGGGCCAATGCTCTAGCGATGAGCACTAATTGGCGCTCACCTCCACTCAACTCGGTGTAGGGCCGATCGGCCAGGTCGGCGATATCCATCCGTTCCAACGCCGCTCTGGCTACGGCTTCGTCGTGACGGGAAGGGGAAGCCGTCAAAGAGATGTGAGCTGTGCGGCCGGTCAAGACTACGTCGATCACATGGAAGGGGAAGGGAGCGGTATGCGCCTGAGGTACGTATGCCATCAACCGAGCTCGTTGCCGCCGGGAGAAACCGGCAAGGCTCTTCCCGTCGACCAGCACCTCACCACCCATCGGGGCGATCGCTCCCAGTATCGTCCGGAATAGAGTCGTCTTGCCTACTCCGTTCGGCCCCAATAAGCACAGGTTCTCGCCCGCGGTGATAGACAGGTCCACCTCGCTGAGCACCGTGCGACGTCCGTAACCGCAGGATAGGCCTCTCAGTTCGAGAATCACGTCCAAGCCCTCCTGGTCCGCGCCAGCAAGAAGATGAAGAAGGGCGCTCCGATAAGGGCAGTGAGGATCCCGAGCGGCATCTCCAGCGGTCCCGCCAGACGGGCGATGTCGTCGATCAGAAGAAGATAGACCCCTCCTATCACGGCGGACACGGGGAGAAGCCTACCGTAATCAGGCCCCACCAGACCACGAGCTACATGAGGGATTATGAGCCCCACCCAGCCGATGATGCCGCCCACGCTTACCGCAGAGGCCGTCATGAGGGTGCAGGCACCAATGACGATTATGCGCATCTTGGTCGTCTCCGACCCCATCGCCTGCGCCTCTTCTTCCCCGAAGGAGAGTGGATTGAGATGCCATCGCACCACAAGCAGGGCGATACCCCCTAGAAGCATGGGGACTACGAGGATGAGGATGTCCTGCCTGTTGACGGCAGCTAGGCTACCCATCAGCCAGAAGGTGATGGCCGGCAGCTTGTCGGAAGGGTCGGCCAGGACCTTGAGGATGGAGATGAGCGACGTGAACACCGTACCCACCAGAATGCCCGTCAACACCAGGAACAGAGTGGGATCACCACGGCGCAGCCGGCCGGCCAGTGTATACGTGACCAGGACGGCGGCCAGGCCAAAACCCAGAGCCAGGACCTGCGTGACGATCACGCTCTTGGACAGCATGATGCCGAGAGCGGCGCCGAAGCCCGCTCCGGCGGAGGCGCCCAGAATATCCGATGAGACCAGAGGGTTGCGGAACATGCCTTGGTAGGCCGCCCCCGAAAGCGCCAATCCGGCACCGATCAGCAAGGCTGCGAAGATGCGCGGCAGGCGGACGTTCAATATAACCGTGCTCACCTCGTCGGATACGGTCGCGTCCGTCAGCCCCAACTTAGATCCAAAGAGCGTGAAAAGCTCGCCCAGCGAGACGTCGAACCGACCCATGGTGAGAGACAAGAGGAAGACGATGATGGGTACCAGTATCAAGGCGGGAAACCGCAAGCGAGTCGCGCCGGCCTTCAGTCTGGAGCCGAGGCCCACAGCGGGGGCCTCGGCCTCCCGTACCTCCACAGACGATTCCACAGACTCGGCTACGCCATCGGCCATGAGCGTCGGGCCCTCATCGTCCGTACGACTCGCACGGCCGGACGTGCCGGCCAGGGCCCGGCAAGTAGTAGACGAGCGTTACGGCGCCCGGAATCTCGCCGCGTGATGTCTCGCAGGTGTCCGGGGTCTTATTCAACGCGTGGGGATCTCGCTCTCAGTGCCCGTCTCGCTCTCTGTGC
>JAAYCW010000016.1 GCA_012729575.1 Actinomycetota bacterium | reverse complement strand
TAGCATGCGGGCGAGCTCATCCGCTGCGGCAATTGAGACCCCCAGTTTTGGCCCCAGTAGAGTCCGCCGGCTTACTAGAGAGTCAGCGAGCCTATTCTTGTATGAAGGTGAGACCCACCGCCCCGGGGCCGATGTACGTGCCTATCACGGAACCCACTATGCTGTGCGGCCGCAGGCGTACGCGACGGTCGTCGACAGCCTCGATGAGAGTCCGCAACCTGCCCATGACTGGTAGGTTCAGACCGTGAGAGAGATTGGCATACACATCCGTCCCCGCCCCAGTCCGCTCGAGGAGGCAATCCCGCATGATCTCCAGTGCCGAACCGATGCCCCGCGCCTTCTTGTAGGCGTCGGCGACTCCATCTCTTATCTCCAGTACGGGTTTGATGTTCAGAAGGGTCCCCACCAGGTGGGAGGCCCGTCCGATCCTCCCCCCCTTGTACAGGTAATCCAGAGTGGTGGGCAGGAACAAGAAGGTCTTGTTGGCGTGGAAGTACTCGATGTATGCGTCAAACTCCTCCTTCGAGGTGCCCCGGTCGATGCGCTCCATCATCCGGTCCACCAGCAGGGCGATGCCCCCGGTAGCCAGCCGCGAATCCACGACCGTCACGCCCCCGATCTCCGCCGCAGCCGCCCGAGCGGTTTCGCAGGTACCGCTGAACTCGGCGCTGAGATGGACAGAGTAGACCTGTTGGTACTGCTCGCGCAGACGGCCGTATAGCTCGCTCCACAAGCCGGGCGCCGGCTGCGAGGTGTGCGGCAACTCAGCGCTCGCGACCAGCTTCTCGTAGAACTGCTCCGGCCTCAACTCCACCCAATCGAGGTAGGCCTCTTCTCCGAAGAACACCGTGAGCGGAACCAGAGTCAGATTAGGGTCGTTGACCAAGTTGTCCGGCAGATCGGCGGTGGAGTCGACCACCATAGCCGTTGTAGAACGATCGACTATCACCTCAATCCGACTTCCTTATCTGCGGCGAGGGCACGATGACCAGCGGGCACTTCGCGTGCACCACCACCTGTCGGCTGATGGAACCCAACAGCATCTCCGTGAACGAGCCGTGGCCGCGCCTGCCCACTACCATCAACTCCGCGTCTTCGGCGTTGCTCAACAGGGCCTTAGCCGCCTGCCCTTCTACGACGATCTCCTCATGCTCGACGGAAGGCACCTCTTCCTCGATTAGAGCCGCGGCCTCCGCAGCCACTTGGACTGCGGTCTCACGGAATTCCTCGTAGAACTCCTTGCCCGCGACCACACTGGCCAGGACCGACGCGGGGATCTCCCATGCACTCACGATCCGCAGCTTCGATCCACGCAACTCGGCTTCCTTCATTGCGAAGTCGAGGGCGATAGCAGCGCCCTCAGACCCATCTACCCCGACGACGATGACTCCCATACGGCATCCCTCCTCGCTCGGTGGCGCTGCAGATCCGCTCGGTGCCTCTCAGTTCGGCACTCTTTCAGAATACCCCGTTGGGCCCGATCGATGAAGTGGGTTCGACAAGCTGCAGGTGTTGCATCGCGGGTCGGACCCCGGCAGGGTCCCGGCCGGGGTCCGACCCGCCTCTGATCAGCCTTTGGCTACGAACTCCGCGACCAGGTCGCCGACCGCATCGGTACCCATACCCATCTCGTTGGCGGTCATGGACTTCATCTTGGACACAGCGTGTGCTATGCCCTTCTCCACCAGAGAGGCGGCCTCGATCTCGCCCAGATACTCGAGCATCATCTGCACGGCCCCGATAGCCGCCAGAGGGTTGATGGCATTCTTGCCGGTCCACATGGGAGCGGTCCCACCGATGGGCTCGAACATGCTCACGCCATCGGGGTTGATGTTGCCGCCGGCGGCCACGCCCAGGCCACCCTGAGTGATGGCGCCCAGATCGGTGATGATGTCGCCGAACATGTTCTCTACCACCATGACGTCGAACATCTCTGGGCTGACCACCATGTAGAGGCAGGTGGCGTCCACATGATAGTACTCACGCTTGACGTCGGGGAACTCCTGGTCGCCAATCTCGGCAAACACCCGGTTCCACAGCTTGTACATGTGGGTAAGGACGTTGGACTTGCCGATGAGGGCCAGGGTGTTGTCCGGGCCGAGGCCCCGAGCCTTCTTGCCGTGCTTGCGCGCGTAGTCGAACGCAAAGCGCAGGCAGCGCGCCACCTGGTCGTAGGTGTAGACCATCTCCTGGATGGCCACCTCGTCCTTGGTGCCCGGCCGGGAATTGCCGCCCATACCCGTGTACATCCCGCCGCTGTTCTCGCGGACCACACAGTAGTCGATCTCTTTGGGCCCCTTGCCCTTGATGGGGGTCTCCACGCCGGAGATCAACCGCACCGGACGTAGGTTGATGTACTGGTCGAGCGCAAAACGGATCTTGAGGAGCACACCCTGTTCGAGGACCCCCGGAGGAACGTCGGGATGGCCTATGGCGCCCAACAGAATGGCGTTGTGCTGCTTCAACTCCTCAACGGCCGAGTCAGGCAGAGTCTCGCCGGTACGCAGGTAGCGCTCGCCGCCAAAATCGTAGCGGTTGAGTTCGTAGGTGAATCCGGCCTGGACGGCCGCGGCTGTGAGGACCTTGAGGCCCTCGTTCACAACTTCGGGTCCGGTCCCGTCACCGGGTATGACGGCGATGCTGTAGCTCACTTCATTTCCTTTCAGTCCGGGCCGGGCGGCATCAGCCGGCCGCGGCGCGTTGCTTCTTGAGATAGGGCAGAAGGCCGCCGGCCGCCACCAGCTCCTGCATGAAGGGAGGCAGAGGCTGGGCCTGGTAGGTAACGCCGGTGGTAAGATCGGCGATCTCGCCGGAGGCGAGATCGACCGTCAGCTCGTCGCCCTTCGTGATCCCGTCCACTGCTTCCGGCGCGATCAGGATGGGAAGACCGGTGTTGAAGGCATTGCGATAGAAGATGCGGGCGAAACTCTTGGCGATGACCAGCGACACTCCCGCACCCTTGATGGCGATGGGAGCGTGCTCTCGCGACGAGCCGCAGCCGAAGTTCTCCTTGGCTACGATGATATCGCCAGGCTGTACCTTGCCGGCGAACGTAGGATCCGCGTCTTCCATCACATGCTGAGCCAACTCCTCGGCCGTCTTCATGTTGAGGTAGCGCGCGGGAATGATCAGGTCGGTGTCAACGTCGCGCCCGAAGGTCCAGGCACGGCCACGCAGGGTGCCGGCGGTGCTCTCCGTCATGACTGCCTCCTTCCGCCCACCTGGTCGGGTGTGGCAATGTGCCCGGCCACGGCGCTGGCGGCGGCCACGTAAGGACCGGCCAGGTAGACCTCGGACCCCGGATCGCCCATGCGGCCCACAAAGTTGCGGTTGGTGGTCGACACGGCGCGTTCGCCCTTGGCCAGCACACCCATGTGCCCGCCCAGGCACGGCCCGCAGGTCGGGGCCGACACGGCCGCTTCGGCGTCCACGAAGACGTCGAACAAGCCCTCGTCCATGGCCTGCTTCCAGATGGCCTGCGTCGCCGGGATGACGATGCAACGGATGTCTTTGTGGACTTTGCGCCCCCGGAGGATCTCCGCCGCCTGGCGCAGGTCTTCAATGCGGCCGTTGGTACAGCTCCCGATGACCACCTGGTCGACCTTGATACCGGCGAGCTCGTCGGCCGGTTGCGTGTTGGAGGGCAGATGCGGCTTGGCCACCATGAGCGGCACGTCCTCCGCCTTCCAGGAGTAGGTCTTCTCATACCAGGCGTCGGCATCAGAGTCGTAGTAGACGGGAGTCCGGAGGAACCGACCCTCCACGTAGGCCTTGGTAGTGTCGTCGGGAGCGATGATGCCGCTCTTGCCTCCCGCCTCGATGGCCATGTTGCAGATGGTAAAACGCGAATCCATCGAGAGACCCCGGATGGCCGACCCGGTGAACTCCATCGCCTTGTACAGAGCTCCGTCCACCCCTATCTGACCGATGGTGAAGAGGACGATGTCCTTTCCGGTGACGTACTCACCCAGAGATCCTTCGAAATCGAAGCGATGGGTCTCGGGTACCCTGAACCAGGCCTGGCCGGTCGCCATAGCACCCGCCAAGTCGGTGGAGCCTACGCCGGTCGCGAAAGCCCCCAGAGCGCCGTAGGTGCAGGTGTGAGAGTCGGCGCCAAGGACCACGTCGCCCGGTCCGACCAGGCCTTGCTCGGGCAGGAAGGCGTGCTCCACACCCACTCGGCCCACGTCGTACCAGTGCACCAACTGGTGCTTTTTCGCGAACTCGCGCATCTGCTTGACCAAACCCGCCGATTTGATGTCCTTGTTGGGCGTGAAGTGGTCGGGAATCAGCGCGATCTTCGCCGGATCGAACACCTGCTCGAATCCGGCCTTCTCGAACTCGTCGATGGCCACCCCGGAGGTGACATCGTTGCCCAGACATAGATCGAGCTTCGCCATGATGAGATCGCCCGGTTGTACCGACTCCTTGCCGGCGGCTCGGGCCAAGATCTTCTCGGTCATGGTCATAGCCATGCCATATACCCCCGTTCTCTGAGGTTCTGCGCGCGGTAGGCGATAGGCGCCGGCTCCATATCCCGGACGCCCGCGGACTCAGTATTCTATTCCACGGGCGGGAGGTCGCGCAACCGAAGAGGTAATGCATGGGCCGGCCGGCGCCCCTTACGAGACGCTCGTCCCGGCCGAGTTGTCAGGATCTCGTGTTAATCTCCTCCGTATGGCAGCACGGAGCCGCAGACGAAGGTTCTTCGTATGGTCGCTGGTCGCGGCCTTCGGCGCGGCGGCGCTGGCCGGACTGGCGATCCTGGTACCCAACGTGATCGTTACCCGGTCTGCCGGCAGCCACATGATCTCGACACCCACGGACGCTCCTCCCGCTCAGTGCGCCATCGTCCTCGGCGCACGGGTGTACAACGACGGCACCCCATCCCCCATGCTCGCCGACCGGCTCAAGACCGGCATCGAGCTGTACAGACTCGGCAAAGTCGACAGGATCCTGATCTCCGGCGACCACGGACAGGTCGAGTACGACGAGGTAAACGCCATGCTCGATTACGTGGTCGAGCGGGGCGTTCCTGAAGAAGACGTGTTCACCGATCATGCCGGCTTCAGTACCTACGAGACCATGTACCGGGCACGCGACGTCTTCCTGGTGAAGACAGCGCTGGTGGTCACGCAGGAGTTCCATCTGGCTCGGGCGGTCTACACGGCCCGCAAGTTGGGCCTGGAGGCCACCGGGGTCGCGGCCGACCTCCAACCCTATGTCCACGAGACCCGCTTCGCCGTGCGCGATTGGCTGGCCCGGGTCAAAGCGGTCATCCAATTGCACGTGACCCACCCCTTGCCTCG
>JAAYCW010000122.1 GCA_012729575.1 Actinomycetota bacterium | reverse complement strand
TGGTGGTCACGGTCACAGAGCGCAGCTGCTGGCTGGTGGTGCGCGAGGACAACCAGGACGGCGCCGAGCTTTTCGCGGGTACGCTGTCCGCGGGGGGGCAGAAGACGTTCGACAGCGCCAAACGTTATTGGATGAACGTGGGCGATCCGACCGTGCTGGCTCTCTCGATCAACGGCGTGCCGCACACTCTAGACGGGGGCTCCGACTCCTTCATGTTCGTTGTGACTGAGGCCGGCGTAGAGACCAGCGAGTAGTATGGGAACCGGTTCGGCTCCGACCGATCAGCCCGCATGTGCCTACATCCACACTTTGGGCTGCCCGAAGAACGAGGCCGACAGCCGCTCGTTGACGCGCGCGTTGTGTGCTGCCGGAGTGGGCGTAGCCGATGATCCCGACGAAGCGACCCACATCCTTGTGAACACCTGCGGCTTCATCCAGGACGCGAAGGAAGAGTCTATCGCCGCCATCCTGGATGCGTGCGCAGCCTATCCGGAGAGGCGTGTGATAGTCATGGGCTGTCTGGTGGAGCGCTATCGTAAGGAGCTGACGGAGGGTATACCCGAAGTCTCCGCATGGTTCGGGTTGGCGGGCGGACCCGACGAGCCCGAGCTGCTGCGTCTGCTTGCGGGTGGACGGTCGGGGGCGGAGCCCCGGGTCGCGGTGGCGACGGAGGCGGCGGGAGCGGCGGTCGCCCGGGTTCGGCCTCCCGAAGCCAACGCTCAGAGCCGGCAGTCTTTCGCCTACCTGAAGATCTCTGACGGTTGTGACGAACTCTGTACCTTCTGCGCCATCCCCGCCATCAAGGGACCGTACTACTCGGTCAAGGCGGCGGACATCCTGAAAGAGGCGGATGCCTGTTTGGCGGAGGGAGCGCGAGAGTTGGTCCTGGTCGGCCAGGATACGGCCGTGTGGGAGGACGGCGAGCTCGATCTGGGCGGTCTCATCGACCTGCTCGCCGCCGACCAACGTGTGCGGCGCATCCGGGTCATGTATCTGCAGCCGGAGCACGTTACCGAACGCTTCTTGAGACACATGGCCGCTCATCCCAAACTGTGCCGGTATCTCGACGTTCCCTTCCAGCACTCGCACCCTGAGATCCTCCGGGCTATGGGCCGGGCGGGCGACGGCGATTCATATCTGGCCTTGCTGGATAAGGCGCGCCGACTCATGCCCGACGTCTCCGTCCGCTCGGCCTTCATCGTCGGCTTCCCGGGTGAGCGGGAGGAACATTTCGAGCATCTCCTGAGCTTCGTGGACAAGGCGGCGTTTGATTACGCCGGTGGGTTCGTATACAGTCCGGAGGAGGGGACCAGGGCGGCGACGTTGAGGCCCCGGATCCGTCGAAGCGTCGGCCGGGAGCGCCTGAACCGTCTGAACGACCTTCTGGCAGAGCGTAGCGAGCAGCAGCGCCAAGGTCTGGTGGGCAGCCGTGTGGAGGTCATAATCGACTCCCTTGGATCCGATGAGACGGAGGATAATGTGGTGGTCGGACGCACGGCCGGTCAGGCCCCGGAGGTGGACGGGGTGACGTATGTTGAGGGGTGCCTGCCCGAGGGGACGCAGCCGGGCGACCTGGTGGAGGTGACGGTGAGCACAGTTCTCGGATACGATCTGGTGGCGGTCACTGGTGCGTCCTAATCTGCCTAACAGCATAAGCCTCTTCCGGGTGCTCATGATCCCTGTGTTCATGGTATTCCTGCTGGCCGACGTGCCCGGTGGCGATATCGTGGCCCTCTGCGTCTTCGTGGTGGCTGCGGCCAGCGACTTTCTCGACGGCTATTTCGCCAGGCGGAATCAACAGGTCACGGTGCTGGGAGCTTTTCTCGACCCCCTGGCCGACAAGCTTCTGGTGATGGCCGCGTTGGTGTCTCTGGTGAGCCTCGGCGACCTGTCCGCCTGGGTTGCTATGGTTGTCATCGCACGGGAACTGGCCATATCGGGCCTGCGCATGGTGGCTGCGGTGCAGAACGTGGTCATCTCGGCGAGCCGGTGGGGCAAGATCAAGACGGCCAGTCAGATGTTGGCCATCGCGGTGCTCATCATCGAACCGCGCTGGTTGGATCCTGGGTGGACGCTCTGGGGACAAACGGTGAGCTGGTATCTGGTCATGATTATGCTGGTGTTCACCGTGCTCAGTGGGATCGATTATTTCGCGCACGCCTGGCGCAGGCTGAGCGGACAAGTGGTGGTGACCGGAGGGCGGGCGTTGGACAAGACGAAGGAGGATTGATCGGCGTGGGAGGGCCTTCGGGCTCATCGCAGCGATTGTTTGTGGCCGTCCCGTTGCCGGCGGAGTTGCTCGAGTTCGTGCGGGCCTGCCAAGGCCTATTGCCTGGTCAACCCGGTCTGCGGCTGATGAACGCCGAGCAGCTACACGTGACTTTGGCCTTCATAGGGGAGGTGGACGAGCGGAAGGCGGATGCTGCGCGCTCGGTGGTGCGATCCATACCGGCCGCTCTGGGGGGAGAGACGACCATTGAACGCTTTCTCTTCATCCCCTCGGCCAAGAAGGCTCGAGTGGTAGCACTTGCCATCTCGGACGCCCAGGGAGTCTTCGATAGGTTGTTCCACTTGGTGATGAGTGGCCTGGAGGCTGCAGATGTGATGCGGAGAGAGAAACGGCCCTTCCGTCCGCATCTCACCGTCGCCAGACTGCGGAACCCGGGCCGAGTGCAACCAAGGTCCGAGAGCGGGACGGCGCCGTTTGCGGTAGAGTCGGTGTGTTTGTACCGGAGTGAATTGAGGCGGGAAGGGGCTGTGTATACGGCGCTTGAGAAGACGGCCCTTACGCCTGGAGTGTGACGAGAGACGGGTTAGGAGGAGTTGTGGAGAAGGACAAAGCCCTGGAGATGGCGGTCTTGCAGATCGAGCGCCAGTACGGCAAGGGTTCCATCATGCGACTGGGAGACGAGTCTGCGGTTTTGCGGGTCCCTGCGATCTCCACGGGTTCGTTGGCTCTCGACCTGGCTCTGGGAGTCGGCGGGGTACCGCGGGGCCGGGTGGTCGAGGTCTTTGGGCCGGAGTCCAGTGGCAAGACCACCCTCGCGCTGCACATGATCGCGGAGGCGCAGAAGGCGGGCGGCCGGGCGGCCTTCATCGACGCTGAGCATGCCATGGACTCGATCTATGCCCGCAAGATCGGGGTCAACATCGACGAACTTCTGGTGTCGCAGCCTGACAATGGGGAGCAGGCGCTCGAGATAACCGAACTCTTGATCCGCAGCGGCGCGCTCGACATCGTGGTCATCGACTCGGTAGCCGCCCTCACACCTAGGGCTGAACTAGAGGGTGAGATGGGCGACTCGCACGTCGGACTGCAGGCTCGACTCATGAGTCAGGCTTTGCGCAAGCTGGCCGGTACCATCAGCAAGACGCAGACCACCGCCGTGTTCATCAACCAGCTGCGGGAGAAGGTGGGAGTCATGTTCGGCAACCCGGAGGTCACTCCCGGTGGTCGGGCGCTCAAATTCTACTCGTCGGTGAGACTGGACATCCGGCGGATCGAGACGCTCAAGGACGGCACGGAGGCGGTGGGCAACCGGGTGCGGGTACGGGTGGTGAAGAACAAGGTCGCTCCGCCCTTCAGGGAGGCGGAGTTCGACATCATGTACGGTGTGGGGATCTCCACAGAGGGCGATGTCCTAGATCTGGCGGTGGAGCACAAGATCGTGCAGAAGAGCGGCGCCTGGTTCTCTTATGGCGACCAGCGACTGGGACAGGGTCGGGAGAATGTACGCCAGTTCCTCCGCGACAATCCCGAGTTGGTGCAGCATCTGCGTCTGCAGGTCATCCAGGCCGTCAATCCGGAGTGGGGCGGCGGGGTTCATGAGACCGACGCAGAGGCCGCCGAGACCAGCGCCGAGGCCGGATCGGAGGGGGCGGCCGAGAATTGAGACGTAGGCAGCCCCAGCACCGGGGTGCGGGGGTGATCACCTCCATCGCGACCAAGCGGAGCCGGTCCGATCGTGTGGCCGTCCGCCTGGACGGTATGCCTGCCTTCGATGTGGCTTCGGGGGTGGCGGAAGAAGCGGGTCTGAAGGTGGGAGACCGGCTCTCGGAGGAGGACCAGGAGCGTCTGTTGCGGCTCGATGCGCCGTACAGAGCCCGCGAGAAGGCTCTCAGTCTGCTTTCTTTGCGTGACCGCTCGCGACGGGAGGTGCAGACACGGCTGAAGTCGGCGGGCTTCGAAGAAGAGGTGATCCTCGAGGTGATCACCTGGCTTGAGGGGTTGGACTACCTCGACGACGGGAGGTTCACCACCGGTTTTGTGGTGGAGAAGCAGAGAGCAGGGTGGGGCCCGCAGAGGATAAGGGCGGAGCTTCTCCGGAAAGGCGTGGAGCGCAGTCTTGTTGAGGAGGGCTTGAGCTCGGAAAAGCATGGCGATGCGGCCGCCGAGGGGATGGAAACGGCCATCGCCTTGGCCCGTAGACGGTTCGGCAGGCAGTTTCGGGAAGACCCGGCCTCGGCCTCCCGGAGACTGGCCGCCTTCCTGGCCCGGCGCGGGTACGATTGGGACTCGATTAACACGATAACCCGGCTCCTGGTCACGGAAGCGGAGGGGGAGTGCGAGACGGTCTGACCACGTTCTTTCAGATGACGATTCTGGCTGCTCTCGACAGGTTCGGCGACGAAGAGTTTTCTTGACACTACACTCCACGAAACGGTAAACTCGGACTTCGGCGAAACGATTTAATCGGACGCGTGTGACGATTGGTCGACGGTAGCTCTGGCTCGACCTTGCTTTTGGTGTATTTGGTTTGTGAATCGGTGTTCTGAACGGGAAAGACCGGAACCCGAAGATTTTGAAGTTGGGGTATATATCCTTGCGGCGGCCTGCCGAGATGTTGTGGCCGAGCCGCCGGTGGAGTCTGTCCCGATTAGGGCAAGGTAGAGAAGGACGATCCTCGGCCGGGTGGATGCTCGGCCTTTTTCATGCCCAGAGGCCGGGAGGTTCTCACACAGCGACCGAAGCCAAGCGGCGGCGACGCTCGCGATTGGAGTGATGGGAATATGATGACGGCAATTTGGATTGTGGTGGTTCTGGTGGTGGCGGTGATCGGTGCCGTCGCCGGTTTCTTCGCCCGCAAGTACCTGGGCGAGGCGAAGATAGCTTCGGCGGAGGCGGCAGCTCAGAAGATCGTTGAAGATGCGGAGCACAAGGCGGAGACTCTGCAACGGGAAGCCCGGGTCGAACTGAAGGACGAGCTGCATCAGCTGCGGACCGAGGCTGAGGCGGAGATCAAGGAGCGCCGGCAGGAGTTGGTGACGCTTGAGAACCGTCTACTCAGTAGAGAAGAGGGTCTGGACGAACTGCAGAAGGACATGACCCGCCGGGAGCAGTCGGTGAGCGACCGGGAAGCCCACTACCGCAAGGTACTCGAGGAAGTGGAAGCCGCGCAGGCCGAACAACAGCGCCAGTTGGAGCAGATCGCGGGATTGACTAAGGACCAGGCCGCCGAGTTGATACTCAAGCGGACGGAAGACGAAGTCCGGCACGATATGGCCAAGCTGGTGCGCTCCATCGAGGATGAGGCCCGGCATGAAGGCGAACGCCGAGCCAAGGATATCCTCTCCATCTGCATCCAACGTACGGCCGCAAGCCATGTGGCCGACACCACCGTATCGGTGGTTCCTTTGCCTTCGGACGACATGAAGGGCCGCATAATCGGACGGGAGGGTCGCAATGTGCGCACCCTGGAGAATCTCACCGGGGTGGACTTCATCATCGACGATACGCCCGAAGCCGTGGTCCTGTCGGGGTTCGACACGGTCCGTCGCGAGATCGCGAGGTTGACCCTCTCCAAGTTGGTGGCCGATGGCCGGATCCATCCGGCGAAGATCGAAGAGATGTACTCTAAAGCTCGAGATGAGGTTGATAAAGCGATACAGGATGCCGGAGAGCAGGCGGTGCTCGACGGCAACGTGCACGGCGTGGCTCCCGAACTGCTGAAGCTCTTGGGCAGGTTGAAATACCGCACCAGCTACGGTCAGAACGTGCTGATGCATTCCCTGGAGGTGGCCCATCTGGCCGGTCTGATGGCCGGCGAGTTGGGTGTGAACGCGAAGCTTGCCAAGCGGGCGGGCCTCCTACACGACCTCGGCAAGGCCGTCGACCACGAGGTGGAAGGGTCGCATGCCATGATCGGCGGGAATTTGGCGCGCCGGTACGGTGAGTCCGATGCGGTAGCTCACATCATCGAGGCCCACCACTACGAGATCGAACCGATGGGCGTGGAGGCAGTCCTGGTGGCGGCCGCGGACGCGGTGAGCGGGGCTCGGCCCGGAGCGCGCCGGGAGACGCTCGAGACCTACATCAAGCGCCTCGAGTCCCTGGAGCGCATAGCCGAGTGCAAGCCGGGCGTCGAGAAGTCCTACGCCATCCAGGCGGGTCGGGAGATCCGGGTGTTGGTCAAGCCTGAGGAGATCGACGACGATGCGGCGGCTCTGCTCTGCCGGGAGATCGCCAAGGACATCGAACAGGAACTCGACTACCCGGGTACCATCAGAGTGACCGTCATCCGCGAGAGTCGCGCGGTGGAGTACGCCAAGTAGGCTTGGTCTTCGCGAACAGACGAGAGATGCGCCGCCGCCGGGTCATGGGCGTCGGCTTGGCGACGGTCATAGCGAGCTAGGGAGTGCGGAGCGGTGAGTCGCGCGAAACCTCAGACGTACTATCTGCGCTCCTTCGGCTGCCAGATGAACGATCACGACGCCGAGCATATCGCCGGCCTGCTCGAGGAGATGGGTCTCGCCCGGGAAGAATCGCCCGAGAAGGC
>JAAYCW010000015.1 GCA_012729575.1 Actinomycetota bacterium | reverse complement strand
AGAGATCATCGCCAAGCTCGAGAGAACTGTGAACCGCACCGCCTTCAGTGGGGACTCATTTGTTTGAGTTCGGTCGGAGTGGCCACGAGTGACAAACCAAACGTCGACCCTCGGATTGCAGGTACGAGTGCGAACTCGAAAGCGGCCCCTTTACAGCATCTCTAGCTGACAGTTCACGCGGAGTACGCGCAATGCGTCCTCTGACCCAAGGCTATCGGGCGCCAACACCACACTCAGGCCAGCACCAGCACACTGGATGGCTTGCACTTTGCGACCGTTCGAGGAAGCCATGGTCAGTCTGCCCGTTTGCATCAACAGCTCGCCTCCCAAGACTCCCATCGGACAGTTCCCGCATGCTTCATCCAGAGAATGGAAGTGATTATCCACGCCCACGAGCCGCAGAAGGATTGCGTTGTGTATACGATTCGGATCCGCCAGCACGACCGGTTTGCCCTGATGACGTGCTCGAACAATGCCTAGCGTGGTCCCTATCGATTCTTTCCACATGTTGGCGAGAAGGATGTCGCACGCCTCAAGCTTCGGTATCTCCAGAGAGAGCACGCGATCATCGGCCCACTCGGTGGGATCCTCGAAGTCAAAGTCCCTCTTGAGCAACTGCTTGGCCTCATCTCTCCACCAAGTCTTCTGCTCGTCGCTGCAACCTCGGATCGGTCCAGCAAGATAGACCCTGAGTCTGGTTGTCATTCTTCCCCCCTAACTCGGTCTGGCGATTGAGTTTCGTTGCGCTTGGCTTCGAAGGCCCCCAGTGTTGAGCTAGTGAACCGCCCCGGGTTCAGTGGAGATTCGGTTGTTTGTGTCCTGGTCTGGCTACCATCGGATAGCTGGTGCGAGTGTGTCGAAAGAACCTGCCGGTTTGCCGGGACTACTGGACGTCTGTCAGCGGTTTGTCCACCACCATAACCGTCGTGCGGCCCGAGAGCTGTGATGCCCGGTCTCCGGAATCTAGGCTTTACCGTATGTTCCGTGGCCGACCACGATCAGCAAGTTAACATTGCGTTCTCGCCGGGAACGCACACCGAGAACGGCCCGTGATGATCATCTCCCATCCGAAGCACGTGGCCGGTCAACTTGGCAGGCGGTCTGCGGCGCAGGACTGCGCCCGATCCCGGCCGTTCACCGTAACAAGATTAGGCCAGCGCTCGCTCAGAGCCCAGTGGAGCCGTCGGTCACCAGCCCTTGAGTGCTCATCACTGGTCGGAAAGAGTGGCCCCTCGGCGAACGGCGTTCTTGCCGTACTTCTCTCGGATGGCGTCCACCTTGAGATCCAGTTCTCGCAGAAGAGGCAGCTCCTGGTCGAAAAGGTCATCCTGCCCGGCCCGTGGAGCTAGGTTGCTCAGTCCCACTCCGACCAGCCGAAGGCAAGAGGACTTCCGCCAATGCCGGTGGAACAGAGCCCGCACTTCCCGAAAGAAGGCCTCATCCACATCTGTGGGGTGGGACAGAGTGTGAGAGCAGGTATGAGTGGCAAAGTTGGCATATCTGATCTTGATGGTCACCGTGCGCGCCTCTAGAGCACTCTGGCGCAGCCGTCGGCACACGTCTTCGGTAAGAGCGATGAGGGTGGACTCAAGCAGTCTAGGATCAAACACGTCCGTTTCGAAGGTGTGCTCCCGAGAGATGGACTTGACTATCTGCCCGGGAGTGACAGGATTTGCGTCTTCTCCCCGGGCCCGGCAGGCCAGTGCCTCTCCCCACTCTCCAAGAGAGAGCTCCAGAGTGCGAAGGGGTACCCGGGCTAGATCCCCTATGGTAGCCACGCCCCAGCTGCGAAGCTGCCTAAGAAGAGCTGGGCCCACCCCTGGCAGTCGCTGGACGGCTAGAGGAGCAAGAAACTCCGCCTCCCTTCCACAGGGAACCACGGTGAAGCCCGCCGGCTTCTCATAATCAGAGGCCACCTTGGCTACCAGCTTGTTGGAAGCAAGTCCCACCGAGATGCTCAAACCAAGCTCTTCTTTCACCCGCTTCTGAATGAGGCGCGCCGTCATCTCCGGCGGCCCGAACAGGCGCTCGGTGCCAGTCAGATCCACGTAAGCCTCATCCAGGCTCACCTGCTCCACCAGAGGGGAGTAGGTGGCAAGGAGGCTCATCAAGCGACGTGAGTAGTCCCGGTAGAGGTCATGGTGACCCGGGAGAAATACCCCGTGCGGACAGAGGGTGCGGGCGGTGCGAATGGGCATGGCCGAGTGCACCCCGTAGCGGCGGGCCTCATAGTTGGCGGTAGCTACCACGCCTCGTTCCCCGCCCCCGACAATAACCGGCTTACCGCGCAGGGAGGGATCCCGGCTCTCCTCCACCGCGGCAAAGAAGGCGTCCAGGTCCAGGTGGGCGATGACTCGGCAAGAGGCCCCGGGCCGGCTGCTATTTGAAGCCTGAGTCCAAGCAGACCAGGGAGCGCGTGATTCTGTCTTCTTCTCATCCATCTGCGGTCAGCATAGCCGTGGGTATGACCCTGGGCAAGCGCCGGCGGACTCTTGCCTTTTGGTGGTGAAGACGTCACCCCGGCCGACATAGGGCCTCCTGCTCCCCGCTTCAGTCTGGTGCAGAAGGCGCCGCCCCTGGACCCGATGGAGCACGACCCTTTGTACCTTGGCGGGGCTCGAGCCTTTCCCCCCGCAAGGACTCGGGGGATGCCGGGCTACGATCTCCCCCAGGGGACGAAGTGGCAAGCTGAACCACCGACGAGTAGTATCGAGCCTGGCAAGTGCCGCATCTCAAAGGTGTCAGTGAACGTCAGTGCGGCTCCGCACCGACTTCAACCCCACTCACTAAGAACTGGAGGGAAGTCCCGTGATCAAGGCTGGCTTCGAACTCGAGAAAGAAACCAAGAACACCATGAGGTACACCGAAAAGCCGGAAGCCGGGAAGCCCCCCGCTATCGGCACCATCTACATACAGAAGTGGGCGCTACCCGAGCCGACGCCGCAGACCATTACCGTTACG
Source organism: Actinomycetota bacterium (assembly GCA_012729575.1). Taxonomy (GTDB): domain Bacteria; phylum Actinomycetota; class Thermoleophilia; order RBG-16-64-13; family RBG-16-64-13; genus RBG-16-64-13. The sequence goes on along the minus strand of JAAYCW010000015.1, from coordinate 16,166 downwards.
GTCGAGGTCTAAGGCGACCCGGCAAAGCCGACGGTCATCACTACCCGTGAGGCCGGTCAGGAGACGCGCGTCGCCGCCGATCATCCGTGCTCAAGCGTCGGTGCTCAGCTTCGCGAAGCTCCGGACGGACGCGCGGCAGGATAAGCCTTCGGGGACCATCACGATCTGTTGATGGGGATGCCCCCTTGCCGCGAAACCGCAAAGCTTCGACGCAGGAGTTGGTTGGTCGAGTCGATGGACCCCGCCAAGAGGGTCAAATGGGTCAAGCCGCGTTAATACAGCACTGATCTGGCGGCGCGCCCCAAGGGCAGGATCCTCAGTATGCTGGAAGAGCAGAACGAACGGGTCGAGCCGGTCCGAGAATGGCAAAGAGAATCGAGCGTTTAAACTGGGGAAGCCACGGACAAATCAGGTCGCCGCAGAGTGAACTCAGCCCCACCTGAAAGAGGAGGCCGCAAATTCGCCAGGGTTGGGACCTTCCCGGTCGAGGAAGCGACGGTCCGAGCAGCCGAAGGACTCCTCGACTCTGGAGCCAAGAAGAAAGGCTGTGTCTTTGGCCGTCTGAGCGACCGGCGGTTCAGCAAGCTCCAGGACCAAGGCGAGTTGGTTCTCCGCACACTTCGCAAATTCGTATCGCTGTTCCCATCCCTGACCGACATTAGACAACGAAGCCCCCTTGGTGCCACGAAGTGCAAGAGTCACCTGACATGGGCCAGGAAGGCCAAAGCGCTGGGCAATAAGGCCGCATGCCTCAAGCGCAGACCAGCAGTTTCCAACAAGTGTGACAAGTCGAAACCAGCGCTTGCCATCGCACTCGAACATCGCGAAGTCGCCGAGAGCCATCTCCACCGCCCCGCTCCTAAATACGGCCAGGTACTGGTAGCACTTCTTCTGGGTGGTACGAGCGAGCATTGCCACCCTCCGTCCCCGTTCAGGCGATCCCCACACGGCTTGGCCCCCGTGCACCGGGTCAGGAAGCGTCTCAAGCAGAGACCAGAAATCCTGATTGAATTCCAGCACCTCGGATTCAGGATCGGCAGGGAGCACCAGCAAGCGCACAAAGGGATCGGGTTCAAAACCGAAGACGTCGCCGCAGAAGTCGGATGCGCCCGGGTCGTCCAGGTGCAGGCGCTGTCTCTCCCGGCGCCATAGACTGCGTTGCAGCTCGGTGTGCAAGAGACCGCCCACTAGCCTTTGACTTCTCTTCGTAAGAGGGCGACGAAGTCTGCGGCGATTTCCGAACGAGCGCTCGTGAGCTCATCCAAGGCGTACGACCGTCCAAGGTGAACCGCTTCGGGTTTGCGCCCGAACCCAGGCATGGTAATGCTCGTAGGATTGGCGGCTCGTTCAGCTTGGGTGAGCCAGCCCACGTATTCGGCGCCTTCTACACGGCCGGCGAGTGCAACGGAAACGACCAGGTGGGTCGGGTCAAGAATCTGAAGGGCTTGACTGAAGAAGTCCAGCGCTTTCTCGATCCGAGCGTGAAGATCCTCCTCGATAACAGCAAGCTGCCCACGATCAGTAGCCGGTTGAGCGACCAGCATCCGACCTGAATCATGTACAACCAGGTAGGCCGCTTGTTGCCGCACCTCAATGACCCCTGAGCTTCGACTAGCAGGAGCGCCCGCCGCGCGGTCAAGGATGCGAGAGCGAAAGAGGGCAACCTCCATCAGCTCATCAACAACTCTCTCTGCGTCGAACTCCGACGGCCGCAGAAGCGGCGCAATCCTAGATGGGGCGAGACCTACAAGAAGCGCATGGCCCGACCCTCTGGTCGGCTCCGCCACTAGCGCCTTTGCGAGCTCGACCATCTCGGTGAATGGCACAGCGGCTTCCGTGGCGGAAGCCGCCGCGGAAGCCGAGCCAGGAAAGACGGGGTGAGTCTTGCCAGGAAAAGGCACATTCCGCGGTTTTGCTCGGCCTTCGGTAATCCCGCTCATTAGAGCTTCTCTGGCCTGCTTCTCATGTTTATCCAGAAGGTCGATATAGACAATGTCCTTCAGCAGACCGGACAGATCAAGAGACTCCACCCGAACCGGAATAAGCTTGCGGGTCCGCCCAGACGGATCGGCGGCAAAAGCGGCAGCCCATTCGGGGCCAGTAAAGGTCGCAGCCACGTAGGCGGGAGAGAGCACCGCAATGGTGTAGTCCGCCTTGAGCGCCTCGCTCATGGCAAGAACGAAGTTCATGCCAGGCCGAAAGTCCCACGCCTGGACTATTGTCTGATGCCCCGCCTCCTCAAGCTCAGCCGCTATCCACGTCGCCCAGGATTCGTCGACTCCCGTGTAGCTAATGAAGTAACTGGCCACAGCTCATCAGTCTAGCTCGTGGCCCCGAAAAACGGAACAGAAGGGAGAGTGGCCCCATCCCATCGCTGAGTAGTGTTGGGAGTTCGTTCATCCAGTTCCAGCTTGGCGCTGGGCCCGCGAACGAGCTGCCCGTACTCCCACAGAGAAGCGGTGGCCCGAGAGCGGCCAAAGCGGTGTGTGGCCCAACGGTTTTCGAGGGCTCTGGCCCATGTCCGGCGAGCGGTGTTGAGCGTGCATGGATACCGTTCTGTGCGGCGGGAATACCGCTTTGGTGGTGTCTTGTCCGTCTAGGCCGGGGAGTTTGCCACCAAGATGGCACCAAGTCTCGCGTGTCTCATCGTTAGAGGCGGAGTTGCCGATATGAAAGCATTGGTGCTGGGGTGACCCCTTGGTGTGGCCACTCGCGTGCGCGGGAACCGTGTCTCGGACATCCGAGGCCCCGCTGCGCGAGCGGTTCTGGACCTGCAGGACGGGCAACGCCAGCTTAGGGGGGTTCGGCGCGGGACTATCGGCCTGACTCCTGAGGAGGTGTTTCGTCATGTACTGGATCGCTTGCCAAATACTGCGTTTGATATACGGCAAGGAGGCGTGGGACGCAGAGATGGAGCGCGAGAGAAGCCGCAGGAGGAAGAAGAGCTACGACGACGATGGCTGGAACTGGCGAGAGATCTTCTGGAACTGACCTTCGATAGGCTGATCTGAAAAGGTGGTATGGATGATAACGCGAGCTGAGAGAGAGGGCGACTACCGAGCAGTGAAGGTAGGGGATGTCTGGGTAGTTGCGTACCTCGACAGGGAGCTGAACAAATGGGTCGTTCCGCGGGAGACGGGCGATGCTTACGGATATCAGCCCGAGGAGGCTGCAGCCTGGGCTCTAGCTGACGACGGCGAGCCGTACCACGTGTTTAGGACGAAAAAAGACGCACTGGCCAACGCCGGCATCTATTCCCCGCGCTGAAGGGCCGCCCTGGTGTAGGGGAGAGCCAGAGGCCGCCGGTGCTCCCGGCTGGTCGCACGCGGGCTAGGACCCACGAAACGTAGGTGGGGTGGGCGGGATCCCGACGCTATCACTCTGCTCCGTCGCTCTCCTGCACACTAAGCTTCATATCATGCGAATCCTGTCGGGGTTGCGACATATCGCTCATACTTTCAATAGGATCCTTACGGGTGGGAGGAAGCCCATGCACCAAGAGCCAGGTGGGCTCTTCACCGCGGTTGACGCGGTCTTCGCGGACATGATCGGCGCGATGCCGAACGTTTCCGAGCCAATAGCCGTCCGTGTCTACGCGGCCGTAATGGCAGAGCTGCGACAAGATCACAGAGCCTTGGCTCTGCTGACCGCGGCTGGCTACTCAGGTGCCTGCGCCCAGATCATGCGCTCCATTTTCGAGACAATCGTTGACTTCTTCCTAATGACCTCTGGGTCTCGGGAACAACAACGGCGACGTGTGGCGGCGTTCTTCGTCCACGCGGCAGTCGAGCAGACTCGGCACCAAATGCTGCACGATGAGCTGACCAAGACCAGGAAGTCAGGTCGTCTGATCGACGGGTCGTTCCCTGCGATGCGACAGGAGGCGGTTCAGGAAAGCCGACAGGAGCTCAACCGCTTTCTCGAGAGCGACGAACTGCACGATTCGCAGAGCTTTGCATCCTTGGTGTCTGCTGAGCTGAAGGATTATGAAGAGTCTGGGGAGCCTCGTCATTGGTCGCGTCTGGACCTGGTTTCCCGGATCGAGCAACTAGATGGGATAACTTCGACCAGGAAAAGCAACTTCTTTGAAGCCTATCGCCTCTACTACTCACTTGCCTCCGGGTTTGTCCACGGTGGGAGTGCGCTCAGCTTCACACTCGATACTCCATCGGGACCGGGTACCTTTGGACTGATCACCGGCCGGTTCACTGAAGGCCATCTGCAGCCAGTGGTCCTATCAGTCTTGTTTGCCTCTGACTTCTTCGGCAGGTTCATGCAGGTTACGGGGATGAAGTCCGAGTCGTTCGGCCAGTTCACGCAAGAACTAGAGGCGTTTCTTGAGCCCATCCTCACCTCGGACACGGGCAGCGAGTCGGCGACGGGTGGTTCCGTCCCCAACTCATAGTGGTACAGGGCCCGTTGGGCCGTGTCTTCCGTTTCTGCTGTGGAACGGAGGAGACGGGCAGCAAGAGAGCTGCGGCGTCTTTTTTGCTGCCTTTGCCGGGCTACAGAGTGCGGTCTAGTCCGACAATCTGGCGCAGCCTCTCCTCCCGCTGCTCGTAGGGTCCCAGGTGGCTGCGCATGAGGCTCTTCCAGACCGGACCGTGGTTGGGGATGCGCAGGTGCAGCAGCTCATGGACTACCACGTAGTCCTGCAGAGGCCCATCAAGTTCCGGCACCTGGGAGTCGAAGGTGAGGCGGCCGGTGCTTGAGCACGACGCCCACTTGGTCCTCAGGGGGCGCACGGTTACCGACTGGGCCTCAACGTCGAGCTTCTCGGCCCATTCGCGGACCCGGGCCTTGAAGGCCTCTTTGGGGTCAGCGGAGGTCATAGGCCTTCTCCAGCAGGGTGAAGAGCTCATCGACGATCTCGGTCACCTGGTCCAGGTTCTCCACTTGCGAATAGACGGCGAAGGTTACGGCGGTACGGAGCTCCCGTAGCTCAGCGTCGCTCTTCTGCCAGTTAGGATGCTGGGCGAAGGCGCCCTTGATCTCGGCGCTTGCTGGCTCGGCGTCGGTGATCCCGCTATCGGTCAGGGTGCGATACACGAAATAGGTAAGTGCGTCGAAGCCCTTCTCGGCCTGTTCCTTCTTGCGCTGCTCGTTCTTCTCCAGTTCGAGGGTCAGGGCCTCAAGGGCGTCCTGGGTGGTTCTCTGCCGTTCCTCGAAGCTCTCCTGTACGACTTTGGCTCGCTCGGCCATGGCCACCAAGAAGGGGTCGTCGCTCTCTTCAATAGCTGTCTTCTGAATACTCTTCACCAGGTTGATGACCTTACGGGCATCGCCGCCGTGTTGCTTCTTGATGAGCTCTACCGTCTCCGCGTTAATCTCCACCAGCTTTTCCACTTGAGCGATGGTCCCTGTTCCTACGTGCCCCTGCACTAGGTCGTTGGTCTTGCGTTGGAAGGCTCGGTCCACGTAAACCTGCTTGGCGTAGGCTTTCCGCACCACCTCGTAGGCGGCAGAGAGCGTCAGGTAGTCATCCATGAAGGGCCGCAGGAAGGCATCGGGGGAGATGATCTCGTAGAGCATCTCCAGCTCCTTGTACCGGCGGAAGAACTCTTTGCGCCGGTCTTTGTCCCGGAAGTGCTCGATGAGGCCGTCGACGTCGTGGTCGTCGAAGCCGTGCTCGATGAGACCCAGGTAGTCCGCTGCCGCCTTCTCTATCTCGGTCTTGAAGAGAGACTTGAGCAGGGCCAGGTCCTTGATGATGGCGTTCACTTCCTCGCTGTCGAAGGCCAGAGCCCGCTCCAGCTTGTCGAAGATACCCACGAAGTCGAGCACGAAGCCGTGGGGTTTTGCCATCTCTTCCGCTTCGTTCTCGTACGGGCGGTTAACCCGGGCGATGGCCTGCAGCAGGGTGTGGTCGCGCATGGGCTTGTCCAAGTACATGGCGTAGAGCACCGGGGCGTCGTATCCGGTAAGGAGCTTCTCAGTCACTATGAGGATCTTGGGGTAGGTGCCGAACTTGGCGAAGTCCTTGCGGACCTGGCGCTCGTCCTTCTCATCTAGGTGGAACTCCTTGAGCTCGGCCGTGTCGTTGTAGTCGGCGGTATACACCACGGCGGAGAATTCCGGCGGCAGGTAGTGGTCCAGAGCCTTCTTGTATTTGGCACAGGCGGGTCGGTCGACTGCCACCACAAAGGCCTTGTAGCCCAAGGGCTCCACGTTGGCCCGGTAGTGCTCGGCCACGTACCTGGCCACCTTGTCCACGCGGTCGTCGGCTTTCAGGAAGTTCTTCAGGTTGACGGCCCGCTCCAAGATTTTGTTGAGCTCGGCGATGTCGGCCACTCCTTCGGTCTCGGCCAGCGACCAGAACTCCTCATCCATGATCTCGGGATTGGCCAACATCTCGTTTGGAGCAAGAGCGTAGAAGAGGGGAAGGGTGGTGCCATCCTCGATACTCTCGGCAATGGAGTACTTGTGCAGGTACCCTTCCGGATCATCGACACCGAACGTCTTGAAGGTGCCCTTGCCATAGGCGGTCTTGTCAATGGGGGTACCAGTGAATCCGATCATGGTGGCGTTGGGGAGGGCGGCAAAGAGGTAGTTGCCGAGATCACCGCCGGTGGTGCGGTGGGCTTCATCGGCAAGAACGTAGACGTTGGAACGCTCACAGACGCATGGGGGCATGGCATCGAACTTGTGGATCATGGTGACGATGATGCCCCGGTAGTCATCTCGAAGCAGCTTGACCAGACGCGCTATACGGTTCGCGTGAGCCACGTTTCCCAGTCCCAGCATGGCCAGGTTGCGGAGCATCTGGTCTTCCAGCTCGTTGCGGTCGATGAGAAGAAGTATGGTGGGCTTCTCGGCGGCAGGAGCCCGAAAGAGCAGCTCAGCTGCTTTGATCATGGTGAAGGTCTTCCCGCTTCCTTGCGTGTGCCAGATGAGACCGCGACGCTTGGCCGGGTCAAGGGCGCGGGCCACCACTCGACGGACGGCTTCGGCCTGGTGCTGGCGAAGGATGTACTTGTTGAGCTCCTCATCCTTCTCGGCAAAGACGATGAACTGGCCCAACAGCTCAAGGACATGGGGGATGGCGCAGAAGCTCTTGACCTTGGCTTCTAACTGTCCGGCCTGCTCCTCCCTCCAGTTGAAGATGTTGCGCCTCACTGTGCTCCAGGTGACCCCATAGGAGAAACCGATTGCCTCAGTGGCGGTGAAGACCATCTCCGGCACCATCATCTCCGGGGTCTCCTCGTGGTAGCGGCGGAGCTGATCGATGCCGAGCGCGATGGCCTCCGCTTTACTTGCGTTCTTGCACTCGATCACAAGGACGGGGATGCCGTTTATGAGAAAGACCACGTCTTCGCGGTTGCGGTAGATTCCGTTGTTGACCGCGAACTCCTCGGTAACCTCATAGATGTTGCGCTCGGGATGGTCATAGTCGATCAAGACCAGGTTGAGTTCGCGCCCCTCCTCCGCACAGAGAAAGGTCGCCTGGTTTCGTAGGAAGGTGAGGAACTCCCGATTGCCGTAGATGTTGGCCTGCAGCCGCTGAAGAACCCCGACCAGGGCTCCGGAGGGCTCGGTGTAGCGGGGGTTGAATTCCCCGACCTTCCCATAGAGGAGATCGTCGAAGTAGAGGGAGGCGCCGAGTGCAGCTGTGACCGGGTTGGGGGCATCGGCATTGAAGCCCCGCCTACGTTCGGCCTCGGTCTGGGGCACATGGGCCCAGCCGATCTCCTGCGCGTACTCGAGGATACGGGCCTGGACCGTCTTGTGCTCGCCGGGTACAGGCATCAGTTCACCTCGATACCGAGTGCCTTCAGTTCGGACATATCTACCTGATCGACGCGGAGCTGGGCGGTCATAAGTTGGTGGAGAAGGGTGCGGAAGAGCAAAGCCAGGGTAGTCGAGTACGCCTTTCGTTTCTGCTCCGCTGCTTCGGTCTTGATCAAGTACTCGACAATCTCTCGCTGCTCCGCTATCGAGGGAATTGGCACCAGAGCCCCTGAGATACTCCTCTGGTTGAGGGTGGTCATGGTGGTCGTCTTTGACCTGCCAACCAAGTCCTGCTTCCCCATGGGCGACCGCCAATAGCTAGCAAGATACTCGGGCAACAATGCCGATGGGTTGGGTCTGATGCGAATGATGTGGCAATCGAAGAAGGCTTGTTCCGGCATCTCCCCGACAACAGTGCTTTGGCCAATCCCATCTCTCTTGAGGGAGGAGCGGACGACAAGAACATCACCCTTGCTCAGCATGTATTGGCTGACGTTGTCAGAACTCACGCGAAGCCGAGTCAATCTTGATGTGCCAAGGTACAGTCCTTGATACATGTGAACAACATTGGCGAAGAGTAGTCCCTCTCCCTCCACGGGTCTCTTGATGAAAGCACCGTTCTGAAGGGGCTTCGCAAGAAGCTCGCTCAAGGGAACGATGTCCCAGCTCTCCGGAACCAGCCCGATGTCAGTCTCCTTCTGAGCCTCCCCGCGGGTCCCCTCGGTGAAGAGCTTCTGCATGAGAGCCTTCTTGAGCTCGGTGGTGAGGGCGATCAGTCTCTCCTGCTGCTCGATGGCACGCTGTACGGCGGAGAGGAGGGCGGCGATGCGGCACTGTTCGTTGTGCTCAGGGACCATGAGCCGCAATTTCTTGACGTCGCTATCACGAATCGCTGGATAGCTCGCGCCCCTCTGAATGCTCTCCATGTACCTGGTGACGTCATCCGTGAGGAGCGAGTAGTAGAGAAATGCGGGGTCGACTGACCCATCGGTCCTGAGGACACAGAACCCGGTGCTGCAGATCTGGTTGTCGTATCGCCGGGTTACGAGCGCAACGCGCCTTAGAGTCGGCCTCACGGTGGCGCAGATCACATCGCCAGCCCGGATAACCTTGCGTGCCCGACTGGGTGCACAGGCGCCCTTCAGCATCTGGGGACTCTCGATGACGAAGCGTGCGTTGTCGACGCTGGAGACATCTACGTAAATGAAGTCATTGTCGGGCGTTCGACGCGGATCACGCGTTTCGGTCTCAACCACGTGCGCACCTACATTGGAGCGGGCCCAGTCCGCCATCCTTAAAACCCTAACTGCTTGAGCACTGTCCGTAGTGCTGCGCTCGTCTCTGCCGCTTCGGCTTCCAGCAAGTCCAGCTCCTCCAGGATCTCTGGGATCGGCCGGTACTCTTCTGCCTCGGCGGTGTGGATGTAGCGTGAGGGGCTGATGTTGTAGTCGTTCTTCACAATCTCAGCCTTGTCGACCACCCGGCTGAACTTCTCTTCTTCCATCCAGGCAAGACAAGCGGCCACGATGCGGTCGATGCCGTCCTCCGGGATGTAGTTCTTCGGATCGCCCTTGGCGAAGACCTGGCTGGCGTTCACGAGAAAGAGCTTGTCCCGGCGGTCGGCGGGCTTCGCCTTGTTCAAGAGTAAGATGATGCCCGGAGCGGGGGTGTTGTAAAAGAGGTTCTCCGGCAGGTAAATGACTCCCTCGATGAGGTCGTTCTCAACGAACCAAGTGCGCGCCGAGCGCTCTTTGTTTCTTCCTTGGTTTCCACTCCCCCGGCTGGCAGCACCGGTGTCAAGGACGATGGCCGCTCGACCCTTCTCATTCATGCTGGCAAGCACGTGCTGAACCCAACCCCAGTCAGCCGACTGCTTGCCGGGGAACCCAGCTCCTGCCGGAAAGCGACCGAACTCATCGGCGTCGTAGTCGTTTTCCGTGAACCAATCTTGGTTCCACATGGGATTGGTCACCACCCGATCGAAGGTGCGCAGCTTCCCCTGGGCACGGAACTTGGGGTTCTTGAAGGTATCCCCAAGCTCCAGCTGGCCCTCCATGTCGTGGATGATCATGTTCATGTTGGCCATGGCCCAGGTGCCGGCGATGTATTCCTGGCCGTAGAGCTGCAGGGGCGAGTGGCGGTCCCGGGAGCGAACGTCCATCTTCTCCTGGAGGGCGAGCTGGCACTTGATGAGCAGCCCGGCCGAACCGCAGCAAGGGTCGTAGATCTCTATGCCCGGTTCTGCGTCCATGATGCGGGCCATGATCATGCCCACCTCAAACGGCGTGTAGAACTCACCGGCCGACTGGCCTGATCCTTCGGCGAACTTGCGGATGAGGTATTCGTAGCTCCGGCCGATGATGTCGGGCTCGACGTCCTTCAGTCCAAGGCGCTTCTCGGAGATTTTCTCGATGAGGTTGGACAGACGATCATCATCGAGGTCGCGGACACCGTGGGTGGTGGCGTTGAAATCCACCCGGTCGATGATGCCTTCAAGGGGTGGGTTGTGCTTGGCAATCTCGCGCAAGCGCGAGGTGACCTCTTGGCCGATGTCTGAGGAGATGGTGCGAATTACCGACCAGACCGGCTCCTCGGGGTTCTCGGGAACGAAGGGTAGGTAGAAACGGACGAGCTGGTGGTCCCTGGTGACTAGCTGGAAGACCCTGCTCCTGCCGGCCACCTTCTCGGCGATACGGTTGATCTCATCATCGAAGACATCACAGAGACGCTTTGCGAAGATGAGCGGAAGGATGAAGTCCTTGTATTTGGGAGCATCTTGGGCTCCGCGAATACTGCAGGCGGCATCCCAAATCCAGCTTTCGAGGGACTTGCCGTTACCGTTGACTGGATTCTTGGCCACGCGTCCTCCAAGGGGTCAAACGAAGATGTGATGTCCATGATAGTACGGAGGGCGGATGGAGGATTAGCGAGAAGCGTGTTACGTGCTGCCTGCTTCATGGTGCCAGCCGTCGATCATCTGCGACTCATCGCCTTTTCCAGTTCTTTATCTGCCACGTGCGTGTAGATCATGGTCGTCGCCAGGTTCGCGTGCTTTAGCGGTGGCGATGCACTTGTAGGGCACCTCGAGGCCTGAAATGTCGAATGGCACACTATGCACACTTCGTGTCGCCCTCTCACCCTACCACGGAGGTCGGACATCACTTCAGTCCAGTCCATCGTCTTCTCTGGGGAGAAGCTCGTCGGCTCCATCTGCGCTCTCCTGGTAGGCCAACAGCATCGGGCGCCCGTCGCGTCCTGTTGGCGCCACGGCCTCAGGACAGCAGTGCGCCGTCGCCCTACCGGCGGCGCACAATCGTCAACTGGAACTCAGCGCCTTCGGGGAAGTTCAGCACCAGCCCCTCGTCGGCGGTGAGGAGGCCGGCCTCGGCGAAGGAGGTGATCCGTAGGCCGTCATCTTCGGTATCGCAGATGGCCTCGAAGATGATCTCCTCCAGCCAGCGGCTAAGTTCCTGTTCGCTTCCTGGTGATGTCAGGGGACTCTCCTACGGCCACGGGGTGGAGGGACTGTGAAAGTCGATCTCAAGATCATCGATGTCCTCAGGGTCCACCAGCTCCTGGGCCTGACTGAGCGCCTCGTGGGGATGGTAGGCGTGACCTTCGCCCAGCAGCTTCCCCTCCAGCCAGGCGCTCCAGATGTAGCGGTAACGCAGGTCGTGGATCTCGCCTGCCCACTCCGTGATCCGAACGGTGAACGTGCCCGCCATCTCTAGCGCTCCCCTTCCTCAACGCGGGTGAGGAATGCGACCAGCGCCTCCAGTCGGCGGGTCACCTCGACCAGGGACCCGACGTGCTCCCAGTTAGGGGTGAAGGTCTCGCTGGGAGCGGGCACGTCACCCAAAAGCTCGTTGATCTCCTCGACCAGGTCCACAGCAGACAGGTAAGCCCGGGTGTAGGCATCCTGGGCGCGATCGGTTGCGTTGACCCGGCGTTGCCGCGCCCGAGCCGCCGCGATGTCGTAGCCCTCATCGACGCCCTGCTCTACCTCGTCGGCGTCGTGATCGCGCTCGTTCATCGGGCTACCGCTCCTCTTCCTCGATCTCGCAGACCCACAGGTCCTCGCCGGCCAAGGGGTCGCTGGTGAAATAGCCCACCTCGCGGCGGTGGGAGCAGGTCTCGCAGCAGGTGATGCTCGTCGCCTTCCGTTGGAGCGCGTCCCGAGGCCGGGCCTCCATGAGGCTGACTGCCTCGGCCGTCGGGTAGGCGTGCCGCGCCCACCCGGCCACCTCTTCGAGTTCCCGTTCGAGGATGGTGGGCTTTTCCATGATAGGAACCTCGTTTCCTATCCAGGCCCGGGGCGTATCGGCGCCGCCGGGCTTCTGCTAACACCACCATGAACGCTCTGCCGCCCGGGGAAAGCAAGTCCGGCAGGCTCAGCGTGTAGCGGCCGTGATCTTCGCGACGCAGGTGCCCCCGCCGGTCACCCCGCTGGGAAGCGTAGGCATCCGCGCATCGGTCACGTGCACCGGTGAGAAGGTCAGCTCGCGCGCGGGTCGGTGCGGTCCACGTCCTTCTTGGCGAAGCGCCCATCGATCTTGGGTGCGTCGAGGCACCCGGGCCGATCCAGGTAGAGGTGGTCCGGATTGACGCACAGGCGATTGCCGCAGCGAGACCGTACGGTCATCTGCTCTGGGATGGGACCGTGGCGCGCCTCCCAGAGGACTCGCCTCACATACACAGTACGGCCCCCCTTCTTCATGGCCGAAAACCCACCGCCGGTGGTGCCCTTGGTCCAGATCTCGCATTCAGTGCTCATGCTAGTACGCATCATGCCAACACCGGCGGACAAGTCAACTCGGTTGTGCTCATCCAGAGCCTCGACCCGTTAGGCGAAGCTGTCCAGGAAGACGCCTGGGTCCGTGCGCAAGTAAGAGCCCTAGCAGAGTCTTTCGATCCCGTACCGGGCGTGCTGTCCCTCTCGGGCCACGCTGCCCCACCCGAGCGTTCAGGACCGGTTCAGGTACGAAGTGCGAGCATGCATGGTGGCATTGCTCGAACCCCCTCCTTGAGCTGTGGCCCCTGTCCTGTTTGGCGGTGTCTAATCTCACCCAGGTTAGGCACCGCCACCCTCCTTTGGAGCAACCAGCAATTCCGCTCTACCCTCTACAGCCGGGCCAGCACCTGCACGAGGATGAACAAGACCACGAGGCCGACAAGAGCGCTCAAGTCGAGCCCCACCGGACCGATGCGCGCCCGGGGAATCAGCCGGCGAAAGAGTCGCAGGTATGGTTCGGTGAGTACGTGAAGTATCCGCTTGACCTGGAAGGCCAGACCACCGGGACGCACCGGAAACCAGGAGAGCACCGCCCGGGCCACGATCAGCCAGCCATAGACCATCAGAAGCAGGTAGATGATGTAGATGAGAGTACCTACGGGGAGGACCTCCATCCGTCGCCGACACGCGGACCCGCATCAGGACCGTACCAGAGATGTTATCCCCCGCGGCGTGAACATTCCGTGAACATTCGGCCCCGGCACAGGCCGCCACGGCCGGCCGGGCACCCCTCCGCTACACAAAAGCCCCGCAAATGCGAGGCTTCTAAATGAGCCGTGTTGGGATCGAACCAACGACACCCGGATTAAAAGTCCGGTGCTCTACCAACTGAGCTAACGGCCCAAAGGAGCGTCAGATTCTAGCCTCGCCTCCGCTCGGTGTCAACGAACCCACACCCCAGACCGAGGCGTTCGTCGAAGACCGCGCGTCCCTCTGCGCGGAACGGGAAAAAGGCCGAGGCAGCACCCCACCGCGGCCTCAGCCACCCATCGCAGGAAGAACCCGAGGAGGCGGGGGAGCCCGCCTGGAGCCTTGCGGTGCCCCGCAGTGCTCCGGGCGGGCTGCTTCGTCCCCCCTTGGCCTTGACTGCTAGTGTTTGAAGTGCCGTCTCCCCGTGACGACCATGGCCATCCCCCGCTCCTCGGCCAGAGCCAAAGACTCGTCGTCGCGCTTGGAGCCTCCGGGATGGATGACACAGGTGGCGCCGGCATCGGCACACACCTGTAGCGCATCCGGGAACGGGAAGAAAGCATCGGACGCCACAGCGCAGCCATCCAGCGGGAAACGGGCCCGGTTTACAGCCAGATTGGCGGAGTCGACCCGGCTCATCTGACCCGCTCCCACACCCACCGTCATCAGATCCTTGGTCAGGATGATGGCGTTGGACTTGGTGTGCTTGGCTACCCTCCAACCGAACAACAGGTCGCCCCATTCTTGCTCGGTGGGATGGCGGGTGCTGATGACGGTCATATTGTCGCGCTCGTCGACCTCACAATCCCAATCCTGCACCAGCATGCCTCCCACGATCCGCTTCATGTCGAAGCTACCGCAGGTTTCGCGATTCTGCTGGCCGGTCAGGATGCGGATATCCTTCTTGCCCGCGAGGATCTCGAACGCTTCGTCGTCGTAGCCGGGCGCCCAGAGAACCTCGACGAAATTGGTCGATAGCAGGCGGGCCAGGGCCTCGTCCACCGTCCGGTTGATGGCGATGACTCCGCCGAAAGCCGAAACCGGGTCGCAGGACACGGCCTTCTCGTAGGCGGCGGCAGCCGTCTCCGCTACCGCCACTCCGCAGGGATTGTTGTGCTTGACGATGACGCAGGCAGGTAGGGCGAATTCCTCCAGTGCCCGCCGGGCCGAATCCAGATCCAGCAGGTTGTTGAACGACAGATGTGCCCCGTGTAGCTGCTCCAATGCCGCGGCCAAGCCGCCACCAACCTTAATCTCCGAGTACCATGAAGCCCGCTGATGGGGGTTCTCGCCGTAGCGGAGCTCCTTGATCTTGACCAGATCGATCATCAGGCGCTCCGGGAAGTCCGCTTCACCTTCACCGAACCAGTTCGCGATAGCCGCGTCGTAATGAGCGGTGTGATGGAAGGCCTTGGTGGCCAAACGGCGACGGGTCTCGAGGGAGAGTTCCCCCTCGTTCGCCTTGAGTTCTTCCAGTATGGGGCCGTAGTCGGCCGGATCGGTGACTATCCCCACGCCGGAGAGATTCTTCGCCGCCGATCGGACCATGCTGGGGCCACCGATATCGATGTTCTCGACGGCGTCGGCCTCGGTCACTCCCCGCTGCGCGATGGTGGCCTCGAACGGATAGAGATTGACCACCACCAGGTCGATGGGCTTGATGCCCAGACCGGCGATGGCCTGCATGTGAGCCGGCTTGCTCCGGTCGGCCAGGATGCCACCGTGAATGGCCGGATGGAGCGTCTTCACCCGCCCGTCCATGATCTCGGGAAAGCCGGTGACGTCGGAGATGCCCGTGACAGGCAACCCAGATTCCTTCAGATAGCGGGCAGTCCCTCCGGTGGAGATCACTTCCACCCCCAAGTCCACCAGTCCCCGCACGAAGGGCTCGAGACCGTTCTTCTCCGATACCGATACCAGTGCCCGCTTGACCTTCACTCTATCCTCCTCTTCAATGTCCCGGTCCCGCAGCCGGGTGCCTTTCCGTCGACAAGTCCAACGTTCCGTCATATATGTTCGGAGCCGTAACCCTACCTCGCTCCGTCGCTCCAGTCTACCTGCACCACCCGTGATCCCGGAAGAGGGGGTTTGACTCTTCCCGAGGCGATCAGCCCGATAGTAGCCGGCAGCAACTCGTGCTCCACGGCGTGGATACGGGCCGCCAGGCTATCGACGGTGTCCCCTTCTTCCACAAATACCGGCTCCTGGGTGATGATCGGGCCGGTATCCAGACCTTCGTCCACGAAGTGCACCGTGACCCCGGTCACCTTCACTCCCGTCTGCAGGGCGTCCTTGATGGAGGTGGTTCCGGGGAACGCGGGCAGCAGCGCAGGGTGCAGGTTGATGATGCGGTAGGGGAAGGCCTGCACGAAACCCGCGGAGACCAGACGCATGTAGCCGGCCAACACGACCAGATCGGCGCCGGATTCTCGGATGGCCTCCGCCATCGCCAGATCGTGCTCTTCCCGGGTGGCATAGGCCTCGTTTGGGAAGACCGCGGTCCCGATGCCGGCCAAGCGGGCGCGTTCCAGCGCCTTCGCCTCCGGAACGTCGCTCACCACCAATACCACTTCGATCACGGGGGGCACTGCCGGACGAGCGGCAGCGACCATCGACCGGTCCAGAGGCCGGCCGTGTAGCCGGTCGATGATGGCCTGAAGATTCGACCCGTTACCCGAGGCGAGCACGGCCAGCCGGAAGACCCGAAGCTCGGCGGAAGCAGGGCCGGTCGCAGCGGCAGGATGAGCGGCGACAGAATCGGCGCCGGCCGCCGGCTTGCGGCTGAACTCGGAGCTCAATGCCGTCTCTCCAGGACAACTCGGGCACAGTCGGATCCGGCGCCGACCACCTCTCCCAGCCGGATGACCTCCTCACCCGCCTCGGTCAGGAGTCTGACGGCCTCATCCTGCGCGCCCCGCGCCACCACCAGAATGTACCCGACGCCCATGTTGAAGGT
>JAAYCW010000121.1 GCA_012729575.1 Actinomycetota bacterium | reverse complement strand
TTCATTGTAGCGCCCGATGCGCCGCTCCCATGCCGGCAATGTTTCACGTTCTTCTGGCAGGTCGTCAACAGCACTTTGATGGTCGGAGCAGTCTTCGTACTTCCAGTCCCAGGTCAGTGCCTTGATCTCGGCCGGTCGTCTAGGATTCAACATCGTCGTCTCCTTCGTCCCGGGGTGCTTCACAGGCCGCCGGGGCTAGTGAGTTGTGCTTGACCGCACAGACGGCCGACCTATACTCAATCTAGAGGAGCGAAGAACGCTGCCCCGCAGGGACGTAGGTGGGAAGGGGACAGGCCATGACCCAGCAGGAGTCTATCAGCAGTATCCTTGGTGCCTGCTCTCAGGTCAGAGGAGATGGCATCGAGCAAGTGGAGTTTCGAGATTACCTCAGCAGCGTTCTGACCGAGATGCTGGGCGCTGCTCGCATAGTGGCATACGTCGACAACCTGACAGGGGGTGAGGCCGGACATCAGCTAGGAGTCGATGCGGTGTTCTTGACCGACACAGGTGTCTTCAGAGCGAGGGTAACTTACGCCGACGTGATGGTCACGGTTGCGTCCGCTGCGAACTTGATTGGTATCACATTGGGGGTTCGTCACGACGAGACAGAGCACAGGGCTCCGTTCGCAACGGGGCCGAACGTACGCTTAGAGCTCCATCTTTCGGCTCCGCTGAGCGACTACGACACCGATGGGATCGGGGTGATCCCTTGGCTATGGGAGAATGCGCACGTGCCGAGAGAGGGTGTCTGGCATGTCATTCGCTCATGGCTAGGTGCTGTTGGTGGAAGTGAGCACATCGTCTGACAGCCCAACAAGCGTGAGCTGACGGATTGCGCCTGCCGCTCCGGCAATACCCGCCATGCTACGATTCGGGTGATTGAAAAGCGCCTCGAAGTGGAAGCGTAAAGGGAAGAGACCCATGCGTCGCGCACCGCGGTGATGCATGGTCAAAATCCTTGATAGGAGGCTTCTTTGAAGGCAGTGGTCATGGCCGGTGGCCAGGGTACCCGTCTGCGCCCGTTGACTTCGAATCAACCCAAACCCATGGTCCCCGTGGTCAACAAGCCCACCATCCAGCACATCCTGGAATTGGTCCAGCGGCACGGCATCAACGAAGTGGTCATGACTCTGGCCTTTTTGCCGCGCTTGATTCGCAACTACTTTGGTGACGGCAGCAGTCTGGGTATGCGCATCGACTATACGGTGGAGGAGACGCCGGCAGGGACCGCCGGGTCCATACGCTTGGCCAAGGATCTGCTCGACGACACTTTCCTGGTGATCAGCGGGGATGCCCTGACCGACTTCGATCTGAGCAGCGTCCTCTCGTTTCACAAAGAGCGGGAGGCTGCCGTCACCATCGCGCTTAAGACCGTGGCCAACCCGCTGGAGTTTGGGGTGGTCATCGTCGACGAAGAGGGCCGCATCCAGCGTTTCCTGGAGAAGCCCGGCTGGGGCCAGGTGTTTTCGGACACGGTCAACACCGGTATCTATGTGATCGAGCCTGAGGTATTCGATCACATCCCGGAAGGGCAACCGTACGATTTCAGCCACGAACTCTTCCCCAAGCTCTTCGAGATGGGCAAACCCCTCTACGGCATGGTCTGTGAGGGCTACTGGCAGGACATAGGCAGTCTCGAGCAGTACCTGCAGGCCAATCGCGATGCCCTCGACGGTAAGGTGCGACTGACGCCACCGGGAGTCCGTCTACGGGGCAACATCTGGGTCGCTCAGGGTGCCTCTCTTGACACCCTGGACGATGTGGAGGGCCCCGCCGTGATCGGAGAGAACGTCCGTATGGAATCGGGCTCCAAGGTGCTCTCTCACACAGTATTGGGCGCCAACACCGTTCTGCGCTGCGGCGCGCAGGTAAGGGATTCGGTTTTCGGGGAGAACGTCTATCTGGCCCCCGGCGCGACGGTCGAAGGAGCGGTCCTCGGCAACGCCGTCGAGGTGCATGAGAATGCCCACCTCTCCGAAGGGGTGGTTGTCGGCGACCGTTCCATCATCGGGCGCAACGCCGTGGTCGCCAACAACGTGAAGATCTACCCCTTCAAGAACATCGACCCTGGATCCACCGTGCGTTCCTCCATAGTCTGGGAGACCAGAGGGCCGAGCACCCTCTTCGGGCACAACGGGGTGCGAGGCTTGGCCAACGTGGACGTGACCCCAGAGATGGCCATGCGCCTCGCCATGTCCTACGGCACACTGGTCGGTAAAGGAAGCTACGTTGCCACGAGCCGGGACACTCATCAGGCCTCCAGGGTCCTGAAGCGGGCCATCATCAGCGGTCTGAACTCCACCGGCGTCAACGTCCGCGATCTGACCACCGCGCCGCTGGCGGTTAACCGTTTCGATATCAAGAG
>JAAYCW010000120.1 GCA_012729575.1 Actinomycetota bacterium | reverse complement strand
GCTATCTGCACAAGCTCTCTCAGCGAGTCCGGATCCTGATTGTCCAGCATGATCACATCCGCCGCGCAGGCGATGGCCTCCCGTAGATCGGCTTCGCTCTCCACCTCCACCTCGACCTTGATGTAGTGGGGACGACCCGCCTTCACCCGAGCCAGAGCTTCCCGGACTCCGCCGGCCGTCTCCAGGTGGTTGTTCTTCACCAGCACCATGTCGAACAACCCGAAGCGATGGTTGCCGCACCCGCCGTAGACCACAGCCTTCTTCTGCCAAGTCCGAAGTCCGGGGATGGTCTTTCGAGTGTCGACCACCAGTGCACCGGTACCTTCCACCGCCAGCGCAAAGCGACGGGATTGGGTGGCTACCCCGGAGAGATGGATGATGAAATTGAGCATTGTCCGCTCCGCACCGAGGATACTCCGCGCTGAGCCGCGGATCTCGGCCAGGTGATCTTCCGCCTCGGCGCGACTCCCGTCCACCAGCAGAGGGGTGAAGATCACCCGGGGATCCACCTCGGCCATCACCGCTTCCGCCAAAGGCAACCCGCACACTACCAAGTCCTGCCGGGCTCGGATCACAGCCCGGCCCGGTAGATCCTCGGGCACCGTCCATCTGGAGGTGATGTCTCCGTACCCGGCAAGGTCCTCAGCGAGTGCCTCCCGCACCAGGGAGAGGCCCGCCTGATCGATCATCTCCCTCCTCCTCGGTCGTGTTCGGTATCTTCACCACAGCGGGCCATCGTCGTCCTCAGTCCGCCACCGGACCCGCCTCGACGACGAGACCGCCCGTCTCCAGATCTCGGTGGATCAAGCTGTGACGACGCCATCCGGCGTCGTCACGCTCTGGGAAATCGCTGCGGAGATGAACTCCGCGGCTCTCTTCCCGAAGCAGAGCGGCGGCGACCATGTGCTCGGCCACCGTCAGCAGGTTGAAGAGTTCCAGCTCGGCAACGCTCAGACCGGGCGCTGCCAGCGACGCCTGCAGCGCCGCGAGGGTCTCCTGGGCTCTCGTCAGTTCGGGTGCGTTGCGGACGACCCCGCAGAGATCGGTCATGGTGCGCTGCACCGTCGCCCTGCCTTCGGCCACCGCACCCGGAGCGTTACCTTCCCGGACCTCATCCGCCAGGTCGAGTCTGACCTTGCGCACCGCCGGATCGGCGACAGCCAGATACCGATTGAGCTCTCGCACCGTCCTTTCGCCAAACACCAGACCCTCCAGCAGCGAATTAGAGGCCAGACGGTTGGCCCCATGGATGCCCGTGCTGGATGTCTCCCCGCAGGCATAGAGGCCGGGGACGGTGCTCCTACCCCAGGTATCGGTGAGGACTCCACCGATGAAGTAATGAGACGCCGGAGCCACAGGGATGAGTTGGCCGCATAGGTCGAAACCTCGCTTTTTAAGACCGTTGAGGACCGTGGGAAAACGCTCGCGCAGGAAGGCGGCGTCCAGGTGGCGGGCATCCAGCCACACGTGTTCGCTCCCGTCCCGGTCGCACACCCTCCGCATATGGCGCACCACCACGTCCCGGGGGGCCAACTCCGCCTGAGGATGGGCACCGACCATGAACCTACACCCGGCATCGTCAAGGAGGTACGCGCCCTCCCCCCGTAACGCCTCGGTGACCAGCAGGGTGGGATTCTCCTTGCCGTAGTAGGCGGTGGGATGGAACTGCATAAACTCCATATCCCGCATGACGGCGCCCGCTCGGTAAGCCATGGCATGACCGTCCCCCGTCGCCATCAGAGGATTGGTGGTGCGAGAATAGACCTGCCCGGCTCCTCCGCAGGCCAGTACCACCGCCCTGGCGAGGCTGACCGTCAACTCCCCTTCCGCCCCCAGAGAGACAGCCCCCACGCAGCGGCCGCCATCCATCAAGAGGTCGATGACGAATTCGTTCTCGTGCAGCTCCACCCGGCCGCCCTTGGTGATCACCTCGGCCAAAGAGCTTGCGACGACGCTACCGGTGGCGTCGCCACCGGCGTGCACGACCCGAGCCATCGAGTGAGCCCCCTCTTTGCCCAGGATCAGCTTGCCTTCGCGCCGGTCGAACTTGGTCCCCAGTTGTTCCAGCTCCCGGATGCGGGCGGGCCCCTCCTCTACCAAGACGCGAACCGCCTCGTCGTCGCAGAGACCCACCCCGGCCTCCAACGTATCCTTCAGATGCAGTTTGGGCGAGTCGTGCGGGCTCATGGCCGCCGCAATCCCTCCCTGGGCCAGGAAGGTAGTGGTCTGATCGAGACTCCCCTTGGTGATGAGGCCCACATTCCACCGGTGCGCGGCGCCCAGGGCGGCGGTCAAGCCGGCGATACCGCCTCCCACCACCAGGACGTCGTAGCTCGAATAGCGCAGGTCGGCTCCCCTACGCGATATGAAGGGAGCAGCCGCACCACCGGCCGAGGAAGAACCGCTCCCGTCCCCATATCCGTAGGCTCTCACTCGATCGGCTCCCTCAGATCCGAGCTCATGCCCCTACCTCGATCATACGTTGCACGGCCTTCAGTGCTTTGGTCCGAATCTCTTCGTCGACCGTCACTACCGGACCTGCGTTACGGACACTCTCGAGCACCTTCTGCAGGGTGGTCAACTTCATGGTGGGGCAGACGGCCATCTCGGTGAGCGGGTAGAAGAGCTTGCCCGGCACATCCTGACACAGGCGATAGATCATGCCCGTCTCGGTGCCGATCACGTATTCCTCCGCATCGTCCTCCCTGCAGAAGCGGATCATCCCTGAGGTGCTCTCCACCGCGTCGGCGATGTCGGAAACAGCCGGATCGCACTCTGGGTGGACCACCACTTTGGCCGCGGGGTGAATGGCCCGGGCCCGCTCCACATCCTCCACCTGAACCAGGTCGTGCGTCGGGCAGAAGCCGGGCCAGACGATGACTTTCCGCCCCGCCTTCTTGGCGGCCCATCTTCCCAGGTTACGGTCGGGGGTAAAAATAATCTCTTGGCCGGCCGGCACGGAGCGGACTATCTCCACCGCGTTGGCGCTGGTGCAACAGATATCCGTGAGAGCCTTGACGGCCGCCGTAGTATTCACATAGCTGATCACAACGGCATCGGGGTGCTCGGCCTTGAGATGAGCCAGACCTTCAACGTCGACCATATCGGCCATGGCGCACCCGGCTTGAGGCTCGGGCGCGATCACCGGGATGTCCGGAGCAAGGATGACCGCGGTCTCGGCCATGAAATGGACCCCGCAGAACACGATCATCCGGGCTTTCGACGTGGCCGCCTGCCGGGACAGCCCCAGCGAATCTCCGACTATGTCGGCGATATCCTGGACTTCCGGACGTTGATAGTTGTGGGCCAAGATGATCGCCCCCGTCTCCTCCGCCAGGCGTCGTATCTGCTTCTGAACGATCGAATGGTCCATGGGTGACCTCTCACTCCTCCGCGAAACGGTTCCGGCCGTCCTGTCATCGTTACGCCGCACCGCCTGATCCGGCAGGCCGGCGAGAGCCTCTGTCACGGTTAGGCCCGACGGCAGGACGAGATCGGGGGCCAGCTCCGCGAGCGGTTCAAGCACGAACCGGCGTTCTTCCATGCGCGGATGCGGGACCTCAAGACGGGCATCGGCACTCGAAAAGCCATGGTACCAAAGGATATCCACGTCGATAGTGCGAGGACCCCAACGGATGTCGCGCACACGGCCTAGCTCGGCCTCGATGCCCTGAACGCTGGTCAGTAACTCATACGGGGACAGGAGGGTCCGTACTTCTACCACTTGATTGAGGTAGTCATCTTGCTCGGGACCACCAACTGGAGCAGTCACGTAGATCCCGGACTCAGCCGTGACGGTGGTTCCGGGCAAAGCCGTGAGGAGCACGCGCGCCCGGCTGAGCGCGGCTTCCCGGTCGCCGAGATTGGACCCCAGTCCCAGAAACACTCGGGCCGGGACCCGGTCGGGCCCGCTCAGCCTTCAGCCCTCGAGGTCGCTGCGTTGCAGTTCCACAGCGGCGGCCACGCTTGTCAGAGCGCAGGCCACCGGGGGGTGTGGCTTGGTGACCTGCACCCAGACCTCATCCACGGGGAACTTCCGAAGAATGTCTTCGGCCGTGGCCTGAGCCAACCTCTCCAGCAAGGAGTAGCTCTTGACCGTGGCGATCTCGACGATCAGATCGAGCACCTCTGTGTAATCGACGGTATCGGCCACAGAGTCCGTCTGAGCCGCCCGACAGTCGTCGAAGCTCAGCCGTATGTCGTACAGGAGTCGCTGACCGAGAATCTTCTCCTCCTGTCCCACTCCGTGATGTCCGTAGACTTCAAGCCCCTCGATGAAGACATCCATATCCGCCCCTATCCGTCGCTTTGCCGGGCGTCCTGCCCGGGACCGAAGACGGCCTGGGCCAGCCGAGCCGCATCGCGATTCAGACCCACCCGGTGCACCCTCACAATGTGAGCGCCGGCCGTCACCGCCATGACCGTGGTCGCCGCAGTCGCGAGGTCGCGCTGCCGCGGCTCATCGATCCCGAGAATCTCCCCCAGGAAACGCTTGCGCGAAGCCCCGAGGACTATCGGCCGCCCCAGCGACCGGAAGGTCTCCAGATCGCGCATTATCTCGAGATTGTGAACCGTTGTCTTCCCAAAACCGAGACCAGGGTCGATGAGCAGATTCTCCTCTTTCAACCCATTGTCGACGGCCCAGTTGAGCCTCTCCACGAAGAAAGCGTGCAGTTCTTCCACCACGTCCTCGTAGGTGGGCTCCTCCTGCATGGTCTTGGGCTCGCCCAGCATGTGCATCAGAACTACCGGGCAATCTGCGTCACGTATAACCGCCACCATCTCCGAATCCATGCGCAGGGCCGAGATATCGTTGATCATATAGGCACCGGCGGCCAGAGCATCCGCCGCCATCCTCGCCTTGTAGGTGTCCACGGAGACGCGCCCCGGGAGAGACTGAGCGAGGGCCTTGACCACGGGCATGACCCGAGCCGCCTCCTCATCAAGCGAGACCCGGTCGGAACCCGGCCTGGTCGACTCTCCTCCAACGTCGATGAAGGCGGCGCCTTCTTCCGCCATCTCCAGTCCAGTACGCACCGCCTGTTCCGTACCGGTGTAAGAGTCCCCGTCTGAGAACGAGTCGGGAGTCACGTTGAGTATACCCATGAGGAGAGGGCCTTCCGCCAGAGGGATGCCCTCATGACAGGCGGGGACCCTGGCGTCGTGGTTCGTGAGAGCCGCTTCTATCGAAGCTGCGAGGGACCGAAGACCGAAGGGTTGGGCCCGAAGTTTGGGGAGCAGGCGCTCAAACTGAGCTAGAGTCCCCATCAACAGACAGTCGGCTTTCTCCCCGCCCGATTCGTAGACCTCGCGGGAGACGGCCACCTCCCCGCCCCGGGAGAGCATCTCTTGTTTCAGGATGCCGGCCGCCCGAACATCTAGGTCGGTGACTCGGACGATCCGGAAGAGAGCCTTCTTCTCCATGATATCTATGCCGCCCTTGGACACTCGGGCGTGCCGGAGGGTCGACCTGACCTGCTCCAAGTCGCGCAATACAAGCACCTGTGGAGAACCGGCTACGGGGATCATCTGAGTCCGGCCCCGTTCAGTTGCCTGGGGCTTCTATCAGAGCCAGCACCTCGGCCCTAGCCGCCGCGCTGGTATGGAATATGCCCCGGACGGCCGAGGTGACCACCTGCGAACCGGGGGCACGCACCCCCCGCATAGTCATGCAGAGATGCTCCGCCTGAATGAGCACCAGAGTCCCCGCGGGATGCAGTGACTCCACCATGGTGTCTGCGATGGTACTGGTGAGCCGCTCCTGCAGTTGCAGCCTCGCCGCCGCGGTCCGCACCAGCCGTACGATCTTGGAGATGCCGGTGATACTGCCGTTCTTTGAGGGGATGTAGGCGACATGGGCTACTCCGAAGAAAGGCACCAAATGATGCTCACAGAGTGAGTAGAACTTGATGTCGCGCACCAGCACCATCTCCTGGTGGGTGTCCGAACCGATGGGAGCCACGATGGTGGAGAGATCCTCCGGTTCGCACGAGATGATATCGGAATACATCTCCGCCACCCGCCGAGGAGTCTCGACCAGGCCACCGCGCGCGGGGTCCTCCCCGATAGCCTCCAGGAGAAGCCGCACGCTCTCTTCGATCTTGGCTCGGTCCATCAAGGGACTTGGATCTGGTCTTCTTGATGAGCGGCCATGGGCGTCGCTCCTCCGGTCGCCACCCGCTCCCGACCGTCAGGCTCCACCTCTTCGGGCTCCCGAGACCGGCGCTGCCTCTGTAGGCGCTTGCTCTCCGCCGACTTGCGCGCACGAGCCTCATCGCGAGCCTTGAAGACCTCGACCGGATCCTGACCCGCCAGAATCGCCTCGAACTCCTCTCGGTCGATAGTCTCCTGTTCGATCAACAGCAGCGAGAGCTTGTCCAGCTCCTGACGGTGTTCGGTGAGTATACGGTTGGCCGTCTCGTATGCCTCATCAACGACCCGCCGGATCTCGGCGTCGATCTTCTCGGCGGTCTCGTCGGAGTACTCCTGACCCATCCCGTAATCACGGCCCACGAAGGGTTGGGCCGGATCGTGACCGAACGTGAGTGGGCCCAGATTCTCGCTCATACCATACTGCGTGATCATGCGCCGGGCGGTCTCCGTAGCACGCTGCAGATCGTTCGAGGCCCCGGTGGTGATGTCGTCGAAACGGATCTCCTCGGCCACCCGGCCTGCCAGCATGTGCGAGAGCTTATCCAGGATCTCCTTCTTCTTCACCATGAACTTGTCTTCGGTAGGCAGCGTGATGGTGTAGCCCAAAGCCTGCCCCCGGCTGATGATGGATATCTTATGGACCGGGTCAGCATTGGGGAGGTAGTGCGCCACCAGGGCGTGCCCGGTCTCATGGTAGGCCGTGATCAGCTTCTCCTCTTCGGAGAGGAGGCGGGACTTCTTCTCCGGACCCGCGATCACCCGCAGTACCGCCTCGTCGAGTTCGTCCATCTCGATAATCCGCTTGCGCCTGCGCGCGGCCAGAAGCGCGGCCTCGTTCACCAGGTTGGCCAGGTCGGCTCCGGTGAAACCGGGAGTCTGTGCGGCCAGCACGTCCAGCTCCACCGTGGGAGAGAGCGGCTTACCCTTGGAGTGCACGGCCAAGATGGCTTTGCGGCCTTCCCGGTCGGGGCGATCCACGATGATCTGCCGGTCGAAACGCCCCGGCCTCAGCAGCGCCGGGTCAAGGATGTCAGGACGGTTGGTCGCGGCCATAATGATGATGCTCTCGTTGGCCTCGAACCCGTCCATCTCCACCAGCAACTGGTTGAGAGTCTGCTCCCGCTCGTCGTGGCCGCCACCGAGGCCGGCTCCACGGTGCCGTCCCACCGCATCGATCTCGTCGATGAAGATGATGCAGGGCTGGTTCTGCTTGGCCTGCTCGAAGAGATCGCGCACTCGGCTGGCGCCCACACCCACGAACATCTCCACGAAATCGGAACCGGAGATGCTGAAGAAGGGCACCCCCGCTTCGCCGGCTACCGCTCGGGCCAGAAGGGTCTTACCTGTACCGGGCGGTCCGAACAGCAAGACCCCTTTGGGTATACGAGCCCCCAGGCTCTGGAAACGCTTGGGATTCTCGAGGAATTCCTTGATCTCCTCCAGTTCCTCGACGGCCTCGTCCGCGCCTGCCACGTCCTTGAACGTCACCTTGGGCTGGTCAACGGTCAGGCGCTTGGCCCGGGACTTGCCGAAGCTCATCACCTTGCTCCCGCCGCCCTGCATCTGGTTCATCAAGAAGATGAAGAACACGATCATGAGAAGTATGGGTGCAAACGTGCTGAGGAGAGTCACCCAGATGGAACTCTCTTGAATGTCGGTGTTGAACTCCACGTTGTTGGTAAGGAGGAACTCCTCCATGTTGTAAGCCTGGGTGAACCCCACCTCGAAGGTGTCCCCGTTCTTCAGCTTGCCTTCTACCACCAGGTCTTTGGTCTTGACGGTCACCGGGCCCTCTACCTGCCCCTGCTCCACAGCACGCTGGAAGGCGTTGAAGGTCAACTCCTCGGCCGCATTCGAACCATAGAAAAGGTTCTGCACGAAAAACGCGAGCAAGATCACGAGAAGGATGGGGAAGGCCGCACTCTTGAAGAACCTACTCAACTCGACTCCAAGGTCGTTCTATTAGAGGGGCAGATACTATCACAAGGGCATACACGGGAGCGTTATTCACGCTCGTCCACAACCCCCAGATACGGCAGGTTGCGGTAATTCTCCGCGTGGTCGAGGCCGTAGCCGACCACGAACTCGTTGGGGATCTCGAATCCCGTGTAGCGGCATTCGAGGTCCGCCTTCCGGCGGCTGGGCTTGCTGAGCAGAGTGACGACCTCTAGGCTGGCCGGGTTCCGGGCCTTCAGCGTCTTGGTCAGGTATTGGAGGGTAAGACCCGAGTCGATGATGTCTTCGACGATCAGCACATGCCGCCCCTCGATATCGGTGTCCAGGTCCTTGAGGATCCTCACCACCCCGGAACTCTCCGAAGAGTGGCCGTAGCTGGACACCGCCATGAACTCGATCTCAAGGTCGAACGGCAACCGGCGGGTGAGGTCGGCGATGAAGAACACGGCGCCCTTGAGCACGCAGATGAGCACAGGACGGGTCCCCTGGTAATCGGCGGTGATAGCAGCGGCAAGCTCGTCGATCCTGGCCTGCAGTTCTTTCGAGGATATGAGGACTCTCACGTCCGCCACTCTCCCGTCTCAACCGGGGCCTCCCGGTCCCGGTCATCGCCAGGGCTCACACTGAGCCGGATGATAGCGGTGGTCTTGCGCGTTATTCTACCTTCCTCCGCCATCACCAAACCACAGACCCACACGATACGCCCACCGCTGACCACCAAGGGTTGACGGCGGCGGGCCGAGGCAGGTACCTTCAGATCGACCAACACGTCCTGTAGCTTGCGCTCCCCCGGCGCTCCAAACGGCCGGAAACGGTCTCCCGGTACGGGCGCCCTCACCACCAGCGGCCCGCTCAGGCCACCCGCATCCAAGTAGGCCTCGCGGGCGACATCCGGCGCGGCGTACCGCTCCACGAACTCGGAGCGCACCGCCAAGCCACCCCACTCGACCACGCCGGGCAACGGCAACGACACGGGCTCGGGTATGACCGGTAGCGCGCGGACTCCTCTGTGAAGGAACAGACGGTCGTATTCCTTGCAGACCCGCCAGCCCCCACCCACCGACCGCTCGGCCGATCCTCCGTGGCCGAGCAAGGCCTCTGCGGCCAGGACGGCGGCGCGCGAGGCCGAAGGCCTCGCGCGCGCCTCCAACCACTCGTGCAGCAACAGCCTCCGCACCGCCGGTGAGAGACTCAGGAGCCCCGTCACGCTCAACTCTTCAGCGCATAGGGCGGCAGGACCACTTGTTTCGCGCCCTACCCCCCAGGTCGCCTCGCTCTCCGCCCTCTCCCTGCCGGTCGGGTCCTGTCCTCGCCCCACGCGGCGAGCCGCATCCACCACGACATCGTCCACCACCCCTTGGATCTCCGCCGCCACCTCGGCCGCCCGGCAGGCGGCATCGACCGCTCCCGGCAGGGCGGCCTCCCAAGCCGGTAGTACGGTCTCCCTTATTGCGGTGCGCGCGTAGCCCGGGTAGAAATTTCCCCGGTCTTCAGCGAACTCCAATCCAAGATGCCGGCAGTAGGCGGCCGTCTCCTCTCGACGACAACCGAGAAGGGGACGGACCCAGGGTGGATCGGCGGGCAGCATCCCGGTAAGAGCGGCAAGCCCGCCGTAGCGGCCCAGCCGGTAAAGCATGGTCTCCACTTGGTCATCGGCTGTGTGGCCTATGGCTATGCGTGCACATTCTTGCTGTGCCGCCACAGCCAACCCGGCCTCCCGACGGGCGTCCCGCGCCGCCTCTTGTACGTTCCCAGCCGCTTTGTCCACCGGGCGGTGGGCGACGGTCAGTTCCACACCCATCTGATCGCAGAACCGGACCACCAGAGCCTCATCGTCGTCACTCTCCGCACCGCGAAGGTGGTGGTTCACATGCAACGCATGCAGCGCTGACGGCCCTTTCGATCCGACGGCCTCCGTCGATAGCAGGTGCAGCAGCGCAAGCGAATCCTGGCCCCCGGAGACCATCACCAAGGCACGTGTACCGCGGGGGAATAGACACTCGCGCTCGATTACACTCTGCACTCTGCGGGCGAGAGAGGTCCGCCCTCGCCTGCGCGGTTTCACGCCTGAGCTCACCGCTCCAGATCCCTCCTCTTCGATCCCCTCGGGGCTGGTATTGTACTATCTCAAGGGAAGGCACTTTCCCGCCGTCCACGAACGCGGAGGTCATCTGTGAACCGTGCAGATGGTCGGCCGACCGAGGCCGAGCGTTTCTTGATCGTCTACGGGCCCGAGTTGGCCTCTTACAGCTTCGGCCCCGAGCATCCTCTACAGGCCGACCGCTATGTCCTTACTATGTCTCTCTTGTCCTCTTTGGGCTGGTTGAACGCCACCGAGATCGAGTTCGAAGCGCCCCGCTTCGCCACCCTGTCCGAGCTCATGAGTGTCCACTCCTATCCGTATATACAGGCGGTGCAGCAAGGTCAAGCGATCTCTCGGGGGGAACGCCCTCCGGCCGATCTGACCTTCTACGGACTGGGTACCTCCGACGATCCGTTGTTCCCCAACATGCACGACGCCGCCGCTCTCTACACGGGAGCAACTATCCAGGGAATGCACGCTGTCGTTGAGGAGCGAGCCATCCATGCCTACAGTCCGGCCGGAGGCCAGCACCACGCTCAGAGGGCCCGAGCCTCCGGATTCTGCATCTACAACGATTCAGCCGCAGCGATCACCATAGCGTTGCAGGCAGGGATGCGGGTGGCCTACGTGGATTTTGACGCTCACCACGGTGACGGGGTGCAGGACGCCTTCTACGACGATCCGCGCGTCCTCACCATCTCCATTCATGAATCCGGGCAGTTCCTGTTCCCCGGCACCGGCGACACCGCCGAGATGGGCAAGGGGGACGGCAGGGGAGCCTGCCTGAACATCCCGCTGCCCGCCTTCACGGGAGACGAAGGCATCCTGTCGGCCTTTGACCGAGTCATCGGCCCGGCACTCCGCGCGTGGGCCCCCGACATCATGCTCACACAGATGGGGGTGGATGCTCACCACACCGATCCGCTCACCCATCTCAACGCCACCATCTCGGTATTCCCGAAGCTTGCCGTGCGCCTGCATGAGCTGGTCCACGAGGTCTGCTCGGGTCGCTGGCTCATCGTTGGAGGAGGGGGCTACGACCCCTGGAACGTGACTCCCCGGGCGTGGACCGCCTTCATAGGTACGGTTCTCGGACGGCCCGTCACCGACGTGAGACTGCCCGAGGAATGGCTGCGGGCATCCCGAGCCGCCGGCGGAGACCCGCCCGCCTTCTTGCTGCATGATCCAGGCCCCGAGTACATCCCATTGGAGACTCAGGATTTCGCTCCGGTGCTCGAAGAGGTTGAGGAGACGGCTCTCGCGGAGCTGCTGGCCCACATCCGGACGTAAGTCGCCTTCAAAAAACATCCCCGGCGCCTTGCACTCCATGCGCTGCTTTGCTTATATTGCCTCGTTTGACCGTTCCAAAGGAGGGAAACCATGGGTGTTCCGAAAGTCGATCCCGATCTTTGCACCGGGTGCGGCATTTGTGAAGACATCTGCCCCGATGTGTTCGAGGTCGGCGATGACGGCGTCTGCCACGTGATCGATCCGAACGCATGCGAAGACGCCGGCTGCTGTGAAGAAGCCGCCGATGAGTGTCCAGAGGGCGCGATCAGTATCGAATAAGGGCACCGCGGCTGATTCGCGGAGCACCATCCGAACAGCGTCATGAAACGAGAAGCCGTCCCGACTGGGGCGGCTTCTCCCGTTCCGGGGGACCCCTACCCCCAAGACCTTCCGCAAAAGAGCAAAGCCAAGCAAGCACCCTCTCCACAGAGGATACGCATCCGTCCTGTCGAAAGCCTCTGGTCAGGGAGAAAGGAACTTGACCATCGATTCGTTCACAGTGATCCGAGTGGCGCTGGCGGTGGTCGCGGTCGGGCTCGTGGCCGCGGCATTCTTCGTCGTGTTCCGGTCCCAAGTCACCGGCAAGCAGTCGGTCTCCCAACGGCCTCTGGTGGCCGGTCTACTCGTTCTTCTACTCACGGCGCTCTCTGTGGTCTTGGCGTTCAGCCCGCCGGCCGGTGCGCGGGCCTTCCCTTGGGCTCAGATGGTACTCCTTGCCGCCTGCGTCACCGTCTTCTCCGTCGCCGTCTCCTCGAGTCGGAACAGCGGTCTTGGAGCGAGCGAACTGATGGAGACCGCGACAGTGGACGCCCTGACCCGGGTGGCCAGTCATAGAGTCTTCCAGGATCGTCTCGCCCACGAATGCGACCGCGCTTACCGCTTCGGCGACACCTTCATCCTCTTTGTGCTTGATCTGGACGATTTTCACCAACTCAATAACCGCCATGGGCACCAGAGCGGAGACAGGATCCTCCTGGAGTTGGCCCGGCGCCTGAGATCTCAATTGCGGGAGATTGACCTGGTAGCCCGCT
>JAAYCW010000119.1 GCA_012729575.1 Actinomycetota bacterium | reverse complement strand
CCACCGGTGACATCCTACGGGCGCTGCGTGGCTCCACTAAGGCGCCCGGTAGAGAAAGGATCTACACCTGCGGCGAGAAAGAGTATCTGGCTTCGCTGGAGCGCAAAGACAGAGGAGCGCCGGTGGACGCCGCCCTGCAGAAGGATCTGGTGGCCATGCGCGATGAGCTCGGCCTGCCGTACAGGTTCCCTTTCGAATAGGGAGTGGGTTCCGGTTCGAGTAGGGAGTGGGAAATAGGGGGTGGTCGATGGGCAATCGGTTTCTCGACGCGTTGTTGGGGCGCAAGACTGATAGGACTCCTGTCGTATTGCGCCGGTTCGGAGTGGCCGACGACGTTCGGAGTCGCGACGTGCTCGCGGTGGAGGAGGATCACTGGTTGGTGGACGCGCCGGGTAATCAGTTGATCCGGCTGTTTGAAGTCTCCTCACCCGACGCGGAGCGGTGCATTCTCACCTACCGCGCCGTCATGCAGTCGGAGGAGCTTGCGGGCCGGGCGTACTTGGAGATGTGGTGCCGCTTCCCCGGACGCGGCGAATTCTTCTCTCGAGGGCTCAACCAACCCCTGCAGGGCAGCGTCTGGTGGACTCCATTCGAGACCCCTTTCCGGCTGAGGAAGGGCGAACGACCCGATCTCATCAAGCTGAACCTGGTGGTGGAGGGAGCGGGGAAGATCCGCATCAAGGATGTGGAGCTGCTGAAGACCCCGGCCTGACCGCGGGCGGATAGGTCTGCCGCTACTTCCAGAGAGGACGCTCGCTCCTGAGGGCAGCGCCTACAGAGTCGGCATGACCTCGATCCGATGGCGGCCGTCTGAAAGTTCCGACGCGACGAGAAGATCCATCTGGGCATAAGATCGCTTGATCGAGAAGATCTCTTCCAGCGGTAGGCCCAGGAACTCGGACAGCAGCACTCGATTGACGC
Organism: Actinomycetota bacterium; assembly: GCA_012729575.1. Lineage (GTDB taxonomy): Bacteria > Actinomycetota > Thermoleophilia > RBG-16-64-13 > RBG-16-64-13 > RBG-16-64-13. The sequence continues at coordinate 3,179 of JAAYCW010000119.1, read as the reverse complement.
CCAGATGCGCCACCACAAGGACGTTTTCGCCCCCCTCCTCTACGATTCGCATGAAGGCGGGGATCACCCGCCTGCGCAGATCGCGAAAGCTCTCTCCACCCGGGAAGGGATGGCCGGTCACATCTTGCTCTCGTGCTTCGTATTCTTCCGGGTAACGAGCCCGAGCCTCCTCAGAGGTGAGCCATTCCCACAGACCTGCATCTATCTCACGCAGTTGAGCGTTCACTCGGATGTGAGGAGTCCGCCTGCCCGGCGGCTCGCAGCCACCTGCCTGAGAGTGCGGGGCGGCTCCGAGTGCGCCCCAAGAGATGATTTCAGCGGTCATGATGCTCCTGCGCAGATCGCTGCTGTGTACGGCGTCGAAGCGGACGTCGCTCAAGCGTTCCCGAACCCGGTGGGCCTGCTCGATCCCCTTAGTGCTGAGCGGCGGATCGGAACGCCCGACGAACCGCCAGGTGCGGTCCGGCAGAACGGGCTCCGCGTGTCTGACTAAGTAGATGGATGTGGTTGTCGTGGCAGGATCTCCTCCAAGGGACGGCCTAGGACCGTCTCCAATTTTGTGAGTATGAGATGGGCGCCGCGCATCCTGCTCTCTATGGTCTCCAGCGCCTGGGGAGAGGTGGGATCGCCGTGCCACTTCTGCAGAGCCCGCTTCTTTCTCTCCTCCAGGCCGACTAGTTCGTCATCGGCCACGAGCTTGTCCGCTAGGTAGACCAGTTGTTCCTCTGTGATCTGCGAGAGTCCGATCTGCTCATGGGGCTGCACCATGTGTGCGCCCACCACCGCTCCCAGCCGGGCGAAACCAAGATTGGCGAGCAGGCGCTCAGCCAGCACTGCGTGCCTGGGATGCTTTCGTGCCATGTCGTGCAGCAGGCCGGCGGTCCTGACCAAGTCAACATCCAGGGAGGGGGGGCGCGGCTCGAGCGCCCGGGCAAGAGTCTCCGCGACGGCCGCGACGGCCCGACAGTGTCTGACGACCCGGTCGGGAGCCTCGACGAGTTGCAGGAGGTACTCAGCATCTTCCACCGGAAAGCTGTCCGCCCGGTCGAGGGCGGTCGCGATCACGGTCGCCGTCGCTGGGACCGGTTGGCGCTCGTCGGTTGTCTTCGCCGCGGTCGCGTCGAGAGCGGCGGCGAAACGGCGGATCCTCTGGAAGTCTTCCGGAGCATCCATATCCAGGAGGATCGTGAGATCCTCGACCTCTACCTCAAGCTCAACCTCATTGTTGGTTATACCCACGCCCGAGCCCGAGACGCGTCTTTGCAGGAAGTCCCGCAAAATATCGTCATTTCGTGCCTTCAGCAGAGGTTCTCTCAAGCGACCGGACAAGAGAGGGGGGTGGCCCCTCAAACCGCAGCAGGTGGGGTGGATCAGGAGGCAGTCTTCTTCACGGGAAGCCTCGATCAGGCGGTTGAGGACCTGGCTTCTGACCAGAGGGTAATCCGCAGGCAATATGAAGAACGCCTTGGTGTGGTCGTCCAAGGCCGCCGCGCCGGTGCGGACGGAGGAGAACATACCGGCGTCGTAGCCCGCGTTATGCGCGACGCGGACGGGCAGTCCGGAGAGGACAGGAGTCAGCCGGTCCGCCTTGTGCCCGGTGACCACTACGATGTCGTCGACGCCCGCACGGGAGACGGAGTCCACCAACCGCTCGATGACCGTCATCGGTCCGAGGGGGAGGAGAGGCTTGCTGGTGCCCATCCGCGACGACCTACCCGCCGCAAGGATGACCGCCGCAATCGGTGTATGCGCCACTTCGAGACTGGTTCTGTGGTTCCTCACGCTACGAACAGTACCCTGCCGCACACCGTTCTGTCCATGGCGACGAGGGCGCCGCAGCAGCGGCGCCCTCGCGAGCACACAAGGTCAGTGGCGCCCTCGCGGGTACCCGCGGCAAGTGCGTCGGGCCGACGTCGTAGCGGGGGCTTCCTCTGGTCGCCGTCGCTCAACTCCCTAGACGGAGGGGTCCGCGACCCGTCCGAGGAACAGCAGCGCTCCGGTCTCCAGGTCGCGCAGGGCGAACAGGAAGGGCCGGTCGATGTACAACTCGACTACTTGCGGCATAGCCGTCAACTCCATTATCACCGCAGTTGCCGCTGCGGCCTCGGTACCCTCTTCGTCTACGGCTATGTAGGCCTCGTGGATTACATCACTAATGAAGAGGCTTTCCTGCTTCGTCATCCCAGAGAAGTCGGCAACCTCCGGATCGAAGGCGGCGCCCATGCCCAGGGTGGTCAATGCTTCATTCAAACCGGCCTGTGTACGGAATTCGAACTTGGGCATGGTGAGATCGACCTCGGGACCCTCACCCAGGGAACCGACCACTTCGTCTATCAGCCCGCCGACCAAGCGGTCTTCCACTTCGTCGAAGCGTCCTTCGCCGGGCACGATGAGGGTCATAGCTACCTGCTCGCCCACATATGGCAGGTCGACCGCCTGCCAGCCGTCGCCGGATGCATAGGGGAACCGGGTCTGCTGGTTCATCATCGGGGTGGTGACACTATCGCCTCCGAGGGTGGTGAAACTGCCGTCGAACGTGAGTTGTGGATCGAACTGGGAACGCCAGGTGGCGTCCAGATAGATGGCGTTGACCAACACGAGACGGGTCAGGGCGTCGAGAGCCCCCTCAGGGATGAGGTCGGTGATCTTCTCGTTGGTCTCGTCCGCCACCCACGCGTTGATGGCCTGCCGGGCCTCCTCGGCCTCGGTCTGGTAGTCAACCAGCCTGATGCCCGCGCCGTAGTTGGCGGCCAGGGTATCCAAGAATATCTGCTCGAAGACGGTGTCTTTCTGCCCCCAGAGGCTGTTTGCCGTCTTGATGAGCACGCCTTCTTCCTTGCCGTCAGGGTTCTTCTGTTGGAAGCTGCGCGACTCGAGAGCGGTGTCGAGTGAGTTGAGCGCTTGATGAAGGGCGTCACCCTCCAAAGCGAAGTGGAGCACAGTCGCCATTTCTTCGGCCGTGGAGCCCGCAGCTCCCGCGTAGGTCATAGCGAGCGCCGTCACGATGCTGGAGGGGGAGAAAACCAGGTTGCCGTCACCGGCATCGGTGGCCAAGAGCCGATAGAGGTCGACACCAAAGGCCTGCAGCGAGGCCGCTGCCGAAAGGGTGTCGGCCTGAGAGGCCGCCGGGGTCAACCGGGCGGTGTCGGACATGGCTAGTTGGATCTCGTCACCGGATG